>JBIKKK010000035.1:0-15568 GCA_044360385.1 Candidatus Nanopelagicales bacterium
CCGCTCGCCTCGAGCCGCGCGTGCGGCGGCACGCGATGCTGGGTCGGTGGGTGCGTCGCACGCCGCTCATGGATGAGCGCTTGCGCAAGTCGTGGATCCGTCACGCTGACGAATTCCTCCGCGAGTATGACGTGCTGATCACACCGGCACTGGCACAACCACCGATCAATGCGCGGCGCTGGTTCAGTGGCGGCTGGTCCTCGACCATGCTCGCCAATATCCGCTATGCACCCTTCGCCGCACCGTGGAATGTCGCGGGAATGCCGGCCATCGTCATCCCGATGGGCGTGCACCCGACGGCGGGTACCCCAGTGGCGGCTCAGGTCGTGGCGCGCCGCGGCCGGGAGGCGCTGCTGCTGTCGGTTGCCGCCTGGGTCGAGCGGATGCGGCCCTGGCGTCGCACCGCTCCCGGCTTCCCCGACTAGGCGGTCGCACGACTAAGTCTGCGTGCGCGAGCGCAGCGTCTCGGGCATGAGGACCACGAAGATGAGTGCCAGCGCCGCAATGGCCGCCCCGAAGGCAAAGGCCCACTCGAAGCCGTAGAGGTCGAGCAGCAGTCCGCCGAGCAGCGGGCCGATGACCGCGCCGATATCCGACACCATCTGGAAGGTCGCGACCACGCTTCCTCCCTGGCGTCCGCCCATGATGTCGCCGACGACGGCCGTAGGTGCCGAGCCGAGGAACGCCGTGCCGATCGACATGACCACCATGCTGAGGAAGAAGACGACCAAGGCGAGGGAGAGCGAGCCCGTGGCCAGGTCGTCGGCGACGAGGAGCAGCATGCCGACAACGGTCGCGATCGTGCCGATGATCATCGCCGGTCGCCGGCCGCGCAGGTCGGTGAGACGACCGGCTGGGACCAGGAAGATGGCTTGTACGGCGGCAGCGACGAGGAAGGCCCATCCCGACAGGCTGGGGCCCTGCTTGAGTCCCTCGACGACAAAGAGCGGAATGAGCGCTGCGCGCAGGCCGAAGGCAGTGAGTCCCGTCGCGAGGTTGACCGCGAGCGCAGCACGGTAGGCGCCGCTGCCGAGGGCCTCTCGTAGTTCGGCCCAGCCGCCGGGCCGGATGTCCGGCGCCACATCCCCGGTCGGCTCCGACGCCACCACAGCCGCTTCGCGCTGTGCGAGGCGAGCGGGGGAGAGGAAGACCAGGGCGATGACGGTCGCGATGGCGAGCGTGCCGGCGTAGAAGAAGAAGGGTGCACGGATCGAGATGGCGAGCAGGATGCCGCCGACGGCTGGCCCTGCCACGCCGCCGACGAGGAATCCGCCCTGCCAGGCCGCGGAGGCACGACCGCGCTGGTCTGCGTCGACGACCCGCAGGAGCAGTGCCATCGCCGAGACGGTGAACATCGCGGATCCGATGCCGCCGATGCCGCGCAGGATGAGCAGGTGCACGTAGGTCTGGGCCAATCCCGCGAAGAAGCTCGAGATCGCGACGATCGCCAGGCCCGTAGCCAGCACGTTGCGCTCGCCGAATCGGTTGGTCCACGCCCCGGCGAAGGGAGAGGAGACGAAGCGCATAAGTGCGAAGGCTGAGATGACGGCCGAGGCAGCGAGCGCGGTGACACCGAAGGATTCGGCATAGATCGGGATAGACGGGATGACGATCCCGAAGCCGAGAGCGACGAAGAAGGCAATTGAGGCGAGGACACTCACCTCGACCGGAAGATCACGCAGCAGCGGGATCCATCGACGCACGATCGACGACCCTACGCGGGGCCCCTATGCGCTGCGGCGTCGCCCCTTGCGTGCGCGCACGTAGTCGGTCACGACGTAGTCACCCAGCCGGTCACCATCCGCGGCGAAGACGCGGCCCCCATTGCGCCGTGCCATCGCGTCGAGGAAGCGCTCCAGGCGTGGATCGTCACCGAGCCGGAACCACGAGATCGGTACTCCGCGCCGGGTGAGGCGGTCGACCTCCGCCACGGTGAGTTCGATGGTCTCCCGGTCCGGGGGCCACATGAACCACCAGTGCGGGCCGCCGGAGGGAGAGGGATTCGGCAGGAGGTGCGCCGTCGGCTCGCCGTCCGTGACGACGAGGCAGACGGGCTCGGCATCCCGGTGCCGGTCGAGGAAGCGCCCGGCGAGCATGAGCGCGTGGTGGAGGTTGGTGCCCTGTATGTCACTCGCCGCGAGGTCGGGCAGCTCCTCGGGATTCACCGTGCGGGCGAGGTTGGCGAAGGTGATCACCTGCAGGGCATCGAGCGGGAACGCCGATGCCGCGAGGGCCTGCAGCGCCATGGCGGTCGTCTTGGCTGCGCGCCAGGTGTCGTTCATCACCATGGAGAAGGACTGGTCGACCAGGAGTGCGACGGCCGCACGCGTGCGTGTCTCGGTTTCACGAACCTCGAAGTCCTCGGCGCGCAATCCCGGTGATCGCTTCCCCTCCGCAAGCCCTCGCCGCACCGCGTTGCCCACGGTGCGCACGACATCGAGTGGCTGCTCGTCGCCAAACTCCCATGCCCGCGACTGACCCGTGAACTCACCTGCGGCACCGGCGTCGTGGATCTCGTGCTCGCCACGTGGCCCCGCATCGAGATCGGCGAAGACCCTGCGCAGGGCGGTGCGCCCGATGCGCCGGACCGCCTTGGGACTGAGTTCGGAGCGCTCGGTGAGGTAGCCCTGCTCGCGCAGCTGCCGCTCGATCTCGCGCAGCCGCTCGATGTCATCGACCGCCTGACGCCCGAGTGCGCGCTCGACTGCCTCGACGTCGACGTCGTCGAGCGTTGCTCCCGGATAGTCCTGCGACAACTGCGCCTCGAGCGCCTCGAGGTCGGCCATCTCCGCGAGTGCCTCGGTCGCGTCGGGCAGCCCGAGCCCACGCTCGCCCTGCATGCGCTGCCGCCCCTGCCACGGAAGGTCTGGGCGCAAAGCGCGGAGGTGATCCTGCAGTTGCGACATCTCGGAGGCAAGGTCCATGTCCTGCCAGGCCTGCTCCATGAGCCCGGCGAGTTCCTCGCGCTGCTCAGGCGTCATCGAGTCGAGCATGCGCTGCATCGCGGCCGCCCTGCGCGCGAGGTCGTCGAGCAACTGCTCGAAGCTCTCGGGTCGGTCGGGGAAGAACTCCCCGTGCTTGTCCATGAACTGCTCGAAGTCCTCACTGACGTCCTCGCCACGGCGATGCTTGTCCAGCATCGTGTTGAGGTCGGCCAGCATGTCCTTCATCGCCTGCTGCTCCTCGGGAGATCCGGGATTCTGCAGCGCCTGTGACATTCCCTTGAACTGCTGGTCGAGCACGTCGCGGCGCAGCATGTCCTTGATCGCGTCGTACGCCGCCCGCGCCTCGGGGGAGCGCCAGTCGTATTCGGCGAGCTCGCGCACCGCGCGCGAGGTGTCGTCGGGAAGCATGTCGAGCGATGCCTCACGGAAGCGTGCGTCGTCGGACGGATCGGGGAAGAGTGCACTGCGCTCGTTTTCGAGGGCCTCATCGAGCTTCTCGCGCACCTTCTCAAGAAGGCCGTCGAGGCGACCCGACTTCTGCAGCTCGCGCCGGCGCTGCTGCAGGCGTCGGCGCAGGTCGTCGAGCCCGCGCGCGCCCTCCATGCCCCGGCGTAGCATGTCGCGCAGGGCATCGCGGACCGATGAGCCGTCGAGGATGCGATCGGCGAGCGCATCGACCGCTGCGCCCGCATCCACGGGCTCGGCGAGGGGGTCGGGCCCCCCGTGGAAGGCGCCGTACCGGTAGCGCACCTAGTCCTCCGAAGACGTGGTGGCGTAGACGACCCGACCGTCTGACTCGTCCTTGTCGATGCGCCGGGTGAGCCACAGGCCCTCGAGGGCAAACTCGACGCACGCTGCCGTGATGCCCGCGGTCGGCTCCGCGTCGGGTCCCTCGGTCGCGGCGATGAGGCGCCCGAGTCCCTCCCACGCGCCCGCAGCGTTGAGCAGCCCGGTCGCGGTGACGAGGTCGCCGGCCTCGATCGTGCCGCCCTCGTCGAGGAGCGTGACGAGAGGCGTGAGATCGACCCCGCCGAGGTGCCGACGGTACGTCTCGGCGACTGCCTTGCGCGCGAGGTGCTGCAGCACCTCTTCCTCGCGCCCCTCCTCGCTGACCTCGAACTCCACCTTGCCGCGCAGGGTGGGGACGACTCCGGCGAGATCGCCCACGCGCGCGACCGGCTCGTCGGCGGTGATGGCGGCGCGGCGCAAAGCCGCACCGGCAAGCGCCTCGGCCGCGGCGATCGCGAAGCGCGCCGAGACACCGCTGCGCTGGTCTACGGCGCCGGACTCGCGCACGAGCCGGGTGAAGCGCGCGATGACCTCGAGCAGGTGCAGCGGCACGATTGCGACAAGATCCGCCTCCTGGGCGATGAGGCTGATCTCATGCTGTACGTCGTAGGGGTAATGGGTCGTGATCTCTGCGCCGAAGCGATCCTTCATCGGCGTGATGATGCGCCCGCGATTGGTGTAGTCCTCGGGATTGGCGCTCGCCACGACGAGCAGATCGAGCGGCAGCCGCAGGGTGTATCCGCGCACCTGGATATCGCGCTCCTCGAGCACGTTGAGCAGCGCCACCTGGATGCGTTCGGCGAGGTCGGGGAGCTCGTTGATCGCGAAGATGCCGCGGTTGGTGCGGGGCACGAGCCCGAAGTGAATGGTCTCGGGATCGCCCAGCATGCGCCCCTCGGCCACCTTGACCGGGTCGACATCGCCCACGAGATCGCCGACCGAGGTGTCGGGCGTGGCGAGCTTCTCGCCGTAGCGCTCGCTGCGGTGGCGCCACGTGACAGAAGTGTCATCGCCGCGCTCGGCGACGACGCGTCGCGCGTAGGCACTCACGGGTGCCATCGGGTCGTCGTTGACCTCGGAGCCGTCAACGACGGGGATCCACTCGTCGAGCAGCGTCACGAGTGTGCGGATGAGACGCGTCTTGCCCTGGCCTCGCTCACCGAGTAGCACGATGTCGTGACCGGCGAGCAGTGCGCGCTCCACCTGCGGAATGACCGTGTCGTCGAAGCCAACGATGCCGGGGAAGGTCGGCTCGCCTGCCGCGAGGCGCGCCACGAGGTTGGCGCGGATCTCCTCCTTGACCGTGCGGGGCTCGTAGCCGCTCGCGCGCAGTGCCCCAAGGGTGCGGGGGAGGTCTGCCGGGACAGGGGGAGCGAGGCTCGTCATGACCTGACGGTACGTCAGGATGGTGGACATGGCGCCCGGAGGCCCGAGCATTGCCCGGTGCTCCTCCGCGCTGCGCCGAGGCCTGGACTCGGCGGTTCCCGAGGCGGTGCAGGTCGCCCTGGACGATCTCGGCGCGAGACCCCACCTCGCCATCGTCCAGGTGGGTGCCCCGGGAGAGCCCCTCGCCGCGGGGCGAGCACTGGCGCACGTCGCCTCTCTGATCGACGAGGTCGCCCACGGGTGCGTGGTGATTGGGTCGAATGCGCACGGCGTCATCGGCGATCTCACCTCGGTGGAGATGCAGCCGGCCGTTTCCGTGTGGTTTGCGCACCTGCCGGACGCTCGTCCGCGCGGCTTCCGCCTCGCGACCGTCCCCGCTCCGCACGGAGGTCTCGCGCTCACCGGTCTCCCTGATCTCAGCGATGATGATCGACTCGCTTTCCTCCTCGCAGACCCGTGGACCCTTCCGGCCGATGAAGTCGTCGCGGCGTTCTCGCGCGTAGACGGCCCCCTCCCCGTCGTCGGCGGACTCGTGTCGGGCGGGCGACGACGGGGTGATTCCCGCCTCATGCTCGATGGGGCGGTCTTCGACAACGGCGGCGTGGGGGTCGTCCTAGACCGCGCGGCCCCGGTGCGCGTCGTGGTGAGCCAGGGTTGCCGGCCGATCGGCGATCCCATGACCGTGACCTCCGCCGAGGGCACCACCGTCCGGGAGCTCGCCGGACGTCCCGCCCTCGAGCGGCTGCGCGATGTCGTGTCCGCACTCGACACCGATGATCAGGCCCTCGCCGTGCGGGGCCTGCACGTCGGGATCGCGCGCGACCCCCGCGTGGACGGCGCGCATGCAGGGGATTTCGTGATCCGCGGGATCCTCGGCGTGGATGCTCAGAGCGGCGCCGTGTCCGTGGGCGACGATGTCGACGTCGGATCGCTCGTGAGGCTCCACCTGCGCGATGCCGACTCGGCGGATGCCGATCTGCGCACCGCCGTCGGTCTCGTCGGCCGCGATCGCGCGGTGGCCGGGGCGTACCTCGTCACGTGCAACGGACGTGGCGGAGCGATGTTCACGAGCTCGGACCATGACGCCGCCATCGTGCGTGAAGGCCTCGGCACCATGGCCGTGGGGGGATTCTTCGCCGCTGGCGAGATCGGGCCTGTCGGAGGCGATAATCACCTGCACGGTTTCACCGCCGTGCTGCTCGTGGTCGATCCGGCGATCCAAGGAGATGGGGATGTCGAGGTCAGCCGCCCGGTGGACTGGGATACCGAGTTCGACGTCGCTCGATTCGACGCGGAGCTGCGCGACTTCCTCGGGCCCTCCTGAATCGTCGTCCACAGGCCGGCGCGTGCCGTTGACGACGGGCATCCGTCTCGGCCTACGGTGGCCCCGTGACTCCACGTGACCAGCACCGCTCCGCCGTGTACGCCGCGGAGGAGCAGTGGGCGCGCCAGCTCGCGCGCGGCGGCACCGTGGACTTCTTCGGGTCGCCCCTGCAGGTCCCCACGGAGCGGCGCTTCGCGGATATCGCCTCCGTGCAGCGCTACGTCGAGTCCGTGCTTGCCCTCATCGGTGTCGTCACGCGGTGGCCGGGCGTGCCGCCCGTGCGGGTGCGCGAGCGCGCAGGCACCGGCAGGGCGCACTATTCAGATGGGGTCATCGCGCTGCCGCTCAAGGGACTTGTCGGGGAGCGGTGGGCCGCGCGCGAGTCGGTCGTGCTCCACGAACTCACCCATCATCTCGTGGCTCACTCGCATCCCGGTGTGGCGGCACACGGCCCGGAGTTCTGCGGCGACGAGGTCCTGCTCGCCGAGATCACGCTCGGGCCCGAGGCGGCGCTGCTCCTGCGCGCGGCCTTCGACGGTGCGGGCATCCCGGTCGCGGAGCGGACCCGGTGAGCCATCTCGATCGCATCGCTGCCCTGCTGGTCAAGGCCGAGCGCAGCGATAATCCGCACGAGGCCGAGGCCTATCTCGCCAAGGCACAGGCACTCGCGACCCAGGCCAGTGTCGATCTTGCTGTGGCGCGCGCGCTGACTGCAAGGCGCGAGGCGCGTGAGCAGCCGGTGAGCATCACGATCACCATCGGCGAGCGCGGCAAGCGGGCCAACACCCACCTGGTGAGCCTCTTCGTGGTGGTCGGGCAGTGCAATTCACTCCAGGTCGACATCGCTCACAACTCCACCTATGTCATCGCCTACGGCATGCCGAGCGATATCGAGCTGGTGGAGGCACTCTTCGGCTCGCTCGCCACGCAGATGACCGCATCTGCGACGACCTGGCTCGCGGTCGAGGAGTGGAAGGGCGACACCTACGTCTCACGTGATGGCTGGCGCAAGCCGCACACAGCGCAGACTGCGCGTGCAGCCTTCTACCGTGCCTTCATCGACCGCATCGGCGACCGTCTGCAGGAGGCGCGCGAGGAGGTGCTCGCCGAGGCCGAGCGCCAGCGTGTCGAGATCCCCGCGGAGGTGCCGGGTGGCAAGGCCGTCGCGACGACGGGGGCCCTGGTGCTGCGCAGCAAGGAGATGGAGGTGCGGTCGTTCTATCGCAAGGCCTCGACAGCGCGGGGGCGATGGAGTGGCTACTCCGGTGGGGTGAGCCGTCGGGCAGGGAGTGCATCTCGCGCTGGTCGTGAGGCTGCGGACCGTGCGCGCACCACGAGCGCCAAGGGCATCGGAGCGAAGGGCCCCGGTCTGACCGCCTAGCGACGACGCAGCACCATCGGCATGCCATCGCGGGAGCGCAGGGTCACGGCAGGGATGAGGGTGATATCGCTGCCGGGCACGAGCTCGGGCCGCCAACGCTGGGCGAGGGTGGCGAGCACGAGGGTCGCTTCAGTCCAGGCGAACTGCTCGCCGATGCACCGACGGTTGCCCCAGCCGAAGGGGAACCAGGCTCCTCGGGGCTGACCAGGTGCGTCTTCGCTGAAGTTGCCTTCGGCATCGATCCATCGCTGCGGACGGAAGGCAAGCGAGGAGTCCCACCAGCGCGGGCTTCGGTGCATGGCGAACTGGCTGATGAGCGTAATCGAACCCTCCGGGACAGTCCAGCCGTCTACCTCGATGTCGGAGAGGCGGCGCCGACCCTGGATCCACGCGGGGGGATAGAGCCGGATGGATTCGGCGATCACGGCACGGCTGCGCGGCAGCGACGCCATGTCATCCATCGTCGGGGCGCGTCCGCCGAGGACCGCGTCGAGCTCCTCGTGGAGCCACTCGGCGACCTCCGGATACTGAGCGAGCAGCATCCAGGTCCAGGTCATCGTCATTGCGGTGGTCTCGTGCCCGGCCAGGATGAGGGTCATGGCCTCGTCGCGCACCTGAGCATCGGTGAATCCCGACCCGCCTTCCTCGGCAGCGAGCAGCATGCTGAGCATGTCTCCCGTGTCGCCGAGCGCGCGGTGCTCGTCGATCGTGCGCTGCACGATCCTGTCGATGCGAGCGAAGGACATGAGTGCGCGCTTGCGAGGAGGGCTGGGAATGCTCAGTGCCTTCGGGCCGAACACCAGATAGCGGCCCATCCCGGTGAGCAGCCCCTCAAGCGCTTCGCCGATTTCCTGCGCGTCGTCTGCGAGGTCGGCACCGAAGAGCGTGCGCCCGACGATCGTGAGCGTGAGCGCGGACATGTCGGTCTGCATGTCGACGGCTTGGCCGTCGCGCCACGCGGCTTCATGGTCGAGAGTGAGGGAGACCATGTCACGCGCGTACTCCGCGACCCGGTCCCGGTGGAAGGCCGGCTGGACGAGTCGGCGATTGCGCAGGTGCACCTCGCCCTCGCTCGTGAGCAGGCCGTTGCCGAGGACGGCCTTGGCACCCTGCAGGCCGGGGCCCTTCATCGTCTCGCGGCCATGCCCGATGAAGGCGTCCACGATGGCCTCGGGAGAGGTGAGCAGATAGGTGTGCTCGCCGATGAGGTTCATGTGCGCGAGGGTCGGGTACTTGCGCTCCATCTCGACCATGAACCATGGCGCGTCATTGCCTGTGACGAACCGCCGGATGACCTGAATACCCCGGGGACCGGGCGGCCGGGCCACATCGCGGCGCCGGTCCTTTGGGATGACCACGTCCGTGTGGGCCATGCGTGCCATGGAGACCCGAGCCGTCTCACGGAGGTCCAGCGACTGGTCGACGGCGGTATTCACCTCACCAGTCTGCACCCGGACATGTCAGGATGCGCCTGTGGGATCCGAGGCATCAGTCACCCTGGCCGACATCGAGGCGGCGGCCGGGCGCCTCGAGGGCGTCGTACGCCGCCTCCCCGTGCACTCGGCGCGGTGGCTCTCCGATCGTGTGGGCGGTCCTGCCTTCCTGGCCACCGAGAATCTCCAGCGCGCAGGGTCCTTCAAGATCCGCGGGGCCTACAACCGGCTCAGCCAACTCAGTGACGCCGAGCGCGCCGCGGGCGTCGTCGCTGCATCAGCGGGCAATCACGCTCAGGGCGTCGCCCTCGCGGCGTCCATGCTGGGCATCCGCTCCACGATCTTCATGCCGCGCTCGGCCAGCATGCCCAAGGTCATTGCCACCCGAGATTACGGCGCGGACGTGCGCTTCCACGGAGCCACGCTCGACGAGGCGATCGTCGAGGCGCGAGCCTTCGCCGAGTCGACGGGGGCCATCTTCATCTCGCCCTTCGACCATGTCGACATCGTCGCGGGACAGGGCACGCTCGGATTGGAGATCCTCGAGCAGGTGCCCGACGTGCGCACTGTCGTCGTGTGTACCGGCGGCGGCGGCCTCCTCGCCGGAGTCGCGCTCGCTATCAAGGCGCAGCGACCCGACGTCACTGTGATCGGCGCGCAGGCTGCGGGCGCGGCGGCGTACCCGCCCTCGCTTCTCGCCGGGCATCCCGTCCCCCTCAAGACCATGCGCACGATGGCCGACGGCATCGCGGTGGGCCGCCCCGGAGACGTGCCCTTCGCCCTTATCCAGCGCTATGTCGACGACATCCGCGTGGTCTCAGAGGACATGCTCGCCAAGGCGCAGCTGCAACTCCTCGAGCGGTCGAAGCTCGTGGTGGAGCCCGGGGGCGCGGCGGCCGTGGCGGCGATCATGGACGACCCGACTTCCTTCGAGGCGCCGGTGGTCGCGGTGCTCTCGGGCGGCAACGTCGATCCGCTCGTGATGATGCGTGTGATCCGACACGGCCTCACCGCGGGCGGCCGCTTCACCCAGATCACCGTCCACGTCCCCGACCGGCCCGGCTCACTCGCCGGACTGCTCGCCGAGATCGGCTCGCTCGACGCCAACGTCGTCGATGTCTCCCATCTGCGCACCAATCCCCGGCTGGCCGTCGACGAGGTGGAGATCACCATCGACCTCGAGACCCGTGGTGCCGATCATCGCGAGCAACTGCTCGATCACCTCAGGCAGCGGGGGTACCGCATCACCGAGGTGCAGTAGCGCCGGAGTAGCGTGCTCGCCGTGTCCGACATCATCGAGGCTCGGGGTCTCGTCAAGAAGTACGGCGATGTGGTCGCCCTGGACGGTCTGGATCTCAGCGTCCCTGAGGGCACTGTCTACGGTCTCCTCGGCCCCAATGGAGCCGGCAAGACGACCACGGTCCGCATCCTCACCACCCTCCTGCTGCCGGACTCGGGCACGGCGACGGTCGATGGGCTCGACGTCGTTAAGAAGCCCAATGCTGTACGCCGAATCATCGGTCTCACGGGCCAGTACGCCGCCGTCGACGAGTACCTCACCGGCCGTGAGAACCTCCGGATGTTCGGCGACCTCTACCACCTGCCCTCGAAGTACGTGAAGGAGCGCAGCGACGAGTTGCTTGTGCGCTTCGACCTGGCCGATGCGGCCGATCGCTCGTTGCGCACGTACTCGGGTGGCATGCGGCGGCGCCTCGACCTCGCGGCCAGCCTCATCGCCAAGCCGCGCGTCCTCTTCCTGGATGAGCCGACGACGGGACTCGACCCGCGCTCGCGCATCGGACTGTGGGAGGTCATCACCGACCTCGTCGCTGACGGCACCACCGTCTTGCTCACGACGCAGTACCTCGAGGAAGCGGATCAATTGGCGGAGGAGATCGTGGTCATCGATCACGGTCGGGTCATCGCCCAGGGGACATCCGACACCCTCAAGGATCAGGTCGGCGGCGATCGACTCGAGGTCGTCGTCGAGAACCCGGCCCAGGTCGACGAGGCGGCCCAGGCCCTGCGCTCGGTGGCGACGGGAGAGGTCACGGTGAATCGAGCGGATCACCGGGTCGTCGCACCGGTGGTCGGCGGCTCCCTCACGCTGGTCGACGCCGTGCGCTCGCTCGACGCGGCGCACGTGGCCATCGCCGATGTCGTGCTGCGCCGGCCGACACTCGATGACGTCTTCCTCTCCCTGACCGGGCATTCCGCAGAGGAGGAGCAGTCATGAGCACCACTGTCCCCACACGAAGCCGCCCGCTCATCGGCTGGGGGCTCCACGACGGCCTGGTGGTGGCGCGCCGCAATCTCATCCAGACGATCCGCGTGCCCGAACTCCTCTTCTTCTCGATCGTGCAGCCGGTCATCTTCGTGCTGCTCTTCGCCTTCGTCTTCGGCGGTGCGATTCCCATCCCCGGGTCGGATCCGACCACAGCGCCGGATGCGAATGTCTACCGGCAGTACCTCATGCCCGGCATCTTCGGTCAGACTGTCGCCTTCGCCTCCGCTGCCGCGACGGTCGGCATCGCCGAGGACATGAAGCGCGGCATCATCGACCGCTTCCGCTCGCTTCCCATGGCGTCGGGCGGCGTGCTCATCGGCCGCACCTTCGCCGATGCGACGCGCCAGATCCTGGTGCTCTTCGTGCTGAGTGTCACCGGCCTGCTCATCGGCTGGCGCATCAACGACGGCGTGCTCAATGCCATCTACGCCTACCTGCTGCTCCTGCTCTTCGCCTACACGGTGGCGTGGATTGGGTCGTGGATCGGTCTCTACATGCCGAATCCCGAGACGGCGCAGACGGCCGGTCTGGTGTGGCTCTTCCCGCTGACCTTCCTCTCCAACGCCTTCGTGCCCATCACGGCCATGCCGACGTGGCTGCAGCCCATCGCCCAGTGGAACCCGGTGTCCTCGCTTGTGTTGGCCACGCGTGAGCTCTTCGGCAATCCCACGGGGATCATCGGCGACATGTGGCCGCAGCAGAATCCGATCGCCTACACGCTGATCTCGTGCGCTGTGCTCATCGCGGTCTTCGCGCCGCTCGCGGTGCGCCGCTACCGCACGGCCACGAGCCGCTGATCCCCACTTCGTTGAGTGGCGAGTTATGTGGCGCGACACGCCGTGAGACGGCGCATAACTCGCCACTCAACGAAGTGAGTGTCAGCCGGTGTAGGGCTGTGCGGCGATGATCTCGACCGTGACCTGCTTGCCGTTGGCGAGCGCGTAGGAGACCGTGTCGCCGATGCGCGCCCCGAGCACGGACTGCCCTAGGGGTGACGTAGGGGAGTAGACCTCGACGGAGGCATGCGCGGCCTCCTCGCGGGATCCGAGGAGGAAGGTCTCCTCATCACCGAAGTCGACGAAGCGCACCGTCACGACCTTGCCCGGCGCCACCTCGTCGTGCTCGGCATCCGGCGCACCGATACGGGAGTTCTCCAGGAGCTGCTTGAGTTGACGGACGCGGGCTTCGTTCTTGCCCTGCTCCTCCTTGGCAGCGTGGTAGCCGCCGTTCTCCTTGAGATCGCCCTCTTCACGCGCGGCCTCGATGCGCTTGGTGATCTCGGTGCGACGCGGACCCGACCGCTCACCGAGCTCCTGCTCGAGTCGGTCGTAGGCCTCCTGGGTGAGCCAGGTGATCTCAGTGCTCATCGAGACAGGGTACGGCCCAGCCCGGTCATCAGCCTCCCGAGGCGTAGTAGCCGTGGAAGACAGCGATGCCCGGGTGCGGGGTGCTTCGGTCCGTGGGTCGGAGGTACTTCGCGTGCAGTCGGGTGCCGCGTACCCCCGTGAACCACAGGTCGACGCATTCGGCGTAAGGGGCGGGATGGTCGACAGTCGCGATCTCGATGTCCTCGTCACGGCGTGCCTCGCCCAGCTCCTCGAGCGCTTCATCCCAGTAGGCGTCGAGGTCAGCGGGGCACGGGTTCGTGCCGGCGTAGGCC
This sequence comes from Candidatus Nanopelagicales bacterium, assembly GCA_044360385.1. Classification (GTDB taxonomy): domain Bacteria; phylum Actinomycetota; class Actinomycetes; order S36-B12; family S36-B12; genus Mxb001. The sequence goes on from JBIKKK010000035.1 coordinate 13,206, forward strand.
TGCAATTCGCTGACCGAAAGGTCGAAGACGGGCATCCGCGGCTCCGTTCGTGGGCGGTCCCTCCGGCGGGGGTGACCGCCGCTGACATTAGGCCCACGGGCCGAGACCGGGGAAATTTCGTAAAAAATTTATGTTTTATCACGGAAGTGCATCCGAAGGGCTTTTCTGGGGCCTTCCCGTCCCCTAAGGTCACCTAAGAAAATTACGCTCCAGGAGGGAGAGTCGTGGGCCTGACGAGTAGCGTCCGGGTCGATCGCGGACCCAGCGACGGCGTCCGCATGCGCCGCGTCATGGTGCCTACGCGCGACGGTATCCGCCTCAACGCTGCCCTGTACATGCCGCGCTCGGGCCCCGGGCGAGTGCCGGTCTGCCTGGAGATCACTCCCTACGGGATCGACATGATGCATGACGTCGGCCAAGACCTCGCCCGACGTGGACTGGGCTACCTCGTGGTCGATGTGCGCGGTCGGGGGGACTCCGAGGGTGACTTCCGACAGTTCGTCCACGACGCTCGCGATGGCGTCGATGTCATCGATTGGCTTGTCGAGCAGCCTTGGTGCGATGGCCGAGTTGTGCTCACGGGCGGCTCCTACACCGGGCTCAACCAGTGGCTGATCATGGGAGAGGGCCATCCCGCCATCGTCGCTGCCATGCCTGGAGCGGCTGTTGCCGTCGGTATCGACTTCCCCCGCGGTGGTGTCGCGACGCTGCACAACGCCACGTGGGAAAGCCTCGTCTGGGGACACACGCTCAACGCGATGTCGGGCACGGACCGAGGCCTGTGGCTGCAGGAGATCCGCGAGGTCCTGGACGGCGGCCTGGGCATCGAGGCGGTGGGCGAGGCCTTCGCACTCGGTCGTGACACCGACTGGTGGCGCTTCCTGCAGTCCCCGGGACCGGAGTCGTTCGCGGACATGCTGCCGGCAGAGAAGGGGCTTCGCTCAGCGACCGTGCCCGTCCTCACGATCTCGGGCACGCATGACTTCTGCCTGCTGGGCACGATCTATCACTGGCAGCGCTACCTCGAGTTCGCAGACCCGTCGGCGATCGCGCGCAGCCACCTTGTCATCGGTCCGTGGGACCACGCGGGCACGGGCCGAGGCGCCGACTCCGTGGGTGACCTGAAGCTTGGCGAGGCAGCCCGGGTCGATCTGGTAGGCGTGCTCGGCGAGTGGTGCCGGCACATTCTCTTCGACGAGCCCGCACCCTCCTTCCTCGAGGATCGATTCATCTACTACGTGGCCGGGGCAGAAGAGTGGTGCTCGGCCCCGAGCGTGGCGGCGGCCACGACCGGCCAACGGCCCATGGGCCTCGTGGCCACTTCGGGGCCACAGGACGTCTTCCATTCCGGCTGGCTGGCCGACGGCGAAGGCGGGGGACCGGACTATGCGATGACCTTCGACCCGCAGGATCGGCGAGTCTTGGAGATCGAAGGGGCCATGCGCTCCGCCGAGGGCATGGGTGACCCGTCCTTTCCTTTGAACTTCCACAGCCTCCTGGGCGTGGCTCAGGGAGCGGACCCCACCGATCAGATCTTCTCCGTCACTGTCGATGGTGACGGTGTCACCTACCATTCCCGTCCCTTGGATGCCCCGCTCACCCTGGTCGGCGAGCCGTCCCTGCGGTTGATCGTCGTTCCCGATCAGCCGGAGACTGACCTGTGCGCCTTGCTGCACGAGGTGCGCACTGACGGGTCGGCGATCCTGCTGTCCACCGACCTCGTTCGGATGAGCCGATGCTCTGCTGGTGATGCTCCCATCCGTGTCGGAGAGGAAAACCTCCTTGAGCTGAACGGCTTCCGCTTCGTCTCACGCACACTTGCGCCTGGCTCGCGCCTGCGTCTGACCCTGCGTTCGGCGTGGTCGTCCATGACGTTCCCGTCCGTTGACTTCGCTCAGGTGCCCGTCACCCTGATCGTGCGGCACGGTCCCGATACCACCCTCACCTTGCCCCTAGGAGAGTCTCGCTAATGCGCAGGCCCATACCCGCTGGCTTCATCGACGAACTCACGGCAGCGCTGCCTGGCCGAGTCACGGTCAATGCAACCGAGCTCGCACGCCACGGGCGCGACGAGTCCTCACTGCCTGAGGTCGCGCCCGATGCGGTCGTCATGGCCCGGTCCACCGATGAGGTCAGCACGCTGCTGCGCCTGTGCTCGGCCGCCGACGTGCCCGTTGTGCCCTTCGGCGTGGGGTCGTCACTGGAGGGTCATGTGCTTCCCGTGCACGGCGGCGTGAGCCTCGATCTGTCCGAGATGGACGCCATCCTCGACGTGCGCCCCGATGATCTGCTCGTCGTGGTGCAGGCCGGGGTCCGGCGCGTCCCGCTCAATGAGCGCCTGGCCCGCGACGGACTCTTCTTCT
>JBIKKK010000036.1:0-15545 GCA_044360385.1 Candidatus Nanopelagicales bacterium
AGGGCTGCGGCCATGCGCTCGTGCGAGGCGCCCGCGATGCGATCCAGCGCGAGGGCAGGTGCCACCCTTGCGGCGATAACCTTGTCGGCGCGCTCTCGATGGTCGGATCCGTCACGCATGCCGTCGTCCTCCGTCCACGGGATGTCGGGTGCGCACCACAGCAGGACGTCGTACGCGCTCGCGTCATCAATGCCCTGCGCGAGCAGCGAATCGTCGTCAAAGTACACGACGCTGTAGACCGCGGTCATGAGCGGGAGTGGATCGGCGATGACCCAGGGTGTGTCCGCGAACGCCGCCGCGCGCACCACCGTTGCCACGGTGGCCAGCTGCGTGAGGTAGATGCCCTCCTGGTCGTGGGGCAGCGGGGGGCGGCCGTAGGAGGTGACGAAGTCGCGGAGGTACTCCTCGGCGACGAAGCCTGGGAGGGCATCGGCCAGGGACCGGGCCAGGGTCGACTTGCCCGTCGACTCCCCGCCGAGCATGCCGATCCTCCGGGGGTCCACGCGCCCATGATCGCCGTGGACTTCGTTGAGTGGCGACTTGTGAGGGCCTCCACCGGCGTGTCGCGTGCATGGGCCGCCACTCAACGAAGTGGCCCCTTGCAAGCCGGGTTACCGACGAGTAGCGTTGTTGACGGTTGCTCAACTAGCCCGGCTCACCACGCAGGAGGCCCCCCATGACCGAGGCATTCATCTACGAGGCGATTCGCACCCCGCGCGGGCGCGGCAAGGCCAACGGCTCACTGCACGGGGTCAAGCCCGTGTCGCTCGTGACCGGCCTCATCGACGAGATGCGGACGCGCCACCCCGACCTCGACATCGACCAGGTCGATGACCTGATCCTCGGGTGTCTCACTCCGCTGGGCGACCAGGGCGCCAACATCGCCAAGACCGCGGCCATCGCCGCGGGACTGCCCGACACGGTCGCTGGCATGCAGATCAACCGCTACTGCTCATCGGGCCTCGAGGCGATCAACATCGCGGCGGCCAAGGTGCGCTCGGGCTGGGACCAGATGCTCTTCGCCGGTGGTGTGGAGTCGATGAGCCGCGTGCCGATGGGCAGTGACGGCGGACCGTGGGCCATGGACCCGGAGACGGCGTACAACACCTACTTCGTGCCGCAGGGCATCAGCGCCGACCTCATCGCCACCATCAATGGCTTCTCGCGCGATGACGTCGACACCTACGCCGCCCGCTCCCAGGAGCGTGCCGCGGCCGCATGGAGCTCGGGCCGCTTCGCCAAGTCGATCGTGCCCGTCAAGGACATCAACGGCGTGACGATTCTCGACTACGACGAGTTCATGCGCCCCGACACCACGGTCGAGTCGCTCTCCAAGCTCAACCCGTCCTTTGCGGCGATGGGCGACATGGGTGGCTTCGACGCTGTGGCCCTGCAGAAGTACCACTGGGTCGAGCGCATCGACCATGTCCACACGCCCGGCAACTCCTCGGGCATCGTCGATGGTGCGGCGCTCACCCTCGTCGGCAGTGAGGCGGCAGGCAAGGCTTCGGGTCTCACCCCGCGTGCGCGCGTCGTCGCGACCGCGGTGACCGGCGCGGATCCGACGATCATGCTCACCGGCCCCACGCCCGCCACGCACAAGGTACTTGCCGCCGCGGGTCTCACCCCTGCGGACATCGACGTGTGGGAGCTCAATGAGGCCTTCGCCTCGGTCGTGCTCAATTGGATGAAGGACTTCAACCTCGACATCGAACAGGTCAACGTCAACGGCGGTGCGATCGCGATGGGCCATCCGATCGGCGCTACAGGAGCGATGATCACGGGCACGGTCATGGACGAGTTGGAGCGCATCGGCGGCCGCTACGGCCTCGTCACGCTGTGCATCGGCGGCGGCATGGGCATCGCGACCATCATCGAGCGGGTCTGAGGAGAATCATGAGCGACAACATGTTCCGCTGGGAGAAGGACTCCGACAACGTCGTCACCTTGACGATGGACGACCCGGGCGGCAGTGCCAACACCCTCAACGACACCTTCATCACCTCCCTCGAGGCCACGCTTGATCGCCTCGAGGAGGAGAAGGACGACATCGCCGGCGTCATCGTGACGAGCGCGAAGAAGACCTTCTTCGCCGGCGCCGACCTCAACATGATCATCCAGGCGACCCCCGCCGACGCGGAGCGCCTCGAGAAGGAGATCGCGCGCGTCAAGGCGGCCTTCCGCCGCCTGGAGACGATGGGCAAGCCCGTCGCCGCGGCGATCAACGGCGCCGCACTCGGCGGCGGCCTGGAGATCGCGCTGGCCTGCCACTACCGCGTCGCACTCGACGCCAAGGGCAGCGAGATCGGCCTGCCCGAGGTCTCCCTCGGCCTGCTGCCCGGCGCCGGTGGCGTCGTGCGCACCACGCGCATGTTTGGCCTGCAGAAGGCGCTCATGGAGGTGCTCCTCCAGGGCCAGCAGCGCAAGCCGCAGGCGGCCAAGGAGGTCGGCCTCGTCGACGAGGTCGTCGCGACACCCGAGGAGATGCTCGCGTCCGCGAAGGCCTGGGTGCTGGCCCACCCCGAGGCAGTGCAGCCCTGGGACGCGCCCGGCTACAAGATGCCCGGGGGCACGCCGTCCAATCCCAAGCTCGCGATGATGCTTCCGGCCTTCCCCGCCAACCTGCGCAAGCAGGTCAAGGGTGCGCCGATGCCCGCACCGCTCGCGATCATGGCGGCCTCCGTCGAGGGCGCCCAGGTCGACTTCGCCAACGCGGAGAAGATCGAGGCTCGCTACTTCGCAAGCCTGGCCACCGGACAGGTCGCCAAGAACATGACGCAGGCGTTCTTCTTCGACCTGCAGCACATCACCAAGGGAGGCGCGCGTCCTGAGGGCTACCCGCAGTACAAGCCGACCAAGGGCCTCATCATGGGCGCCGGGATGATGGGCGCCGGCATCGCCTACGTCTGTGCCCGCAACGGCATCGAGGTCGTCCTCGTGGACACGACGATGGAGGCCGCGGAGAAGGGCAAGGCCTACTCGCAGGGAATCCTGGACAAGGCGGTCTCGCGCGGCAAGATGACCGAGTCCGCGCGTGACGAGGTGCTCGCTCGCATCACACCGAGCGATTCCCTTGACCTCGCCAAGGGTGCGGATTTTGTCATCGAGGCGGTCTTCGAGAACCAGGCGCTCAAGAACGAGACCTTCGGTCGTATCGAGCCGGTACTCGCCGCTGACGCCCTCCTGGCCTCTAACACCTCGACGCTGCCGATCACCGGTCTCGCCCAGGGGGTCACGCGGCCAGAAGACTTCATCGGCCTGCACTTCTTCTCACCGGTCGACAAGATGCCGCTCCTGGAGATCGTCGTCGGCGAGAAGACCTCTGACGCGACGATCGCCAAGGCACTCGATGTCGCCGCGGCGATCAAGAAGACGCCGATCGTCGTCAACGACAGCCGCGGCTTCTTCACCAGCCGCGTGATCGGCACGTTCATGGGCGAGGCCGTCGCGATGCTCGCCGAGGGCGTGCCCGCGCCGTCCATCGAGCAGGCTGCACTGCAGTCCGGCTACCCCACCGGGCCCCTGGCACTCTTTGACGAGGTGAGTCTCACGCTCGGCCGCCGCATCCGCGAGGAGGGGCGCGTCGCTATGGAGGCCGCGGGGCAGTCCTTCCCCGATCACCCGTCCTACCCTGCGATCGACCGCATGGTCGTGGAGTTCGAGCGCGGCGGGCGCGCTGCAGGTGCGGGTTTCTACGAGTACGTCGACGGCAAGCGCCTCGGCCTGTGGGACGGCCTCGTGGACAACTTCGGCGGCACCAATCTCGACATGCCTTTTGTGGACATGAAGGAGCGCATGCTCTTCGCCGAGGCCATCGAGTCGGTCAAGTGCTACGACGAGGGCGTGCTGCGCTCGGTGCCGGAGGCCAACATCGGATCGATCTTCGGCATTGGCTTCCCGCCGTGGACCGGTGGCGTGCTGCAGTACATCAACGGCTACCCGGGTGGGCCCGCCGGATTCGTCGCGCGCGCTCGCGAGCTCGCGGCGGCGTACGGCGATCGCTTCTCCCCGCCAGCCTCGCTCGTCGCTCTGGCCGATTCGGGTGGGCGCTACTCCTGAGCCGGTGCGCGTGACCGGGCCCGTCGGCTCGGTCACGCCGCCTGCTCGCCTCCCCGCTGACGAGCGGCGTCGGCAACTCGTGGAAATTGGGTGGCGGCTGCTGCAGTCGCGGCCCATCCATGAGATGGCGCTGGACGAGGTGGCGGCTGAAGCCGGCATCTCCCGGACCCTCGTCTTCCACTACTTCCCCACCAAGGGCGACTTCTACGCCGCGGTCGTGCAATCCGCTGGCGAGCACCTCTTGCGACCCGTGCTCACCCCGGAAGGTGCCTCCGCCGAGGAGCGGGTCCGCACGCTGGTGGAAGGCTTCGTGCGCCTGGTCGAGCGGAATCGGTCGTCCTACACCGCACTCGTGCGCGCCGCGGGAGGCGGAGACCAGCGCGTCGTAGACCTCATCGGCGAGATTCGCGATTCGCTCGTGCCCAAGTGGCTGGCTGCGGCCGAGTGGGCCGACGATCCCGACAGCGGCGGTTCCACCGAAGCGCCGGGCCGCAGTGCGCTCGCGCGATTGATCGTGCGCGGTTGGCTCGTCGGTATGGAAGAGACGGTGCTGGCGTGGGATCCTCGGACCGTGTCGCGAGAGGACCTCGTCGATCACCTGACCCGATCGCTCTTCGCCGAGCTTGAACTCACCAGGAGGTGACCGTGACCGACCCCGTTGTCATCATCGTGCGCCACGCAGAGAAGCCCGCGCCTGAGGGCCCGCACGGCGTGGACCACCACGGGCATCCGTCGGGTCACGCGCTGACTCCGCGCGGTTGGTCTCGCGCGGGCGCGCTTGCGGCGCGCATGGCCTACGCGGGGCGCCCCGGCGATGACATCGTCAAGCCGGAGCGGGTCTATGCGACCGCGACAGATACCCACCACGAGAGCGATCGCCCCAGGATGACGGCGCACGGCATAGCCAAGCGCCTCGACCTGGACATGCTCGATCACCTGGGCCGCGGCGACGAGACCGCGCTGGTCACCGAGGTGGTTTCCGCGGGCCAGCCGACGCTCATCGTCTGGGACCACGGGCACATTCCCACGCTGACGCGCGCCTTCCCGCTCGCGCCGGGCACTGAAGTCCCCGACGCCTGGCCGGAGGATCGTTTCGATCTCTACTGGGTGCTCACTCCGGGGGAGTCCGGCTACTCGCTCACCATCGCTCCGCAGCAACTACTGGCGGGAGACGCGCCCACGGCGTAGCAGAGGTTCTGGCTGCCACGGCATTACTGTCGGCTTATGACGGAGGCCGATCTCCGCGACATCAGCGGTGTTGCCGCATCTGCGCGCCTTATCCGCATGATCCTGTCCGTCGGCTCGACGTTCTTCCTCATCGCAGGGGCATTGCTCTTCGTCGTCCCCGACTCCTTCGCAGCATGGATCGGGCTAGAGGCATCCGATGACGTGGCCTGGACCCTGCGCATGCTCGGCGTCGTCCTCATGGCCCTCGCGGGGCAGATGTGGTTGGTCCGGCGGGCGCGGGATCATCCCGTTCTCGGTGCTGGTGCGGTGATGATGGTCGCGTCGTCACTACTCACGGCACTCACGATCACACTCCCGGGTGAGTGGACGCCTCTGCGCTGGGCACTCCTGGGTGCGGGGGCGGTCTTTGCCCTCGCTTATCTCGCTCTGCTCATGGCCAGTCGCCGCCTCTGATCTGCGAACGGGCTGGCTTCCCGTCGGCCGGTTGACTAATCTCCGGGCATGCACCTCGTGACGCGCAATGTTGCGGTGGCCCTCGGCGCGACGGCGCTTCTCAGCGGACTTCTGGTGGGCGCCGTACCTGCCAGTGCTCTGCTCATCGTGCCTGTTGCCCCCATCAAGGAGGGCGCACCCAATAGGATCTGTGCCTGGCCCATCAACTATCCGGCGGACGCCAACTATTCGTGGCCGGACACCGACGCCGCGTACTTCGTGCAGAGTGCCTTCATTGAGAAGGGCGACGAGCTCGTGTTCACTGGGCGTGATCCAAAGGCGCGCTACTGGTCAATCCAGACGTACAGCTTCCGTGATCGGGAAGTGATCGACAGCGTCAACGATTCCCAGGTCAAGCGGGAGGGCAAGGGGAGGAAGGCTCAGTGGACGGTGCGTGTCACGACCTCGAAGAGTGCCCCCGGAGACAATGTGCTCCAAGGCGCTCTCCCGTTTACGCCTCCTATCGGGCGCTTGCCGAGCAAGGAGGAGGACGGGCACCAGCTCACGGTGGTTATCTATCGCGTCTACCGTTCAGCGACGGGCGAGCCCGCTGGGGGACCGCTTCCCATGGTGGAGGTCCGCGGCAAAGACGGCCGACGCGATGTGCTGGCGCCATGCAAGGCAAGTCAGATCGGGCCGCCAGAGGACCGCATCGAACTGCCTGCCCAGCAGGATGTCCCTGGTGCTTTCACGCGGGCACCCGGCGGAAGCTTCTATCCGAGCTTCGATACGTCGTACCTCGTTGCTGAACGCGCCTACGATCCGTCGAAGGTGCTCGTCGTCAGGGGCAAGTCTCCCCGGACCCCTCGAGACGTGCGGTACTGGTCCTTGTGTCAGAACATCAACGAATCGCCTCTTCCTGTCGTCGACTGCGTGAGTGACAGCAACATCAAGGTCACCAAAGGCAGGTACACCATCGCCGTCGTCACAGACAAGCAGGTCGCCCCCAGGGATCGCGTCAAGTACAAGGGCGTGACGTTCATCGACTGGGGAGCGGTGGCGGCGGACGGAAGTTACAGGTCAGCCCTGCTTCTCTTCCGGCATATCCTTCCCAATCCCAAGTTCGCCTACTCCGTGGCGCAAGTGGACGAGTACCAACTCGCTTCGACCACCATGGGTGACTACGCCCCGATCATCGAGCAGGTTCCACTTTCGGAGCTGCGCCCTCGCTAACGCGCGCGGGCAAGGATCTCGAGTAGCGAGGGAAGCGCCTCCGCAAAGGGCCGAAAGAGTGGCAGGTCATCGAGCTCGTTGATGGCCCACCACGCAGCCTCATCGTTCTCCGGTGACAGGGTCGCGTCGTAGTGGGGTCGATCATCGACCAGGGCGCAGCAGGTGTGGTAACTCCACAGCCCCTGCTGAACCACCACCTCATGGATCCCGGCCAGCCGCCAGCCCGTCGGCACGGCGCCGATCTCCTCGTCGAATTCGCGCAGTGCTGCCTCGACAGGCGCCTCGTGCTCGTCGATGGCCCCGCCCGGCACCGACCACTCGCCGTTGCCCCCGTGGACCCAGTGCGCGCGGCGGGCCAGCAGGATGCGATCGGTCGAGCCCTCTCGGTGGCACAGAAGCATTCCTGCGGCACCGAATCGACCCCAGACGACGCGACCGGAGTCGAGCGTCACCCAGCCGTCACCGGAACCGGGTCGGCTGATGAGGGTCACGTGGTCATTGTGGCAAAGAGGTCGGGCGGCGGCGACTCAGCGACCTGCTCTTGATCAGTGGCCGCCGTTTGTCTTATAGCGATCCCAAGATTCGTTGATCTCCTGCTCGGCTTCCTCGCGACCCGTCCAGGTCGCACCCTCGACGGACTTGCCGGGCTCCAGGTCCTTGTAGACCTCGAAGAAGTGCTGGATCTCGAGTCGGTCGAACTCCGACACGTGATAGATGTCGCGCACATGCTCCATGCGCGGATCCCCCGCCGGCACGCAGAGGACCTTGTCGTCGCCGCCTGCCTCGTCGGTCATGCGGAACATCCCTACAGCGCGGCAGCGGATCACCACTCCGGGGAAGGTCGGCTCCTGCACCAGCACGAGTGCATCGAGCGGATCACCGTCGAGTCCGAGTGTGTCGTCAACGAAGCCGTAGTCGTGCGGGTAGCGCGTCGATGTGAAGAGCATGCGATCCAGGCGGATCCGCCCCGTGCGATGGTCCATCTCGTACTTGTTGCGGCTTCCGGAGGGGATCTCGATGGTGACGTCGAATTCCAGTGGCTGGGGTGTCACGTGACCTCCTCGACGGGTGACCTGACCTAGTCTTCCTCATGGCGTGCCCGCTCAGTGGCCGCATCTGCCTTCTGGGAGGAGTCGCATGCGTCGCACGTGGCTTCCCCTCGTGGCTCTCGCGGTCGCGGCCGTGGCGGTGCCGGCCTATGCCGCTCCCCAATCCGCGCCCGCCGGACCGGCCGAGGTCGTGCTCGCGCTGCCGCAGGACTCTGCGGAGGGGGCGCCTGATGCGCTGGCCGGCGTACTCGACCCACTCCTCGACGATCAATCCCTGGGCGGGTCCGTGGGCGCGATCGTGCTCGATATCGCTACCGGCGCGGTCCTCTATCAGCGCGAGGCAGCCATGTCCCGATCACTCGCATCGAATCAGAAGGTCTTCAGTGCCCTCGCGATCCTCGACGCGCTGGGACCTGAAGCCCGCATCGAGACCCCGGTCACCTGGGATGCGGCCACGTCCACCGTGACCCTGGTCGGAGCTGGCGACCCAACTCTGGCCTCCGTCGCCGCGGCGGGGTCATCCCTCGCGGACCTCGCCGATCAGGTGGCGGGTCAGGTCACCTCGGACGTATCGCTGCGCTACGACACGAGTCTTTTCGACGGGCCCGCCATCGCACCCGGGTGGTCGCCCGACTATCCCGCGCTCGGCATCGCCGCCCCGGTCTCCCCACTCGTCGTCGACAGGTCTCGTATCGGCGGGGACGAGGCGCGGCAGCCTGATCCTGCGCGGGCAGCCGCGGACACCTTCGCCGCGCTCCTGGCTGACCGAGGCGTCACCGTCTCCGACATCGAGGAGGCGCCGGCCTCGGGTCAGGTGATCGCCACCACGACCTCCGAGCCGCTGGCCACCATGGTCGAGACGATGCTCACCGAATCCGACAACGACATGTCGGAGATCCTCAGTCACCTCGCCGGAGCCGAGTTGACCGGAGCGGGCTCCTTCGCCAGCAGCGCGGAAGCGATGCTCACCACGCTCCAGTCCATGGGCATCCCGGTGAGCGGTGTGGAGTTCGTCGACGGCAGCGGACTGTCCTATGGGGACGTCTCCTCGCCGCTCACGCTCGCGAGTGCCATCGCCATGAGTGCCGGGGCCACCGCCCCGTCATGGACGTGGCCGGTCGTCCTCGGCCTGCCGGTGGCTGGTCTCACGGGCACGCTGGCGGACCGTTTCATCGGCTCCGACACTCGCGCGGCCGCGGGATTCGTGCGGGCCAAGACCGGCACGCTCATCGGCGTCTCGACGCTCGCGGGCACGGTGGTCGACGCCGACGGGAGACTCCTCGCCTTCGCCTTCATGTCGGATGAGACCACCGATGTCGATTCCTCGCGCGCGGCGCTGGACCGAGCCGCCGCCGCACTCGCAGCGTGCGGCTGCCGCGCCTGACATCCACTACGGGACATACAGTCGTCAGGTGACCGAACCCGTCGACTGGGCACTTGCCGCGGCCACGGGGGCGCGTCTGGCGCCCTCCGGGCCCGACGATGATCGCGACGGAGTCGAGGCCGCAGTCCGCCAACTCCGCCGGGCGAGTGAGCGCGCGGTCCAGCCGGTGGCCGACGTCACCGGCCTGGAGGCGCCCTTCGAGGCGCATCGCAGCGTGGTCGTCGGCCGCAAGGAATGGGTGAGGTCCAACGTCGAGCAACTGCGCACCGCCACCGAGCCGGTGGCCGACCTGCTGGGCGGTGATGGCAATCGCGTCGTGCGCGCGATCGGCTCGCGCACGACGGCCCTGCAGATGGGCGGCGTGCTCGCCTGGCTGTCGTCGAAGGTGCTGGGGCAGTACGAGGCCTTCGGATCCGAGGGCCGCCTGCTGCTTGTCGCGCCCAACATCGTGCACGCCGAGCGCCAGCTCGACGTCCCGCCGACCGACTTCCGTCTGTGGGTGTGCCTGCACGAGGAAACCCATCGCGTGCAGTTCGGAGCCGTCGCGTGGCTCTCCGGCTATTTCACCGAGGAGGTGCACTCCTATCTCCGTGCGGTGGATCCTGACGCGGGCAGCGCCATCGGCCGCGTCGTCACGGGTTTCCGGCGCGGGACCCGCGGGTCGGGCGGCCTCATTGACCTCATGCAGACCGAAGATCAGCGCGCCATCCTCGACCGCCTGACCGCCCTGATGTCGCTGCTCGAGGGGCATGCCGATGTCGTCATGGATGCCGTCGGCCCCAAGGTGGTGCCGAGCGTCGACATCATCCGGCAGCGCTTCGACCAGCGGCGCCAGCAGGCCGGCACCCTCGATGGTGCTCTCCGCCGCCTGCTCGGGCTCGATGCCAAGCTGCGCCAGTACGTCGACGGTGCGGCCTTCGTGCGCGCCGTCGTCGACAAGGTCGGCATGCAGGACTTCAACGCCGTGTGGACCTCGCCCGACACCCTGCCGCGGCCGGCCGAGATCGCCGACCCCGCGGCCTGGATCGCGAGAGTGCACGGATGACCTTCGCGGGGGGTCCGCTCGAGGCGAGAGCGACCGTGCGACGCGCTGTCGAAGATGGTCTTGCTGACCTGCCGTACGACGCGATCGTGCTCGTCGGAGTCTCGGGCGGAGCGGACTCACTCGCGCTCGCGCGCGCGGCCGGGGTGCTCGATCGCCGCGTGGCCGTGGGGATCATCGACCACGGACTGCAACCCGACTCGGCGGAGGTCGCCCAGACCGCCGCCCACGTGTGCGCGGAATTGGGCCTCGATCCCGTCATCGTCGAACGGGTGCAGGTCTCGGCGACAGGAGTGGGCCCCGAGGCAGCCGCTCGCGAGGCAAGGAGAGTCGCACTGGCGGGCATCGCGGATCGACTCGGTGCGTCGGCGATCCTGCTTGCGCACACCCGCGATGACCAGGCCGAGACGGTCCTGCTGCGTCTCGCGCGCGGGTCCGGTGCGCGGTCACTCGCCGCCATGGCGCCTGTCACGGGTCGCTGGCGGCGACCTCTGCTCGATCTCCCGCGCGATGTCGTGCGCACGAGCGTGGCGGACCTGTCGACCTGGGAGGACCCGCACAACGACGACCCGGCGTATGCCCGCACCCGCGTGCGCCATGGCGCGCTGCCCGCCCTCACCGATGCCCTGGGTCCCGAGGTCGTCTCGGGGCTTGCCCGGTCGGCCCGGATGCTGGGCGACGACGCCGAAGCCCTCGAGGCTCTGGCCCGGGAGTCCGCCCGCGCGCTCGTCGATGCCGAGGGGACCCTCGATGTGGTGGCTCTCTCCGCCCTGCCAAGGGCACTGCGCACGCGGATCATCCGGGACGCCGCGATCGCGGCCGGTTGTCCCGCGGGGTCGCTGACCTCGGCTCATATCGATCGAGTCGAGGTGCTCGTGACGGATTGGCACGGCCAGGGCGGGGTCGATCTCCCGGGCGGTCTCGCCGGCGAGCGCGCGTATGGCAGGCTGGCGATCCGCCGCGTCCCCCCGGTCGCGGAGCGACGTCGACACGACCGCGAGGAGTGAGAGTGGACGCCGACCACGTCCCTTCAGAAATCACCGAGATCCTCATCACGCACGACGAGCTCCAGCAGCGTCTGGCGGAGATCGCAGCGCAGGTCGACGCCGACTACGCCGGCCGCGATCTGCTCCTGGTGGGCGTGCTCAAGGGCGCCACCATCGTCGTCGCAGACTTCATGCGCCACCTGAAGTCTCACGTGACGGTCGACTGGATGGCGGTGTCGTCGTACGGCTCCGGCACTCAATCCTCGGGTGTCGTGCGCATCCTCAAGGACCTCGACACCGACCTCGAGGGTCGCAATGTGCTCGTGGTGGAAGACATCCTCGACACCGGGCTGACCCTGTCGTGGCTTCTGCGCAACCTGAAGTCCCGCGGAGCGGAGTCGGTCGAGGTCTTCACGCTCCTGCGCAAGCCCGAGGCCCTGCGGATCCCCGTGGAGCCCAAGTACGTCGGATTCGATATCCCCAACGTCTTCGTCGTGGGCTACGGGCTGGACTATGACGAGAGGTACCGCAACCTGCGCCAGGTCGGGGTCCTCGACCCTCGTGTGTACGGCGGCTGACCGGCCTTCCTCACGGCTCCCGGTGTACCTTCGAGGGAGCGGGCGGGAATGCTCGCCTCACGTGGCGCGTTGCCGCATCATCGACGATCTAAGGAAGCCGACCAGATGAACGCCAAGCGATTCCTGCGCGGGCCTCTCTTCTGGATCCTGCTTGCGGTCCTGCTGGTCCTGGTCGGATCCAGCCTGGTGAGCGGCATCGGCGGACCCGAGCGCATTGACACAAGCCAGGCCGTGGCGGACATCCAGTCCGACCGTGTGGAGTCGGCGGTGATCACCGACGGCGACCAGGTGCTCGAGCTGACGCTTAAGGACGGCACCGTCGTGACGAGCCAGTACGTCACCGGCCAGGGCGTGGAGTTGCAGCGACTCCTTCAGGAGAAAGCCTCCGCGGGCCAGTTGCCCGGCGGCTACAACGTCATCGTCCCGCAGGACAACATCCTGCTCAGTCTCCTCTTCACCCTCCTGCCGTTCGCGCTGCTGATCCTGCTGCTCTTCTTCTTCATGAGCCAGATGCAAGGCGGCGGGCGCATCATGAACTTCGGCAAGTCCAAGGCCAAGGCGGTCTCCAAGGACATGCCCAAGACGACCTTCGCTGATGTCGCCGGCGCCGATGAGGCCGTGGAGGAATTGGAGGAGATCAAGGAGTTCCTCTCCGAGCCCGCGAAGTTCCAGGCGGTCGGCGCCAAGATCCCCAAGGGTGTCCTGCTCTACGGTCCTCCCGGCACCGGCAAGACCCTGCTCGCGCGCGCTGTGGCGGGCGAAGCAGGCGTGCCGTTCTTCTCTATCTCCGGATCCGACTTCGTGGAGATGTTCGTCGGTGTCGGCGCCAGTCGTGTCCGCGACCTCTTCGAGCAGGCCAAGGCCAACGCCCCCGCGATCATCTTCATTGACGAGATCGACGCCGTGGGCCGTCATCGCGGCGCCGGCTTGGGCGGTGGCCATGACGAGCGCGAGCAGACCCTCAACCAAATGCTCGTCGAGATGGACGGCTTCGACGTGTCCTCGGGCGTCATCCTCATCGCGGCGACCAACCGCCCCGACATTCTTGACCCGGCGCTGCTGCGCCCCGGTCGCTTCGACCGCCAGATCGCCGTGGACCGCCCCGATCTCGAGGGCCGCTACGCCATCCTGCAGGTGCACGCCCGCGGCAAGCCGATCGCCGACGGAGTGGACCTCCGGGCCGTCGCTCGGCGCACACCCGGCTTCACTGGTGCTGATCTCGCCAATGTCTTGAACGAGGCCGCGCTGCTTACGGCCCGCATGGGCGGTCAACTCATCGACGACGATGCCCTGGATGAGGCCATCGATCGCGTCATCGCCGGCCCGCAGAAGCGCACGCGCGTGATGGATGACCAAGAGAAAATGATCACGGCGTACCACGAGGGCGGTCACGCGCTCGTCGCCGCTGCGTTGCCGGGCAATGACCCCGTGCACAAGATCACGATCATGCCCCGCGGTCGCGCGCTCGGCTACACCATGGTGCTGCCCGATCAGGAGAAGTACTCCACGACGCGCAGTCAGATGCTCAATCAGCTCGCTTACATGCTGGGTGGTCGCGCCGCGGAGGAGCTCATCTTCCACGACCCGACCACGGGTGCGTCGAATGACATCGAGAAGGCCACCACGCTCGCTCGGGCCATGGTCACGCAGTACGGCATGACCGAGCGCCTCGGCGCTATCCGCTACGGCCAGGAGCAGGGCGAAGTCTTCCTCGGCCGCGACATGGGTCACGCCCGCGACTACTCCGAGGAGGTGGCTGCGGCCATCGACGAGGAGGTGCGATCACTCATCGAGACGGCGCACCAGGAGGCCTACG
Source organism: Candidatus Nanopelagicales bacterium (assembly GCA_044360385.1). Classification (GTDB taxonomy): domain Bacteria; phylum Actinomycetota; class Actinomycetes; order S36-B12; family S36-B12; genus Mxb001. The sequence goes on from JBIKKK010000036.1 coordinate 13,768, forward strand.
ACCTGCTCGTCATGAATCGCGACGTCCTCGACCGCCTCGTCCTGGAGCTCCTGGAGAAGGAGACCCTGGATAAGGCCGAGGTGGAGGCCGTCTTCACTGATCTGCGGCTGCGTTCGCCGCGCGCGGCCTGGACCGGCTCGTCGCTGCGCAAGCCTGATGAGCGCGGACCCATCGTCGTGCCTGCCCCCGCGTCGTCGAATGGCGTTGGCCACGGTCACGCCAATGGACACACGCCCGCACCCGCCCCCGCGGAGGGTGTGGTCCAGCGCGGAGATGATTCCGCGTGACCTCGGAAATCACCCGGGTGTCACTTGACCGGGAGCCACCGGCACTCGGTCCCTTCGACCGTGAGCGCGCGGAGCGCGCCGTTCGTGAGCTGCTCATCGCCGTCGGCGAGGATCCTGATCGCGAGGGCCTGCTCGATACGCCGGCCCGCGTGGCTCGCGCCTACGAAGAGATCTTCGGTGGGATGCGTATGACGGCCGAGGATGTGCTCACGACGACCTTCGATCTGGGTCACAACGAGCTCATCATCGTCCGCGATATCGAGGTCTACAGCACGTGCGAGCACCACCTCGTGCCCTTCCACGGCGTCGCGCATGTCGGCTACATCCCTGGCGACGATGGACGCATCACGGGTCTGTCCAAGCTCGCCCGTCTTGTCGATGTCTTCGCCAAGCGCCCGCAGGTGCAGGAGCGACTCACCTCGCAGATCGCCGATGCGCTCATGCGCATCCTCCAGCCGAAGGGCGCGATCGTGGTCGTCTCCTGCGAGCACCTGTGCATGTCGATGCGCGGCGTGCGCAAGCCCGGAGCCCGCACCATGACGAGTGCGGTCCGCGGCGCCCTGACGGACCCGGCCACGCGGGCCGAGGCCATGGCGCTGCTCCGGGATTAGCGGTGCGCGCACCCCTCGGCCTGCCCTCGGCCCTCGCTGATCTCGATCGCACACTTGTCATGGGCATCCTCAACGTCACTCCCGATTCCTTCTCCGACGGGGGCCGCTGGGCGGACACGGCGAGCGCCATCGAGCGCGGTCGTCGACTGCGTTCGGAGGGGGCAGACCTTGTCGATGTCGGCGGGGAGTCGACTCGGCCCGGTGCCGCCCGCATCTCCGTCGAGGAGGAGCGTGATCGCGTGCTTCCCGTCGTGCAGGCCCTGGTCTCCGACGGGGTGCAGGTGAGCATCGACACCATGCGCGCGGAGGTCGCCGCGGCCTGCGTGGCGGCCGGTGCTGTCGTCGTCAACGACGTGAGCGGTGGCCGCGCCGATCCGGACATGCTGCCTTGGCTCGCGACCTGCGAGGTCCCCTACGTCGCCATGCACTGGCGCGGTCCAAGCGATGTCATGGAAGACCTCGCGACCTACGACGATGTCGTCGCGGACGTCCGCGCGGAGCTTGCGGATCGTCTCGCCGCCTTGGCAGAGGCCGGCGTGGACCTCGATCGTGTCGTGCTCGATCCCGGCCTGGGCTTCGCCAAGCGCTCGCCCCACAACTGGGCCCTGCTGCGAGATCTCGACGCGCTGGAGTCACTGGGGCGGCCACTGCTCATCGGGGCTTCGCGCAAGCGCTTCCTCGGCGACCTCCTCGCCGACGATGACGGTGAGCCGAGGCCCTTCGACGGCCGCGACGCGGCGGGCGATGCGGTCACGGCCCTGGCGGCCTTCGCTGGTGTCTGGGGGGTGCGCGTCCATGAGGTCGCCGCCAGTCGCGACGCTGCTCTGGTCGCACGAGCATGGAGGGAGTCATCGTGACGGCACTCGTCCCCGGAGCAGGT
>JBIKKK010000180.1:0-4495 GCA_044360385.1 Candidatus Nanopelagicales bacterium
ATGAGGTGCTCGATCAATCATGGTGACGGATCGAGGCCTCTTGGACACCAGCGCCGTCATCGTCCTCGACGAGCACATCGATGATCCGCGCCTGCCAGGACGTGTGTTCATTTCCGCGATCACCCTCGCTGAACTGTCCGTAGGGTCTCTCGTCGCTGAGAGCGAGGCGGAACGCGCCGATCGCCTCGGCGTGCTCCAGCACGCAGAGGCGAGCATCGATGCGCTGGCATTCGATGCCTCGGCTGCCCGAGCCTTCGGACGTGTGTCCGCCGACCTCCGCATTGCTGGGCGGAAGTCATCTTCTCGCGTTCTCGACGCCCTGGTTGCGGCGACTGCACTCGCTCATGGAATGCCTCTGGTCACAGCGAATGCCCGGGATTTCGAGGGCATCCGCGGCCTCGAGGTCATCGACCTCCTGAGCGGCTAGCCTCGTCCCGTGGGACGTCCTCGCATCGCCGTCATCGGCCGCTTCGCTGAGCACACCTCAGCCACTCGATATGCGGGCGTGGTTTCCGCGCGAGCGCTACTCGAGTCGCTCTGGCTGGCCGGCGCCGATCCGGTGACGCTGCTGGCGGCCGCTGACGGCATGGATTGGGCGTCTCGGCTCGACGGCTTCGACGGCGTGCTGCTGTGCGGTGGGGCTGACATCGACCCGGCTCTATACGGCGAGACCGAGGTCCATGCCGAGGTCTACGACGTCGATGGGCTGCAGGACGATGCTGACCTGTCTCTGGCGGCCTATTGCTTCGAGCACGGGGTGCCGACCCTTGCCGTCTGTCGCGGGCTTCACGTCGTCAACGTGCTCCGCGGAGGGACGCTCGTACAGCACATGGACGATCACCATCGTCATTTCGTGCACGACGTCGTGATCGAGCGCGGGCCCGCGGGCATCGAACCGGGACCCATCACCGCGTCGTGCTACCACCACCAATGCGTCGATCGCGTCGGCTCGGGTCTCGAAGTCGTCGGGCGCGCGGAGGACGGCACCATCGAGGCGGTCACCATCGACTCGGCGGGATGGGCTTTCGGCGTGCAGTGGCACCCCGAGGACACCGCCCGCGAGGACCCGCGCCAGCTCGGCGTCCTCCGGGCTCTCGTCGACGCCTCCCACTAGGGCAGGGGCACCCGGAAGAACTCCGGTCGATAGAGCGTCGGGTCGGCCGAGACCGCATCGGAGTCGGTCGAGTTGCGGCTCACGCTCAGCACGATGGTGCCCGGCTCGGGGAAGAGCGCGGGATGCGCGAGTGCGGCGTAGGCGAGGATCCCGGCCTCGGGATAGCTCGGCCGCGTGGCGACGACCTCGCCAGCGGTGAAAGGCCCGGTCGGCGATGGCGCCGAGCGGATGACGACATCGCTACCGAGGTAGCCATCGCGCTTGCTCACCGCGTACCACGTGCCGCCCTCGGCGAAGACAGACAGCGTTGGCTCGACTCCTCCTACCGCGGGAATCACCGCCACGGCGCTGGCCTCGTCGGCGCTCCAGCCGTTACCGGTCCAGTACTCCCACGAGTCGGTATCGAAGATCTGATCCGGTGTCGTGCGAGCCACATGAAGCGACCAGCCGAAGACGAAGTCGCGCTCAGGATTCGCCGTGCCGTAGACGTAGACGTAGCCATCATCGGCAGGCCAGGAGGCTGCGCCCCAGCCGATGCGCTGCCGTGATGCGTCGTCAGAGCCGATGTCCTGCACTCCCGCCGCATGGGGGATGCCATCGGAGTCGACGTGCACCTCGGCGAGACTCGGACCGAGGTTGGCGAACTGGCCGTCGCCGCGCTCGGCCACGCGCTGGAGAAACAACGCCACCGTCGAATCCGGCCCGACCTCCACCAGCGATGTTGGCCAGTAGCCGACCCCATCGATGCGGTCGGGGACGAAGGCCGATCCCCTCGGCCCGAGCACGAGACAGGCCCGGTCCCCGGCGAAGGCCAAGAGGGCGTTGCGCACGCTGGTTTCCTGCGTGGCGGAGGTGTCGAGAAGGCTGTCACCGAAGGCCATGAGGTGGTCGCCCCCCGTCAGCACCGTGTCGACCGCCATGTCACCGCCGGTGAGGCCGATAACCGAGGGCGCCCGTGCGAAGTCGGCCGCCATCGCCTCGAGGTCGGCATGCGGCTCGACGCGCTGGCAGTCGAAGACCGACTGGCGGCTCAGCGGAGGCGCATCCGATGCGGTGCTCGCATCTATCGCGCACGCCGTCGTCGAGAGCAGCGCGGCAGAGCAGATTGCCGCAAGCGCCTTCACTCCATGACACTAGGCAGATCCTGCGCGAGGGGTCACTCAGCGCAGTGGGCAGTGACCGGTCAGGCGGACTACTCGGTCGCGAGCGTGAGCGCGCGCAGCATGGCGGCGGCGCTGCCGAGATCCTCGACGTGACGCGTGATGGCACGCTCCTCGGCGTTGAACTTCGGGAAGAGCCCGCGCATGAGCTTCTCGCCCGATGGAGTGAGCGCGACGTCGACGAGACGTCCGTCGGTCTCGCTGCGTGAGCGCTCCACGAGCCCGCGGCCTTCGAGGGTGGTGAGTACGCCGGACAGGGTCGCCTTGGAGAAGCCGCCCTCCGCAGCAATGGTCCGTGTCTCGACGCGGTCCCAGATCCACACCACCCACAGCACGACGAACGCCGTCCAGGTGAGGTCGGCAGGGGCGAGCACGCTGCGCTCAAGGTGGTTGCGCACGGCATTGGCCGCCCGGAAGAGGTTGGAGCAGACCGCCATCGCCTCGAAGTCGAGGGTGAGGTCCCCGAGCCGATCGGCCACCTGCCGCTCGGTCTCGGCCAGGGTGTGGGGGCCGGCCATGCCGGAAGTGTCCCATTGCCCTTCCGTTCGGGTCCGAACATCTGGCACGATGCCGATAGTTCGGGCCCGAACGATCGGGTACCGCGGTCTCGGGAGGGTCCATGTCCGTCACGTCCGACGTCACGCTCGCCGACCTCGATCTCTTCGAGGCCGGCCCGCCGTGGGCGACCTTCGACGCCCTGCGTCGCGAGGATCCCGTGCACTGGGATGTCGAGGACGCGCCCAATAGCGGCTTTTGGTCGATCACGCGCTACCACGACATCGTCGATGTCCTCCGCGACACCGAGACCTTTTCTTCAGAGAAGGGCGCAGTCAACCTCGAGGAGCTCGACGACGACCAGCTGCGCGTGCGCAAGTCGATGCTCGAGACCGACGGTGAGCGGCACCGCGCGCTGCGCAAGCTGATGCAGAGCGAGTTTACTCCGCGCGCGCTCGCGGGCTACGAGACATTCCTGCGCGGCCTCACCGCGTCGACGCTCGACGAGGCCTTCGCCAAGGACGAGTTCGACTTCGTCGCTGATGTGGCAGCTGACTTCCCGATCCGCGTTCTCGCGCGCATGCTCGACGTACCCGACATGGACATCCCCAAGCTGATCTGGTGGGGCAACCGCATGGTGGGCAACACCGACCCCGAGCACGCCGACGTGCTGGCCTCGGATCCGGAGTCGGAGAAGTACCGCATGCTCCCCTTCCGCTCGCCCGCAGCGCTCGAGGTGTGGGCGTACGGCGACGAGCTCAAGCGCCAGCGCCTGGGCCGCGATGGCAAGGACCTCGTGTCCACCCTGGTCAACTCCACACCGATCGACGGCAAGCCACTCAGCGAGGAAGACTTCCACGCCTACTTCCTGCTCCTCGTCGTCGCGGGCAATGAAACGACACGGCACACGATCAGCCACACGATGAACAACCTCATCGAGCACCCCGACCAGATGCGCCGGCTGCAGGAGGATCCCTCACTCATCCCGTGGGCGGTCGAGGAGTTCCTGCGCTATGCCAGTCCGGTCTACCACTTCCGGCGTACGGCGACTCGCGACGTGGAGATCCGCGGCACGCAGGTCAAGGAGGGCGACAAGGTTGTGACGTGGTTTGCCTCCGGCAACCGCGATGAGGCGGTCTTCCCCGACCCTTACGCCTTCGACGTCACGCGCAAGCCCAATGAGCACATGGCCTTCGGACGTGGCGGACCGCACATGTGCCTGGGCAACTCGCTCGCACGCATGGAGATCCAGATAATGTTCGAGGACCTGTTGTCGCGGGTCGACTTCGTGGAGCGCACCGGCCCTGTCGAGCGGCTGCGTTCCAACTTCGTCAACGGAATCAAGCGCTTCCCGGTGAAGGTCTCGCTGAGGTAGGTATCAGGACTTCTTGAGGGAGTAGCAGCGCACGGCGGTATAGCCCTTAACCCACTCGGTCTCGCTGGGGCCATACCAGAAGAACTTCTTGTGCCCGAGCTCCTTCTCGCAGAACCCTGCTGCCTTCTTCTGGAGCCCTGCGCTGCCCGGCCACCGCTGGCCGGCGAGCGACGTGAGCGGCTTGCGGTAGGAGTAGGTGCCCGTGCCGTATTCGGTCGTGAAAGTGATCGTCTTGGACAGTGCGGCATTGCCGGCGATGGAACCGCGCGCGGGGACGAGTTTGCCGCGGCGCTTCTCGTCTGAGGGCACGGAAGCGGCGGCACACGACACCCAGTGCGCGCCTGACTTCCA
>JBIKKK010000181.1:0-4491 GCA_044360385.1 Candidatus Nanopelagicales bacterium
ACCACGTGATCCTGGTCCTCTTCGAGAACAGGTCGCTCGACAACATGTTGGGCCAGCTGTACGGGCCCGACAGTGGCAAGACCTTCGAGGGGATCCTGGGCAAGGACCTGTCCAACCCGGTGCCGGCCTGGGCCGAGCACCAGCCGCCGGACGGCTCGGGAGTCGTGAAGGCACACGTCGGCACCGATCTCGATGCTCCGTGCCCCGACTCCGGCGAGGAGTGGTTCCACACCAACACCCAGGTCTTCGGCGTGATGGACGAGGCAAATCGCTTCCATAGCGGACCCGATATTCAGCCTCCCTGGAACACCCCACCCGCGGGTGCGAAGCCGACCATGAAGGGGTTCGTCGAGGACTACATCTCCTTCTTCACCTGGGAGATGGGCCGCCAGCCGACATACGACGAGTACAAGCAGATCATGCAGTGCTACACCCCCGAGCAGGTGCCCGTGCTCAATGGCATCGCCCGTCAGTTCGGCGTCTTCGATCACTGGTTCAGCGAGGTGCCGTCGCAGACCTTCCCCAATCGCTCCTTCTGGACCGCGGCCACGTGTACGCCGCTGCCCACCGGCGGCACGATCAACGATCCGTCATCGCACTTCATTAACGACAACACGGCGGAGACGATCTTCAATCGCCTTGAGGCCCACGGCCGGTCGTGGAAGGTCTACATCAAGGAGCCGGCGACCGTCTCCTTCACCGGTGTCATCCACTGGCAGCGCCTGCACGACCGCTTCCCGACGAACTTCGTGTCCTTCGAGGAGTTCAAGAAGGATGCCGCCAACGGCGCGCTACCGGACTTCTCCTTCCTCGAGCCCAACCTCTGCCTTGGGCACGGTGACTACCACCCCGCGGCGGGCATGGCGCTCTACAAGGGCTACGACCTGCCGCTGGATCCGCCCTCGTCGATCCTGTCGGGCGAGGCCTTCCTCGACGAGCTCTTCGAGACCTATAAATCCATGACGTCTCCAACGGGCAGCAACGTGTGGAACACCACACTCTTCATCGGGTGGGACGAGCCCGGTGGCACCTACGACCACGTGCCGCCCGGCGCTGTGCCTCCGCCGGATCCGTCCGCCCCCGCGGGGCAGTTCGGCTTCACGTTCGACCGCTCCGGCTACCGCGTTCCCGCCGTCATCGTGTCGCCGTGGGTCGAGCCTGGCTCGGTCTACAACGCCGAGCACCGTCACACATCGATGATCGCAACGCTACGCAAGGTCTGGGATCTCGGCGAGCCCTTCACCCAGCGCGATGCTCACGCAGCGCCCTTCGACTACGTCTTCAGCCGCGAGGTTCCCACGGATCCGGAGGACTGGGACGTGCCTCGGGCGACACCGCTCACGCCTCCGCAGATTGACTACGTGAAGGCCGATCAAACGCTCAGCACCCTCGGCAAGGCGATGCTGCCGGGCATCATCGCCAAGGCAAAGCAGAAGGGCATGGCCCTGCCGCCGCAGGTGGAGGATCCGAACTTCCATCTCACTCCGCAACTCGCTTCAGACACCATTACCTACGTTGGGACGCATTTCTGGCCCCTGCTCGGCCCGCAGGGACCGGCGTTGGATGACCTGAGGAAGAAGATCGGCGCGGACCTGGATGCGGCAACCCAGCCGCTTCCGCCGGATCCGAGTTCCTAGGCGTCCCACCAGATAGTGGCGAGCCGGCGCGGCATGCCCGCGTCGGCTCGCTGCACTGCGGAGGCCACTTCGTCGGCACGGTCCACGGGTAGGCACAGGCGGATGCACGCCGATTCTGCCTGCGCGCGCGGATCGAGCGGGATGCGCTGGGTGACGTCATCGAACTCGATGAGCTGCGCGTCGTACCCCGCATCGCGGATGACAGTGAGAGCATCGTCGGCGGTGGGCGAGACCGGTCGGTCGAGATCCCAGAACTCCTTCCACAGCGGATTCATCCACGTGAGCGGATGGCGCACGGGGAGCTCGAGCACGACACGGCGACGCGCATGCTCGGTGAGCGCGCGCACGAAGGCCGGCAACTCCCAGACGTTGTAGGCAACGTGATGGCACACGACGACATCAGCGACCGGCGTGACCGGTGCGACTTCGGGCCAGTCCCCGAGGATCCCTTCGCTTGCGACGCCGCGCTTGGCGGCGGCTTCGGCGAACGCGTCGAGCATGCCCTGCTGGTGATCGACGCCGATGAGCAATCCGGCGGGAGGCACGAGGGCGAGTGCCGCGCGCCCACCGCCGCAGCCGACGTCGAGCACGGATCCACCCTCGGGCAGTGCCTCCCGGGCTGCCTGGTGCGCGGGGGAGTCGGGGATGGGGCCGTCGGGGGCGAGGAACTGTGCGACCGGGTGGATCCAGGGGTCCTGCGGCGCCTGAGCGCGGATCTCGTCGGGGATGGCCCAGGAGGCCAGGTCATCACGCCATTTCTCGGCCGCGGTCGTCATGCGGCGAGCCTAGGCAGACCTGCGGTGGGCCTAGCCCGACAGGGGCGGCTTGGCCGACCCGCCGGGCCATCCCGTGAGGGTTCTTGACGGCTGTCGGACCCTGGGTCTATCGTTCGAACATCTGTTCGAATACTTGCTCTACCGGCCCGCTCCACCCTCAGCCTGATCGACCCTCAGCCTGATCGACCCAGGAGGTGACCATGGCCCGACAGTACGCCGCCCCGGTGACGGGAGTTGCCCTCGCAGCTCGCCGCCCCATGCGCTTCACCTGGCAGGGCCGGGGCTACGTCGTCACCTCCGTCCTCGGCCACTGGGTGACCGGCGGCTCCTGGTGGCGGGCCCCCGAGCAGGCCGATGCCGACACCCACACCTGGCGGGTCGAGGCCTTCCCGCGGTCCTCGGCCGCGCCGTCACGCCGGGGCGGGGTCTATGACCTGTCCTGCTCCGGCGACCACTGGACCCTCCACCGGATTGCTGACTGATGGGAGCCGCCATGGCCACAGCGATGAGAGTCACCACCCCCAGCGCCGACCTGCTCGTCGCCGCGCAGCGCGGCCTGGTCGAGGCGACCTATGCCGAGACCGCGGCGGAGCGCTACGTCGGTGCGCACCTCGCGGCCCTGCGCTCCGCGGCCGCAGTGCTCGCCGCGCGTGCGCAGCCCGCCAAGGGCCGCGCACGGCTGCGCAGCGTGTGGTCGGTGCTGCCGAGCATCGCCCCCGAGCTCAGCGAGTGGGCAGAGTTCTTCGCCGCCGGTGCTCCCAAGCGCTCTGCGGTCGAGGCAGGCCTGCGCGTCGTCACGCAGCGCGAGGCCGACGACCTGCTGCGCGATGCCGAGTCCTTCCACGACCAGGTGTGCACGATGCTGCGCATCGATCGGCAGCGGTCCCTGCCGGCGACGGGGTGAGGCACGTGCCGTGGATTTCGCCCACCTCCACGTGGCATCGGCCTATTCGATGCGCCACGGCGCATCGATGCCTGCCCAGCTCGTCGCTCGCGCGACCGAGCACGGCCAGTCACTGCTCGCGCTCACCGATCGCGACGGCGTCTATGGCGCGGTGCGCTTCATCCAGGCCTGCACTGCTGCCGGCATCACGCCGGTCCTCGGTGTCGACCTGGCCCTCGACCTGCCACACGTCGGCTCGTCGCGCACGCGCGACTCGATCGTCGGTGGAGCAGGGCGGCCCATGCCTCCGGCCGCTCGTCCTCCGGACGCCGGAGTCCCCCCGGGGATTCCGCAGAAAGGGGGAGTCCATCGGACTCCCCTGAGGGGCGGCGCGTGGGTGGACCCCCGTCATCCACGCGCCGTCCTCCTCGCCCGCGGCCCACGCGGATGGCGCTCGCTCTGCCGGCTTCTCACCGCCGTCCACGCTGAGCGTGAGGATGCACGCAGCGTCGCCGCATCGCTCGACCAGGTCGCTGCGCACTCCGACGGCCTCGTCGCACTCCTCGGTCCGCACTCGCCTGTTGTCGAAGCGCTCGCCGTGCGTCGCCCCGACCTCGCCGACACGCTCGTCGCACCATGGCGTGAGGTCTTCGGCGATCGTCTGCGCATCGAGGTCGTGAGTCATCGCGCGCGCAGCGGCCCGCTCTCCACCGCGGTTGCTGCTCGCGCGCTCGGCTGGGCCCGTGACCGCGGCATCACCCCCGTCCTCGCTCACGCCGTGCGCTACGCCGACCCGGGGCAGGCGCGCCTCGTCGACGTCCTCGACGCCACCCGCCGCCTCGTCGCCCTCGACGAGCGTCATCGTGATCGCCCCAATGCCCAGGGCTTCCTCGCGTCCGCGGCCTTCATGTCCGATATCGCCGACGAGATTGCGCAGGCGGCGGGAGCGGGTCGGCGTACCTCCCGCGATCTCCTCGCTGCCGCCGTCGAGCTCGCGGGGGAGTGCGCCATCACCCCTGCCGATCTCGGCATCGGGGAGGTCGTCGTGCCCGAGCTCGATGTCGTCACCGGCGAGACAGATGCTGCGCGAGCCGATGTGATCCTGCGCGCCCGCTGCGAGTCCAGCCTCGATCGTTACCGCGGCGCCGAGCGCATCGCCGCCCGTCACCGGCTCGAGGAGGAGTTGCGCACCATC
>JBIKKK010000182.1:0-4484 GCA_044360385.1 Candidatus Nanopelagicales bacterium
ACCGCACGGGAGCCTTCTCGCAGGCGGCACTCGATCGGACCTTCGCGGCTTGCGACGCCTACGCGGCGACGCTCGAACACATCGGGGTAGAACGCCTGCGATTCGTCGCCACGAGTGCGAGCCGCGAAGTGAGCAACAGGTCGGCCTTCTTCGATGGCGTGCGCGAGCGGCTGGGCGTCGCGCCCGAGGTCATCTCTGGAGCGGAGGAGGCGCGACTGTCCTTCCGCGGGGCAGTCGAGGGCCTGCCGCCCAATCGCATCGCCATGCCGACGCTGGTCGTGGACATCGGTGGAGGGTCGACGGAATTCGTGCTCGGCGACCGCCGTCCCGACAGGAGCGTCGATGTCGAGGCTGCCGTATCCGTGGACATCGGCTGCGTGCGCATGACCGAGCGACACCTGCGGGGGGATCCTCCTTCACCCGAAGAGATAGCTCGGGTCGAGGCGGATGTCGATGCCGCGATCGAGCGTGCCGCCCGCGAGGTGCCCCTTGACCGGGCACGCTCGCTCATCGGGGTCGCCGGCACGGTGACGACGGTCGTCGCCCTCGTACGCGACCTGCCGATCTATGACCCCGCGGCCATCCACGGTCTCCACGCCGACCCGCTCGAGATCGAGCAGATGACCGCACGGCTCCTCGCCATGCCGCGCGACCAGAGGGCAGCCTTGAGCGTGATGCACCCGGGCCGGGTGGACGTCATCGGAGGCGGGGCCCTGGTCCTGCGGGCCGTGGCGCGGCGCACAGGCCTGCCCGTGATCGCCAGCGAGACCGACATCCTCGATGGGGTCGCGCGAAGCCTGGCCGACGACGTCTCCTGAGGCGGTTCGTGTAAGCGATTGCGGCACTGCGGCGGAGCGCCGTACACTCCGCAGCCTGGCCTGTATCCGATCGGGGAGCGGGTCGTTGCAGTATCCGACGGCGCCGTTTCGCGGCGTCCACGGCGCGGAGGGGAAGCGTGTCCATCACCATCCGCGACGTCGCCCAGGCGGCCGGCGTATCCACGGCGACGGTGTCGCGAGCGCTGCGCGGGCTCCCGCACGTCGATCCCGAGACCCGGGAGCGCGTGCGCCGAGTCGCCGCGGAGCTCGACTACGTCGTCTCGCCGAGTGCATCGCGACTGGCCAGCGGTCGCACCGGCACGGTCGCGGTCATCACTCCCTTTATCGATCGCTGGTTCTTCTCCACCCTGCTGTCGGGCATCAGTGACGTGCTGCAGGAAAGCGATGTCGACCTGCTGGTCTACGAGGTCGGTGACCCCGCGACGAGCCCTGGCCTTCCCGCGGAGCGCCGACTGCGAGGCCGGGTCGACGGCGTCATCGTCGTCACCTTGCCTACCGATGCTCCGCGCATCGCGGACATGCTCGAGATTGGCCTGCCGACGAGCTTCGTCGGTGTGCGCTGGCCCGGGGTTCCCTCGGTCTGCATCGACGATGCGGCGGCCGGACGCATGGCGACCCAGCACCTCATCAACCTCGGCCACGAGCGGATCGGGATCATCTCGGGACGCCCGCAGGCATCGACCTCGCAGGCGAGCCGCGCGCTCGGCTACGTCACCGCGATGGAGGGTGCGGGGCTCATGCCGGATCCCACGCTTGAGGCCTACGGATACTTCACCGTCGCGGGGGGAGAGTCGGCGATGACCTCCCTCCTCTCTCAGCCCAATCCGCCCACGGCGGTGTTTGCCATGTCCGATGACATGGCCTTCGGTGCGATCCGCGCCTTGCAGCGCCACGGCATCCGCCCCGGAGCCGACATCGCCATCGCGAGCATCGACGGTCATGAACTCGCGGAGTTGCTCGACCTCACGACCGTCGGGCAGCCAGTCGCCCAGATGGGGCGCGTCGCTGCCGATGCACTCCTGGCCCGCATGCTGGGGCGGGATGTGAGCGGTCCCGACGAGATCACGGTGCCCACGACCCTGGTGGTGCGCGGGAGCACGGTCCGCCCGTCAGGCGCGGCTGACTCGTCTCTGTTGGGATAGATCACGCGCATGCGCGCCACCTCGTAGGCTTCCTGCATGCCCACCATCGACATCACGTCCGGCCAGCACGGACTCACGGGCTACCTCGCAGTGCCCGACTCGGGGCGCGGCCCCGGTGTCGTGGTGATCCAGGAGTGGTGGGGAGTCGTGCCCCATATTCAATCGGTGGCGGATCGGCTCGCGGCTGCAGGCTTTGTTGCGCTCGCCCCCGACCTCTTCCGCGGTGCGCACACCACCGAGCCCGATGAGGCTGGAAAGCTCATGATGGGCTTGCGCGTTGCCGAGGCGGGCGATGACATCGCGGCCTCCGCCCGGCACCTCACGAGCAGCGGTCTGCTCACCAGCACGCAGGTGGGATGCATGGGCTTTTGCATGGGCGGAGGGCTCGCGCTCCTCGCGCCGACCGTGAGCCCCCACATCGATTGCACGGCGGCCTTCTACCCCGCGATGCCCTGGCCCGACTATCACCCGGCATGGGGTCAGTACTCCGGCAAGGAGACTCTCGTCCACCAGAGCGAGGCGGATCTGCCGTCGACAGGAGACGACATCGCCCGCTACGCCGAGGAGATCGCCGCCCATGGCGGCATCGCCGTAGTCGAGACTTACGCCGGCACGCAGCATGCCTTCTTCAACGACGACCGGCCCGAGGTCCATGATGTGGCCGCGTCAGCGCTGGCTTGGGAGCGCACGGTGTCACTGTTCCACCGACGACTGGACGGACCCTTCCGCTGACGACGCGGCCCGAGGCGAGTGCAGCGGCGTGCTCGACCGTTTCTGAGTTGGATGCGGCGGTCGTCGACTGCCGCGCGTGCCGGCGGCTGGTCGCATGGCGCGAGCAGGTGGCCCACGAGCGGAGGGCGGCGTACGCCGAGGAGGACTACTGGGGCCGCCCGGTACCGGGCTTCGGTGACCCCTCCGCACGCGTCCTCGTCGTGGGCCTCGCGCCGGCCGCCCACGGAGCCAACCGCACGGGGCGGATGTTCACCGGTGACCGCAGCGGGGATTGGCTCTTCGCCGCCCTGCATCGCGCCGGCCTCGCGGTGCAGCCGACCTCGACGTCGCGGGTCGACGGTCAACGACTCGCCGGAGTGCGCGTCACCTCCGCGGTGCACTGCGCGCCACCCGGCAATGCGCCCAGCCCCCAGGAGCGCGACACGTGCGCGCCGTGGCTTGTGCGGGAGATCCAGCTCTGCCGCCCTCGCGTCATCGTCGCCCTCGGGGGATTCGCGTGGACGGCGCTCCTGCGCGACCTGGCGCAGATGGGTACTGCCCTCCCCACGCCGCGCCCGAGGTTCGGTCATGGCGCGGAGTGCTTCATCGCTGACGCATGGGGCGCTGCCGATGGCCTCTGGCTGCTCGGGTGCTACCACCCGAGCCAGCAGAACACCTTCACCGGCAGGCTCACCGCGCCCATGCTCGACGACGTACTCGGACGCGCCCGCGCCCTCGCGGGTGAGGCCTGATCAGGCCCTCCCGGAAGGAGAAGTGCCTCCGGAGGGGATCGAACCCTCACTGGACCGGGTTTAAGCCGGGCGTCTCTGCCAATTGGACTACGGAGGCGGGACCAGACTAGGCGGCCCCCGCCCTGCGGGGATTGCTTCCGGCCCTGGATCGGTTACCGTGGAGAGGAAGCGGGCGAGGGCCCGCTTCATGAGGGGAACCCCTCACCAGCGCAGGAGGAGCACCATGCAGACGGCGAACCCCGTCCTTGCCCGTATCGACCGCGACGCCGCCCAGGCCAGCCGCTCAGGGGCCGGGTTCGCCTACGACGAGGGCCGCAGCGCCGTGGCCTCCGCCCAGGCGGGCGCCCCGGCACCCGCACCCACGTCGGCAGCTGATGACGCTGGCATCTACGCCGGTGTGCAGATCCCGGCTCCCGCCGACCAGCGGATCACCTACGCCGACGTCATGGCCAAGTCCGCCATCATGTTCGCGATCGCCGTCGTCATGGCCTTCGCGGGCTGGATGATCACCGAGGCCATGCCCGGTGTCGGCACCCTCCTCGTCTTCGGCGCGATGATCGCCACCATCGGGCTCGGCCTCGTCAACGCCTTCAAGCGCCAGGTGAGCCCGCCCCTGACGATCCTGTACGCCGCCGTCTCCGGCATCTTCCTCGGCGCGATCAGTTACTGGTACAACCAGATGGCCCTGCAGTCCGACTACGAGGGCCTGGTGCTGCAGGCGGTCCTTGCGACCTTCACCACCTTTGGCGTCATGCTTCTGCTTTACGGCACGGGCATCGTCAAGGTCAACAACAAGTTCATGAAGTTCATGCTCGTCGCGATGGTGTCCTACCTCTTCATCGGCATTGCCTCGTTCGTCGCGGCGATGTTCGGCGTCGGCGGCGGCTGGGGCTTCTACGGCGTGGGCACGCTGGGCCTGCTCCTGTGCATCTTCGGCGTCGGCCTCGCGGCGTTCAGCCTCATGCTCGACTTCGAGGCCATCAAGCAGGGCGTCGCGATGGGCCTGCCCGAGCGCGAGTCGTGGCGCATGTCCTTCGGCC
>JBIKKK010000183.1:0-4456 GCA_044360385.1 Candidatus Nanopelagicales bacterium
CGCCAGGCACCGGCCAGGCGCACACTGCGCGAGCTCGCCACCCCGATCGCTGCTCCCAGCGCGTAGGCGAGGACGACGGCGAGTCCGATCATCGGCGAATCACGGCAGCGGCCGCCCCCGCCAGGTGAGAGTGCCGGCGCGATGCCGATGCAGCGAGGTCAGGATGAGGCTGGCGAAGGTTGCGATCGAGACGGGCTGCACGAGGATGTCGGGCCATATCCGCTCGCCGGTACGCCGAGCCACGACGTAGCGTCCGAGGACCCCCGAGGCATAGCCCGCCACACCCCATGCGCGCGCCGCGCGCCCGGGGCCGGCGATGGCGAAGACCGGCGGGGCGACGTAGGCGAGACCCATGACTGCGACGAGGCCGTAGGCGACGGCGGCCGGCTGGACGACCGACCACACCGACTTGGTGTAGCCGTCGTAGATCTCCTGCCAATCCTCGTACATCCGACACGTGGCGATGGCGCTGCCGTCGGCCGGCGCGCCCTGGAATCCCGCGCGCTTGATGGCGCGAAGCACGCCGACGTCCTCGAGGATCAAGTCGGCGACGGCTGAGTGCCCGCCGCTGATGCGATAGGCGCGGGCGTCGACGACGAGGAACTGCCCGACTGCCGCGGCCATGGAGGGGTAGTGGCTGCGCTCCGTGATGCGGATCGGCAGCGCGGTCACCCATGACCACGTGACCAGCGGCTGCGTGATGCGCTCGGCGGCCGTAACGGCGATCTGCCGCGGGTAGGGAGAGAGCAGGTCGAGTCCGCCCTCGCGCATGTGGTGGATCGTGGAGGCCACGGCGCGAGCGCTGAGCTGCACATCAGCGTCGACGAAGACGAGCACGTCCCCGCTGGCCTCCTGCGCGAGCCGATGGCACGCCCAGGACTTGCCGAGCCATCCGGGGGGCGGGAGATCGTCGGGTCCGTCGATGATTTTGACCCTCGGATCCGATCCCACGACCTGGCGGATCACGTCGCCGGTGCCATCGGTCGAGCCGTCGTCGAGGATGAGGATCTCCAGGTCGGGCAGGCCTTCCTGGGCCAGCAGTGAGCGCAGCGTCGGCGTGATGCGGTGTGCCTCGTCGCGTGCGGGCAGCAGGATCGAGACGCGCTCTGCCACGGTGACGCTCTCGTCTCGCGGGCGTCGGATCATGCGCATGTTGACGGCGGTGTGCGCGGTGAGCATCGCCGCGGTGATCGCCCCCGAGCCCGCCACTGCGCGCGCAAGGCGCCGCACGCCTTTGCTCATGGGCGCCTCGTCCAGCTGATCCAGGCCCAGGGGATGACGACGGCGCCCATGATGATCCCGCCCCACAGTGCCACCCACGGGCGGCCGAAGAAGACCGCGTTGCCGAGCACGTTGGAGAAGTAGACCCAGGCCAGCATGAGCGTCGGCACGCCGTCACCCGTGGCCTTGCGCGCGGGCAGGCGTGAGAGCAACGTCATGATGATGAGCGCCGTGATGATCCAGCCGACGTAGTTGGTGAGAGGAATTCCGGGAATCCCCGGGAGTCCGGGATCGGGTGAGTCCCAGGTCCAGTGGCCTTCGGAGACCATCTGCGGGTCGAGGAAGAGATCCCATGCGGCCAGGAGCCATGCGCCGAAGACCACGACCCCGGCCCGCGTGCGCGAGATGCGCTGTGCCGCGAGCAGCGCGGGGTACGCCATCATCGCCCAGGCCATCATCACGATGATCGGCACGCCGATGAGCGTGGGTCCCAGCGTGTCGTTGTAGGAGTAGCTGCCGAAGGGGAAGCCTGTCGCGACGCCCACGGCCTCCATCGCCCCGCCGACGCCCGCTGCGATTGCGACGTAGCCGAGTGCCCAGGCCCACCCGCGAGTGAGCCATGCGTGGCTCACGGAAGCGAGGAAGAAACTCACGACCGTCGCGATGGTGAGGAAGTCGCGCGCTGGCTCGGCGAGCAGCCAGATGATCTGGCCACCGATCGTGATGCCGGCGAAGAGCCACGGCAACCACTGCCAGCTCACGGGCAGGCGTCGACCTTCGGAGTGAGGGCCTTGATAGACGCGGATGCTCATGTGCTCGCCCGCAGCGATGCTGTCTCGCGCACGAGAGCCGTGGTGACAGCGGGCACGTCCCACATCGGTGCGTGACCGCAGTTCCACAGCACCTCCCAACGCGCGTGGCCGGGAGCGAGGTCACGCTGCTGGAAGCGCGGTGCGGGCAGGAGTCGGTCGTTGTCGCCGAAGGCGATGGTGACGGGCACGTCGGCGGGGATCGACTCCGCGCGGTCGAAACGACGGTGCAGGGCCCCATCGTGGGCCTGGGCGAATCCTCGGGCGTCTGCCTGGGCGTAGGCGGCATCCACGGCGACCCGGAAGGGGACCGATGCGGTGCGCTCGGAGCCGGTGCGGACCAGCGCCCGGCGCAGGGGAGCGACGCGCATCATCGCTGGAATGAAGCGCCTCGTGGCGATCGCTGCTCGCCGGTTGAACTGGATCGCCCCCATCGGCTCGTGGATCGGCTCCCACAGCCCGGCGGGGCAGAGCGCGGTGACACTCAACGCGTAGCCATCCGCGGCCGCTTCGAGTGCGGTCCACCCGCCCAGTGAGTTGCCGACGAGGTGCGCACGGTCGATGTCACGCTGGGCGAGAAAGGCGCCGACGGCGCGCGCCATCTCGGTGGTCGGGGTCTCCGTCTGGCCGGGTATGGGATCGGAGTCCCCGTGGCCCGGCAGGTCCACGGCGTACACCGTGAAGTCGCGGGACAGGTCATCGACGACGAGATCCCAGCATCGGCGTGACGATGCGAGGCCGTGGATGAGCACGAGCGGAGGCCCCGAGCCCGCACTGTCGAAGGCGAGACTCGGGATGGGTGCGTCGCCCATTGCCTGGGACATGCGACCTCCTCCTCGTCCGGACACACCCTAGGCCGATGCACCGGCAGGGGTATCTCGCGGGACTACGCTCGCCACGAGGAGGTGGGTGTGGGGCGTTCCCGGTCGACGGAGGATCACATTCCGCCGAGGCCACCCCTGCCTGCCCCTTTCGACACGCCGGATCACGTGTCCCCGGCGTTTCGACGCATCGGCGGCTACGCCTGGCGCCTCGCGGCGATCGGAGTAGTGCTCTGGGGCCTGCTCCTGCTCATCACCCCGCTCCAGACCCTGATCCTCGCGCTCTTCTTCGCGCTCCTGGTTGCCGCGTGGCTCATGCCGCTCGTCAACCTGCTCGCCAAGTCGATGCCCCGCTGGCTGGCCGCGGTCATCTCACTCGTCACCTTCGCCGTGGCCGTCGCGTTGGTGGTGACCTTCATTGGACTGCAGACCGTGTCCCAGTGGGAGGGCATCTCCGCAGCCTTCAACCAGGGCGTCTCCGACCTGCAGACCTGGCTGCGCGAGGGTCCGCTGCAGATCACGGATGCCCAGCTCACCAGCATCTACGTTCAGGTCGAGAACTTCATCCGGTCCTCCGGCGGGGATATCGCGCTGGGCGTCCTCTCCGGGGTAGGCAGCGTCCTGGGAGTGGGCACGGCCCTTGCCGCAGGGGTCTTCATCCTCATCTTCGTCCTCATCCAGCCACGCGAGATCTTCGGCTGGTTCGTGCGGTGGATGCCGGCCCGCAATCGCGAGGTGATCGGCCAGACGGTCCGCATCGCCTGGCGCGGCTTCTCGCAGTACTCGCAAGGCCTCGTGCTCGTGGCCATCACCAACGCCACCCTGGTGACGATCGTGCTGCTCATCATGGGCGTGCCGCTCGCGATCCCTCTCGGGATCATCGTGTTCTTCGGAGCCTTCATCCCCTACATCGGTGCGCCGATCGCGATGCTTCTCGCAGCGTTCGTCGCGCTCGTGACGGATGGTCCCCTCGCGGGCGCGCTCGTGATCGCGCTCATCTTCGTCATCGGTCAACTCGAGGGAAATGTGCTGCAGCCGCTCATCATGGGGCAGACGGTCAATCTCCATCCGGTGGCGATCGTGCTCGTCACTGCCACGGGTGCGGCCTACTTCGGCCTCATCGGGGCACTTATCGGCGTGCCGCTGGCGGCAGGTGTCTACGGCGCGATGCGCTACCTCACCGGTCCCGTGCGCATGGATGATGGATCTCCTCCTCAGCCTGTTCCTCCCGGTGAGGGGACCTTCTAGCGCTCGTCCGATCCGCTCCCGTGCCGTGGCATGCTCGGGGCGTGTCCGGCAGCCATGCGCATTCGCTGACGCGCTGGGCGTGGCTCTCCATCGCGGCCGCGGTGGTCACCATCGGCATGAAGACGGTCGCCTATCTCCTCACCGGCTCGGTGGGCCTGCTCTCGGATGCCCTGGAGTCGGTGGTCAACCTCGTGGCCGCGATCCTCGCGCTCATCGCGATCGCCGCGGCGGCGAAGCCCGCGGACGAGCGCCACCACTTCGGCCACGGCAAGGCGGAGTACCTCTCCGCGGGCGCTGAAGGCGTCATGATCCTCGTCGCGGCGGCGCTGATCGTGTACGCCGCAATAGATCGACTGC
>JBIKKK010000184.1:0-4389 GCA_044360385.1 Candidatus Nanopelagicales bacterium
CACCGGCGGACGGCAGGTCGGGTCCGCCGAAGCAGCTCCAGCCCTGGCCGGGCGTGTCGGCATCGCGCTGCTGCGCCGCCTGGATCTGCTGGGGACGCACGCGGTACAGGATCGCGTGGTGCACCACTTCTGCATTGTCCGGCACGAAACGCACACCGGTGATGAATCGATCCTCCGGCACCCCCGTGTCCAGGAGGAAGCATCGGTAGTCGTCGGTCGCCGTGCTCTCGCTGGTGGGGGTGTAGGGCTCCGCGAGTCCCACGGTCACGATGCCCGCCTCGTCGATGCCGCCGGCTGCCGCGCCCGGGTCACTCTCCGCCGAAGGATCGGCCGATGACGCTGCCGGAGTGGTGGGCCCCTCGCCCGTGCTCGCGCTCGGCACGGCACTGCAGGCGGCGAGCACGAAGCATGCGGCCAGGGCGACGGGCGCCAGTGCGACGGGCATGGAGGCGAGGCGGGTGCTCATCGGGCCATGCTACGGGTACTTGCCCGGATGTACGCGGCGACGGCGGTGGCCGCGGCGACGTTGAGTGAGTCCTCCGATGACGCCATGGGGATGCGGGCCCTCTGCCACGAGGCCGAGAGCGCTCCGGCACTCAGCCCGGGCCCCTCCGATCCGAGGAGGAGGGCGACATCGCCGGGCGTGGCGTCCCCGAGGACCGCGGACAGGTCCGACTCGCCGTCAGGGGTGAGGGCGATGAGTCGACGATCCGCGGAGATGTGCTCCAGGGTGAGAGCCCAATCGTTGCTTCGCGCCCAACGGCACCGCAGCACAGCACCCATCGACGACTTCACGGAGCGCCGGTAGAGCGGGTCGGCGCACCCGGGTGAGAGGACGACGGCATCGATTCCCTGGACGACCGCGGACCTGATCGCCAGCCCGACGTTGGTCGGATCGACCAGGTCCTCCAGGACGAGAAGGTCACCGGTCCCGGACAGTACTGCGTCCACCGTCAGCGACGGAGGACGCTGCACGGCGGCCAAGGCCCCGCGGTGGACCCGGTATCCCGTGACAT
This sequence comes from Candidatus Nanopelagicales bacterium, assembly GCA_044360385.1. Classification (GTDB taxonomy): domain Bacteria; phylum Actinomycetota; class Actinomycetes; order S36-B12; family S36-B12; genus Mxb001. Next base: position 1,017 of record JBIKKK010000184.1, read on the forward strand.
CGCGCAAGAGGTCGTCGTCTGCCACGAGCACATTCACGTCGACTCCTGCCAGCACTTCGGTGAGGCGCGGCAGCCAGCGTCGTGACGTGAGCACGGAGAGCAGGCGCAGCCCCCGGGCCACGCACCTCTCGATCACGAGGTGGCCCTCCGCCATGAAGACACCGCGCTCGGGCTCGATCCTCTGCCTCAAGTCCATGTCCGTGAGACTCAGGTAGTCCACGACGCGCGCGTCGTCTGTGCTCTGTACATCTCGGGGGTCGATTTTCATGGGACTTCCGGCCTCATCGGACTTCCAGTCTCATGGTGCCTCCGGGCCTCGCGCGGCCTCTTGCTCGAGCAGCCCCTCGCGGTCGGAGAGCCGCGCGAGGCCGCGTACCGGCTGCGCCATCCGCGGGTGGCGCGCCCACGCCTGCTCGTGGCGGGAGATAAAGGCCCAGTAGCCGGCGGTGACCGGGCAGGCCTGCTCCCCCACGCGTCGATCCGGTCGGTAGACGCAGCCTCCGCAGAAGTCGGTCATCCGCTTGATGTACGCCCCGCCCGCGGCGTACGGCTTGGTGGCCATGCGTCCTCCGTCGGCGTGCAGCGCCATGCCGACGACGTTGGCCGCCATCACCCATGGATAGCCGTCCACGTAGTTCGACGTGAACCACTCCGTGACCTCGGCAGGGTCGTAGGCGTGCTGCAGTGCCCAATTCCCCAGGACCATGAGCCGGAGGATGTGGTGGTTCCAGCCTCGCGCGTGCACCTCCGCGAGAGCCGTCGACAGGCATCGTGCGCGCACATCGTCGGCCCGGAGGTCACGGAACCACTCGGGGAGGGGCTCGTGCGCGGACAGGGCGTTGGACTCGGCGACGTAGTCGGGCCCGAAATGCCAGTAGAGGTGCCACACGTAGTCGCGCCAGCCCATGACCTGCCGCACGAAGCCCTCTGTGCTCGCGAGGGTTGCCCCGCCGTCGTCCCAGGCCTCGACGACCCTGTCGATGACTTCGTGGGGATCGAGGAGGCCGAGGTTCATGGGCACCGACAGCAGCGAATGCGCCATGGCCCAATCGCCCACCAGGGCCGCGTCCTCATAGGGCCCGAACTCGGGGAGGCGATGGGAGATGAAGTCCTCGAGTACGGCGAGGGCCTCGTCTCGTGTCACGGCGAAGCGCCGCGGACCGTCCTCTCCGACGAAGGCGATCCCCTCCGACTCCCAGCGGGCGAGCTGCTCGCGGACCTCGGCATCGATCTCGTCCTCCACGGGCCAGAGTGGTTCCGGCAGGCCGAGCGTCGTCGCGCCTCGGGGCGGTGGCATGCGATTGTCGGCGTCGAAGTTCCATCGTCCGCCCGCGGGCTCGTCGCCCTCCATGAGGATCCCCGTACGCCGACGCGCATCCCGGTAGAAGTCCTCCTGCCGCAGATGGCGTCGGCCCGCGACCCAATCGGCGAAATCGGCCTGCGAGGTGACGAACCCTCGCGCGGGCAGCACCCGCAGATCCCGGGTGTGCCCGAGGTCGCGCACGAGCGCGCGTGCCGGCCAGGAGGTGGGATCCACCACTGTCAGGCTGTCCTCCACATCGGCAAGACCGTCGCGGTAGCCCTCGGCGACGATGTAGCGGCATCGGTCACCGAGTTCGGCCGCGCGATGGCGCATCGCCGAGAGGATCAGGTGCGCCTTGGCGCGGTGGTACCTCCTGCGCCGGAACGCCGCCTTCGACTCGATGAGGAGCACATGCTCGCGACCATCGTCACCGGGTCGGTCACCTCCAAGGAAGTGCGGTCCGAGTTGGTCGGCGAACAGCCATCGACGCGTCACGGGAGCGCCTCCGTCACAGCGCCCGAGCAGACCATCGACCCTCGCGCTGATGGATCTCCAGGGGGATGCCGTACGTCGCCGAGAGCGCCTCATTGGTGAGCACGGCGCCCACCGGTCCCTGCGCGACGACGGCGCCGCCACGCAGCAGCAGCGCATGGGTGAATCCTGGTGGGATCTCCTCTACGTGATGCGTGACGAGCACGGTGGTCGGAGCGAGCGGGTCCTGCGCCATGTCGCCGAGTCGACGTACGAGCTGCTCGCGACCACCGAGATCGAGGCCGGCAGCAGGCTCGTCCAGCAGGAGGATCTCGGGGTCGCTCATGAGCGCGCGAGCGATAAGGCTCCTTTTGCGCTCGCCGTCCGAGAGGGTGGCGAAGCGCCGCTCCGCGAGATCATTGACGCCGAGGAGCCTCAGGAGCCTGTCCGCACGACGGGCATCAGCCTCGTCATACTCCTCTCGCCAACGTCCCGTGATGCCCCATGACGCGGTGAGGACGACGTCACGCACCTTCTCGCGGGGCGGTATAGCGTCGCTAAGGCCCGCCCCGACCAGGCCGATCTGGGGGCGCAGGTCAAAGACGTCGGTCATGCCCAGTGTCTCGCCAAGAATGGATACCGAGCCCGCGGTGGGGTGCTGGCGGGTCGAGGCCAGTGAGAGGAGCGTGGACTTGCCCGCACCGTTGGGCCCCAACAGGACCCATCTCTCCTCGGAACCCACCGACCAGGTGATGTCGGAGAGAATCCATGACGCACCGCGTCGGACGCCGACGGACTCGAGGGCGAGCACGGCGGTCACGCCGACAACCTAGCCGGGTAGCGTCCGAGCATGCCTCTCGCGTCCCTCCGTGTCGGATCGCCCGCGTGGCGCGCGGGTCGCGCGGCGGCCACCCTCGGGAGCCTCGCGCGTGCGGAGACCGCGCCTGATGACGTTCTGGGCGCGTTGGCCGGGCTGGGCGAGCCTCCTGGCGGGTGGCTAAGCCACCTGGCACACGCACGCTCCGCTTCGGCCCTGGCGCTGCTGCTCCCCCGGCCCGGTGACCCACGAGGCCTCGCGCTGCCACGGGATGTCGCGACGGATGCTGCCGTGGGCTGGGGCAATGAGCGCGAGAGCACCTGGCTGCTCGCCATGGGGGGTGGGGCGTGGGACCTGCGAGAGTTCCCCGGGCGTCCGCTGACGCCCCCGGATGCGCAAGAGGCACATCGATGCTTGAGGGAGGCGATCGTGCAGGCCGCGCATGCCCTTGATGACATGCAAGGTCGAGACATGCACGGCGAGCCGACCGCGGACGACGCGGGCATACGTCGAGAGCACGACGCGCTCGTGGATTCGTGGGTGTGCGGCCCTCCAGCCCTGCCTCCGAGCTCACGTCCACTCGCTGATCTCGGTCTGCGCATGCTCCTGGCCATCGACGACGGTCGTCAGCTCACCGATGTGACAGCCCTCGAGATGGCGGCGCGATCGGCGGTGGAGGCGGCCTACGCGACGTCACCGCACGCGCGTTAGGCTCTCGACGTGGACGGCACACTCCTCGCCATCCTCAGCGGGCGTGATCGGCCCGGTGTCACCGCAGCCCT
>JBIKKK010000185.1:0-4379 GCA_044360385.1 Candidatus Nanopelagicales bacterium
CCCAGCGCCGAGCACGATGGCGGTGTGTGCGTCATGCCCGCACGCGTGCGCGACCCCCTCCCTGCGCGAGCGATACTCGGTGGTGGTGCCATCGGGCATCGCAAGCGCGTCGATGTCCGCGCGCAGGACGACCATCGGGCCTGGCGCATTGCCCGGCACGTCGCAGACAAGCCCCGTGCCGATCTCCAGAACCTGAGGGCGCAAGCCCGCGACCTGCAGTCGCTCGGCGATGGCCTGTGTCGTCGCGTGCTCGGCGTACGACGGCTCGGGATTGGCATGCAGGCGGCGGCGGAACGCCACGAGTTCGTGCTCCCTCGCCGTCGTGAGGGAGGTGATCGCGGTGGTCACGGACCGCCCACCTCCGTGGCGATCGACTCGGCGAGCTCGGCGCGCAGTGCCTGGACCACCCCGGGCAGGTCCCCGCCTTCGGCGACGATGCCCCGCTGGCGGACATAGCTGGGACCCTCCGCGGCGATGCGCCGCAGGCCCGCGAGCTCGGCAGCGCACCCCAGCTCGGTGGCAATCGGCAGGAGTCGCTCCACGAGGTCGTCCACGATGTCGCGCAGGGGGCGCGTATGACCGGACTCGTCGATGACGAGATCGGCGTCGATGCCCCAGCGGGCCGCGCGCCACTTATTCTCCCTGCGCACCCACTCGCGCGGCACCTCGGGCGTCTCCCCACGATCGATCATGCGGTCGAACTCGGTCACGAGCGACTGCGCAAGGGCAGCGAGCGCGGCGATCTCCCACAGGGTTGGCATCGAGTCGCACATGCGCAGTTCGACGGTGCCGTAGCCCGGGTGCGGGCGGATGTCCCACCACACTTCCCGCACTGTCTGCACAGCGCCCGCTTCGATGAGCGTCTCGAGGAAGACGTTGAATTCGTCCCAGTCACGCAGATGCGGTGGTAAGCCCGTGGTCGGCATCGACTCGAAGATCTTGGTGCGCGTGGACGCCAGGCCGGTGTCCTGTCCGTTCCAGTAGGGACTGGCGGCCGACAGGGCGAGGAAGACGGGAAGGTAGCCCGATAGGGAGTTGACGGTCGCGATGGCCTTGTCGCCCGAGCGCACTCCGACGTGCACGTGCACCCCATGGGTGGTGAGGCGTCGGGCCGGCCAGCCGATCGTGTCGACCAGCCGCTGGTAGCGCTCACCCTCCGAAAGGGTGAGTTGGTGCCACGGAGTGAAGGGATGCAGCCCGGCACCGATCACCGCCGCACCGGACTGCGCTGCGGCCTCCTCCACCTCGCGCATGGTCGATGCGAGATCGGCACGTGCCTCGGCCACCGTGGAGCACACGCCCGTAATGACCTCGACCGTGCACTCAAAGAGTTCCTTCTTGATCTTCGGGTGCTCTGCGTCCGGGTGACCGCGCCCTACCCGCGCCAGCAGCTCGGGTGCGACACACACGAGTCCACTGGAGTCCACGTCGACGAGGGCGAGTTCGACCTCGACGCCCAGACTTGGGCCCGCCGACGCGAGGAAGTCCACCACGTCGCCAGGCTAAGCCCGAGGGATAGCGTGCGGGGCGTGTCCGGCGAGATTGCGGTGGCTGCCTCAGGGCCGCCCGGCAGTGCAGCGGTCGCGGCCGGCTCGGCTCCCACGCGTGACGCCGCCGCACAGATGCTCCGCCTCGGGGGTTCCGCCATCGACGCCGCCGTAGCGGGGGCATTCGCCGCCACGGTTGCGGAGCCGACCCTGGCGAGCCTCGGCGGCGGCGGCTTCTGCCTCACGGCCGCGCCCGGAGACACGCCGCAGGTCACCGACTTCTTCGTGGACATGCCGGGCCGCACTCGACAGGCAGACCATGCAGAGCCGATGACCAACCTCTCCGTGACCTTCGGGTCGGGCACGCAGCAGGAGTTCCACGTCGGCTGGTCGAGTGTCGCCGTGCCCGGGACACTCCCCGGCCTACTCGATCTGCACGCACGCGGCGGCCGACTGCCACTGAGCGAAGTGATCGCACCCGCGCTCGCGGCAGCGCGCGAAGGGATTCAACTCGACGACGTGCAAGTCGCCTTCATCCGAGTGATCGGCCCGATCCTGCGGCTCACGCCCGCCAGCGCGGCGCTCTATGCACCACCACTCGACGGCAAGCCCTTCCGCAATCCGGCGTACGCCGACATGCTCGCCAGGCTCGGCGCCGGTGAGTCACCCGATGTCGTCTTCGCCGATCCCGTGGCCGAAGCCGTCAGCGCGAACGGCGGCCTCGTGTCGCGCGAAGACATACGCGCCTACGTCGTCGCGGGACGCGTGCCGGTCCGGGCACGACGTGGCGACTGCTGGATATGGACCAATCCACCGCCTGCCTTCGGCGGAGCGATCGTCCTGGAGTCCCTCGGCCTGGTCCCGCCCACGGGCGACCCGTGGCCGGAGGTTCCCGAAGCCCTACGTCGCGCCACGCAGCGCCACCGCTCAGATGCCCAGGTGCGCCGGGGCACGACGCACCTCTCCGTGATCGACGGGGAGGGCCACATCGTGGCGCTCTCACTGTCGAACGGTTCAGGCTCGGGAACGGTCGCCGCCGGCGTCGCGCTCAACAACATGCTCGGTGAGGCCGACCTGCACCCGGGAGGCTTCCACACCCTGCCCGCGGGTGAGCGATTGAGCTCGATGATGGCGCCGACTCTCGTGAGCACTGACGACGGTGCCCTTCTCACACTCGGCACGGGTGGCAGCGAGCGCATCCGCTCCGCGCTGACCCAGGTGCTCTTGCGCACCATTGATCTCGGTGACGACCTAGAGAGTGCGATCAGCGCACCGCGCCTGCATGTCGGCGACGACGTCATCGACATCGAGCCCGGCTTCCCGGCGGACCTCGTGTCCTGGATGGCGGAGGGCCACTCCCCTCTGCGGGAGTGGCCCTCGGCCGATCTCTTCTTCGGTGGCGTCCACGCCGTATCCCGGGATCCGGATGGCCGGGTCACGGCTGCCGCGGATACGCGCCGCGGCGGTGCGGTCGCCGTCGTCTGACGTTCGCCCTTCTTTCGCCGAGTGTGCAGTTGCGTGCACGACACGCCGTCTTCTGCCGCACGCAAGTGCACACTCGCGAAGGCTTCGGCTAGTCCTTCTGGGCTCCGAGCACCAGCGTGACCTCGCGCTCCGCGCCGTCGCTCTCGACCGTGAGTGTCACCTGCTCACCCGGGGACAGCGAGCGCACATCCACGATGAGGTCGGTGGAATCGACGACGGGCGTGCCGTTGAGTGCGGTGATGACATCGCCCTCGCGTAGGCCCGCGGCGGATGCGGGGCCGTTGTCGGTGATGCCCGCGACGCGTGCACCCGGGCCGGCGTACTCCATGTCGAGCTGCACGCCGATGATCGGCGTCGATGAGCTTCCGGTGGCGATGAGCTCCGACGCGATGCGCGCGGCGGTGTCGATCGGGATGGCGAAGCCGAGACCGATGTTGCCCACCTGGCCGCCGAGGCTGCCCCCCAGTGCGGCGATCGCGGAGTTGATGCCGATCACCGCGCCGTTGCCGTCGACGAGCGGACCGCCGGAGTTGCCCGGGTTGATGGCCGCGTCGGTCTGGATGGCGTTGATGAAGGCGAGCTCGCCCTCGCCGCCCGCGGTGACGGGTCGGTTGAGTGCGCTCACGATGCCCGCGGTGACGGTGCCCTGCAGGCCCAGCGGTGAGCCGAGGGCAATCGCGGCGTCACCCACCTCAAGGGCACTCGAGGAGCCCAGCGTGACGGCGGGCAGCCCGGTCTCGTCGACCTTGAGCACAGCCAGATCGTAGCCGGGGTTGGCCCCGACCAGGGTCGCGTCGACAATGCGACCATCGCTGAAGGTGACCGTGATGTCGCTGCCGTTGGCGGTGACGTGATTATTGGTGAGGATGTAGCCGTCCTCGCGGATCACGAAGCCGGAGCCGGTACCCGCACCCCCACCGCCATCGACGTTGATCTGCACTACCGACGGCTGCAGGGCTGCCGCCACGTCAGCAATGCTGCCATCCGCGGGCGGGCTGATCGCGTCGCCGGTGGCGCCGATCGGAGTCACGGCGACAGCGGCAACCGGCTCAGGCTGCGTCACGCGCGCCACGGTGAAGCCCACGGCACCACCGATGGTGCCCGCAACCAGCGCGGTGAGCGCGAGCCCCGCAGACGCCAGAGCGATCATGCCTCCGCGACCTGGCTTCTCCGTGCGGGCAGTAGAAGGCGCGGGCGGTGCCGCGGTCGCGGTGCCGGCGTAGGCGGCGTAGGGATCGGTGGAGTAGGACTGCGCGTAGCCCTGAGCGCGGTACGCGGCGTAGGGATCCGCCGGAGCGGCGTAGGGATCCGCCGGAGCGGCGTAGGGATCGGCCGGCGCCGAAGGGACGGCGTAAGGGTCAACCGGCGTCGGATACGCGCGGGTGTCACCCATGCCCGGCGTCTCAG
>JBIKKK010000186.1:0-4363 GCA_044360385.1 Candidatus Nanopelagicales bacterium
CAGCACCGGCGTACGTCACCGACAACGTCGAGCATGCCCGCAATCAGCTGCGCTGGTTCGGAGGCATGGTGGGCAACCACGTCGCCGACATCGTCGAGCGCTACGGCGAGGGCGGCGGTGTGCCCAAAGCGCTCACCGACTACATCAAGGGCCGCCAGGGCTACGACTACAACCAGCATGGGCAGGCGGGCAACACCCACGCCGACTTCGTGCCGGACGAGATCGTCGACCGCTTCTGCATCATCGGTCCCGTGGAGGAGCACGTGCGCCGCCTCGAGGAGCTCAAGGCCCTGGGCGTCGACCAGTTCGCCGTCTACCTCCAGCACGATGACAAGGACCACACGCTGCTTGAGTACGGCGAGCGCATCATCCCCGCCATCCAGGACACCGTGCTGGCGAAGAGCTGACCGATGGCCTCAAGCACCACCTCCACGACAGGTAAGAGGATCAAGCAGGCAGCCATCTCCCTGGGCTGGGCCCTCGCCGGGGTCGTCATCGCCATCCTGCTGTGGGAGGGCGTGAAGCTCCTGGGCACCGTGATTACGCTGCCCATCGAGACCTCCGACCAGGCGATGCCACACGTGTGGACCATTGCCCAGGGTGCCTTGCAGCCCGAGGTGCGAGGGTCCGACACCCCCGTATGGCTCACGGTGCTCATCGCCGCGCTCTACACCCTGCTCATTGCCTTCGGCGGCTTCATCATTGGCGTGAGCGTGGGTCTGCTGCTTGCCATCATCATGCAGCGCTTCGCCTTCATGGAGCGCGGGCTGCTGCCCTTCGTCATCGCATCGCAAACGGTGCCGCTCATCGCCCTGGCTCCGCTGATCGTCGGCATCGGCAACCGCATCAGTTTTGGCCCCTTCCAGTGGGGTCAGACCCAGTCGATCATGTTCATCGCGGCGTACCTCGCGTTCTTCCCGCTCTCCGTCGGCGCCCTCCGAGGCCTGAACGCCGCGACGCCGACCCAGCTCGAGCTGATGCGGTCCTACGCCGCTTCGCCCCGCTCCACCCTCTGGAAGCTGCGGTTCCCGGCTTCCGTGCCGTACCTCGTGCCCGCCCTTAAGGTGTCCGCTGCCGCAGCCGTCGTGGGCACCGTGGTCGCCCAGATCTCGACCGGCGGACGCGGGGGCATCGGCCGACTCATCATCGAATACGCCCGCGAGACCACGGCACAGCCCGCCAAGGTCTACATCGCTGTCATCGGCGCGATCCTGGTCGGTCTCATCGCCGCCGGGCTCGTCGCACTCCTTGACCTGTACCTCACGCGCAACCTGCCGAAGGAGAAGCTCACGTGAGCGAGTTCGCTGTCCACGCCGAGGGCGTCTGGAAGATCTTCAACGAAGGCGCCGCCAATGAGGTCACGGCCCTGTCCGACGTCAGTATCGATGTCCGCAAGGGCGAGTTCGTCTCCCTGATCGGGCCTTCCGGATGCGGCAAGAGCACCCTCATGCGCGTCATCGCCGACCTGACCTCGGCCACGCGCGGCACGGTCGAGGTGGCGGGCATGACGCCCCAGAAGGCCCGGGAGGACCACCAGTACGGCATCGCCTTCCAGCAGGCTGCTTTGCTCGACTGGCGCACCGTCCGGCGCAATGTCGAACTCCCCCTCGAGCTTGCGGGCTGGGACAAGGCCAAGCGTCGGGCGCGTGCTCTCGAACTGCTCGACATGGTGCAGTTGCATGACTTCGCGGAGAGCCGCCCCTGGGAGCTCTCCGGCGGTATGCAGCAGCGCGTCGCGATCGCGCGCTCACTAGCGACCGACCCGGAGATCCTGCTCATGGACGAGCCTTTCGGTGCACTCGACGAGATGACACGCGAGCGCATGCAGAACGAGCTCTTGCGCATCGCCGGGGCCACCGGCACATCCGTCATCTTCGTCACGCACTCGATCCCGGAGGCGGTCTACCTCTCAAATCGCGTGATCGTCATGTCCCCTCGCCCCGGGCGCATCACACACGTTGTCGACGTACCCCTGGGCGAGCGCAACGAGGACACACGCGAATCCGACGCGTTCTTCGAGGCGGTCACTGCCGTGCGCGAAGCGCTGCGCGGCCGGGCGAAGCCCGCGGGCGAGAGCGGCGCCCGTCTCGCGGAGACTTCATGAAGGCCAAACTCAACCTCATCTGGCCGCCGGTCCTCATCGGCGCCCTCTTCCTGCTCGCCTGGCAGGCCCTGGTCGTCATCCAGGACCTGAAGCCCTATCTCCTGCCGGCGCCAAGCCTCATCTTCACCACCTTCACCAGCAACCTCAACCTGATGGTGGAGACAGGTATCTATACGGCAACGACGGCCGCGTTGGGGCTTGTCTTCGGCACCCTTGTGGGCATTCTCTTGGCCATGGTGGCGCAGCGCTTCTTCGTGTTCCGCAACCTCATGATCCCCATCGCGGCGGGCATCGCGGCGGTGCCGATCGTGGCCTTGACGCCCATCCTCAACAACATGTTCGACATCACCAGCCGCACCCCCCGCGTCCTCATCACGGCGATCGTGGTGTTCTTCCCCATCTTCGTCAACGTCTACCGCGGGCTCACGGCCGTTCCGCCCGTGCAGCTTGAGCTCCTCAGGTCCCTGTCCGCCACACCTCGGACAGTCCTTCGGGTCCTGCGCATCCCCAATGCACTCCCCTTCTTCTTCACCGGACTCAAGGTGGCCGCGCCCCTCGCGGTCATCGCTGCACTCGTCGCCGAGTACTTCGGCGGACCCCAGGAAGGACTGGGGAGCAAGATCGCGGCATCCGCCGCAAACACCGCATACGGGCGAGCCTGGGCGTATGTCGTGGTCGCGATCATCGTCGGGCTCGCGTTCTACCTCATCACCCTCGCCTTGGAGAGGGTGGCGACACCCTGGGCCGGTCGAACCCGATCTGCCTGATGCAACCCACTGGAGGAAACATGAAGACAGGACCACGCGGTCGCCTCGTGGCGTCCGCCGGAGTCCTCGCCGCTGCCGGCATGGTGCTGGCCGCGTGCGGGGGCGGATCTAGTTCGACCGAGTCGAGCTCCGCGGCTCCGGCATCGTCCGAGGCCGCTCCGGCTTCGTCCGAGGCCGCTCCCACCGAGGAGGCGTGCACCGAGCTCATGCCCGTGAGCCTGCAGCTGCAGTGGTTCGTGCAGGCGCAGTTCGGTGGCTACTACGCCGCCAAGGACAAGGGCTTCTACGAGGAGCAGTGCCTCGACGTGACCATCCTCGAGGGTGGTGTCGACATTGTCCCGCAGACCCAGCTCGCTCAGGGCGCTGCCGACTACGCCATCGCTTGGGTGCCGAAGGCACTCGCCTCGCGTGAGCAGGGCGCCGGCATCGTCGACGTCGCTCAGGTGTTCCAACGCTCCGGCACCCTCCAGGTGTCCTGGGCCGACTCGGGCATCTCCACACCCGCGGACCTTGCGGGCAAGAAGGTCGGCAACTGGGGCTTCGGCAACGAGTACGAGCTCTTCGCCGGTCTCACCGAGGCGGGCCTCAAGCCCGGCAAGGACGTCGAGCTCGTGCAGCAGCAGTTCGATATGCAGGCGCTGCTCAATCGCGAGATCGACGCCGCTCAGGCGATGACCTACAACGAGTACGCCCAGGTCCTCGAGGCCGTCAACCCCGACACGGGCGAGCTCTACCAGCCGGAGGACTTCACGGTCATCAACTGGAATGACGTCGGCACCGCGATGTACCAGGACGCCATCTGGGCGTCTGAGGAGCGCCTTGCCGATCCCGCGTACCAGGAGATGACGCAGGCCTTCGTCACGGCGTCCCTCAAGGGCTGGATCTACTGCCGCGACAACGCACAGGAGTGCGCGGACATCATCACGGCCAACGGCTCGAAGCTCGGCGCGAGCCACCAGCTCTGGATGATGAACGAGGTCAACAAGCTCATCTGGCCGTCGCCGCTCGGCGTCGGCGTCATCGACCCGGCTCTGTGGACGCAGACGGTGACCGTGGCGCTCAATACCCTCAACGCCGACGAGGTCACCATCATCACGGCCGATCCGGGTGAGGCGGCGTACACCAATCAGTACGCCGAGGCTGCAAACGCAGCGCTCACCGCAGAGGGGCTCAACACGACCGGCGACGACTTCGCGCCGATCACCGTGGAGCTCAAGGAGGGCGGCGCCTGATCGGCGACGCTCCCCAATAGATCGACGAGGGGCCCCGGACCATCTGGTCCGGGGCCCCTCCCTTTGCGTAGGTCCAACTCATCCGGCGCGTGGACTACGTCGGAATTGTGCGGCTGAGTGGCAGTGAGACTCCCACTGAGCCGCACAATCCCGCTGCGACGCCGCAATTCCGCTGGGACTGCACGTCTCCGACGCCGCAAATCCGCTGGGACTGCACGTCTCCGACGCCGCAAATCCGCTGGGACTGCACGTCTCCGACG
>JBIKKK010000187.1:0-4339 GCA_044360385.1 Candidatus Nanopelagicales bacterium
GAAGTGACACGGCTGCGATCGCGAGCACAGACCACACGGCGGATACCCCGAGCGTGGACGTGAAGAGGGCGCCGACGGAGATGATCGCGGCAAGCAAGGCCATGACGGCGAGGGCGCGTGTCTGCGGAACTTCCCATGCGTAGGTGGCTGCCACGTCAGGGCTCATCGCGCGATCGAGGCCGACGCCCAGGATCTCGCCGAGCAGGAAGAACATCTGCAGGAGGGCGAGCACGGCCCAGATGCCTGAGGTGATGACCGCACGTGTGAGATCGCGTCTCCCCGTGGGCGAGACGACGCCCCCCTTGCCCTGTGGATCAAGGAAGGCTGCGCCGATAAGCCAGCCCACGGTGAGTGCTCCAGCGAGAAGCGTGAGCATGCGTAGGAGAGGCAGGCCCCAGCCGACGATGGGACCTGCATCTGGCAGTCCGGGAGTTGAGGGCTCGTAGGAGCCACCGGCCATGACGAGGCCCACGGCCATGGCAATGAGGCCAAGCACCGCTAGCCCCGCCCCAAGGAGGGAGACGCGCGATGAGCGCGCGGTCTCGACAGCGCGCGCCGTGGTGGTCATCGAAGGCACCCCCGCATTAGGTGCGCCGACGTGCGACCAGCGCGAGGACCACGCCGATGATGATGGCGCCGACGGCGAGTCCGGCGATGAGCAGGCCCGATGTGCCGCTGGTGGAATCAGCGGCGGGGCTTGTCGACGGCGAGGGCGCTGCAGTCGTGGGCGCCGCAGACGTGGGAGCGGCGCTCGTGGGCTCGGCCGAGGTCGGCGCCGCAGACGTGGGTGCGGGTGTGGGACTCGCCCCGGCGTAGGTGAAGGTGATGCCGCCCTCGATGGGGTGCCCGTCCTGTGACACGACGCGATAACTCACGCGCCACTCCCCCGCGGGTGCCGTGGCGGGCCAGTCGATAGTGGCGGTGGGGCCCTCGACCGAACTCACGGGCAGATCGCCCGTCTGACCACTGGGATCGGTGCCGACGAAGCGGACGAAGTCGGGCATGAGCGTCTCGTTGAAGGTGAAACTCACCGTCGTGGGCGGGGCGTCAAGCACCGCGCCGTCAGCAGGATCGGTCGAGATCAACTCCGAGTGGGCCTGCGCCACAGGGGCGACGGCGGTGCCGCCGATGAGGGCTGCGAGGGCAAGGATTCCGGCGGCGAGGGTGCGCTTCACGCTTCGAGGGTACGCCGTCTCCGCGGGGGACGCTGCTCCCACCACCAACCGATGGGCTCCGCGAAGCGCGCGAGCAGTGGCCCTGCGCTCGCGGTGATCAGCACGTAGGCAGCGACGAAGGCCTGGAACGTGGGGGGAAGCACGAGACTCACCGCGACGATCCCTGCGATGACGACGCTGAACTCACCGCGGGCCGACAGCAGCGCACCCGCGCGGAGTGACCCGATCACGGTGCTCTGCACGCTCCTGGCGGCGATCCAGCCGGTGAGGAACTTCGTGGCGATCGTGACGATGGCGAGCAGAGCGGCGGGCAGAAGCACGCCGGGGAGATCGCCCGGGTCGACCACCAGGCCGAAGTAGGCGAAGAACACGGCGGCGAGCACGTCGCGGAGCGGGTCGAGGCGACGGCGCGCGACCTCGGCGACCTCGCCGGTGAGGAGGAGTCCGACGAGGAAGGCGGCGACGGCGGGGGAGAAGTCGACGAGGCCGGCGAGGCCTGCCGCTGCGATCGCAGCGCCGAAGACGATGAGCAGCAGGCCAACCGGATCGCGCGGACTCAACAGTCGATGCCAGCGCACCGACCCCTTGAGCGCGATGACGATGACGATGCCCACGACCAGGAGCGCCGTACCCACGGTGATGAGACCCGAGACGAGGCTGGCACCGGTGAGCACGACGGACAGGATCGGGAGGTACGGCGCCATCACCAGGTCCTCGATGACAAGGACGCTCACCACGGGCTTGGTCTCGGGATTGCGCCGCCAACGCTGATCGCGCAGGACCTGGCTGACGATTCCCGACGACGAGATGTAGGTGACGCCGCCGAGTGCGAGCGCACCGATCCAGCCCCATCCCAGGATGAAGGCGAGCAGCACACCCGGGGTGGCATTGAGCAGGATATCGGCGATGCCGGAGCGGGATTGCTGGCGTGCGGTGCGCACGAGTTCGGTGGTGGAGTACTCCAGGCCGAGCAGCAGCAGGAGCAGGACTACGCCGAGTTCGGCGATCGTCGAGACGAAGGTGTCGCTCGCGGGGATGCCGACGAGCCCGCCCTCGCCAAAGAAGAGTCCCGCGATGAGGTAGAGCGGCACGGGCGAGATCGAGAGGACGTGCGCGATGCGCGCGAGGATTCCGAGGCCGAGCAGGAGGAGGCCGAACTCGAGGAAGATCGACGCGAAGGTCTCGCTCGTCGCGGCTGCGGGCACGCGTCGATCCTGGCACGATCGCTCCGCACAAGCGAAAGCCCGCGTGTCCCCCCGGACCGCGGGCTTTCGCGCCTGTGGTGATGTGCCTAGAAAGCTTCCTCAGGAAGGCTCATGATCGCGTCGTCGGTGGTCTCGGCGATCGCGCGCTCGGCAGCGAGCAGCGGCAGGCGATTCTGCGCGAACCACTTGGCTGTGACGACCTTGCCCTCGTAGAAGTCCTTGTCCTTGCCGGTGGCGCCCGCCTCCAGTGCGGCGAGTGCGACCTCGGCCTGGCGTAGGAGGAGCCAGCCGATGACGAGGTCACCCGACGCCATCAGCAGGCGCGTGGTGTTGAGGCCAACCCTGTAGATCTCGTCCGGATTCTCCTGCGAGGCCATCGCCCAGCCGCCGAGCGCCGCGATGATGCCCTGCACGTCTTCGAGTGCCTTGCCGAGGAGCTCGCGCTCCCCAGCGAGTACGCCGTTGCCGGCATCACCCTTGACCGTCTCGGTGATCTGCGAGGCGAGGTAGAAGATCGCTTTGAACTGGTCCCGGACCATCTTGCGGAAGAAGAAGTCCAGACCCTGGATCGCGGTGGTGCCCTCGTAGAGAGTGTCGATCTTGGCGTCGCGGATGTACTGCTCGACCGGGTAGTCCTGGAGGTAGCCCGAGCCACCAAACGTCTGCAATGAGGTGGAGAGGAGCTCGTAGGAACGCTCGGATCCGACACCCTTGACGATCGGCAGGAGCAGGTCGTTGACACGCTCCGCCATGTCGAGGTCGATCCCCTCGACGCCTGCCTTGGCCATCAGGATCTGGTCCTGCCACATCGCGGTGTAGTGGATGAGCGCCCGCATGCCCTCGACGTAGGACTTCTGCAGCATGAGGCCGCGACGTACGTCGGGGTGATGCATGATCGTGACGCGAGGCGCGGTCTTGTCCATCATCTGCGGCAGCGCCGCTCCCTGCACGCGCGTCTTGGCGTAGTCGAGGGCCGCCATGTAGCCAGCCGAGAGTTGCGCGATGGCCTTGGTGCCGACCATCATGCGGGCGTTCTCGATGACCATGAACATCTGCGCGATGCCCTCGTGTACGTCGCCGACGAGCCAGCCGATGGCAGGTTCCTTCTCACCGAAGGTGAGTTCGCAGGTCGTGGAGACCTTCAGGCCCATCTTCTTCTCGACGTTGGTGGCGTAGACACCGTTGCGATCGCCAATCTCACCGGTCTCGAGGTCGACGTGGAACTTCGGCACGAGGAAGAGCGACAGGCCCTTGGTGCCGGGTCCGCCGACGCCCTCCACGCCCACGGGGCGCGCCAAGACGAGGTGGACGATGTTGTCCGTCATATCGTGCTCGGCGGACGTGATGAAGCGCTTCACGCCCTCGATGCGCCAGGTGCCGTCCTCGTTGGGGTAGGCCTTGGTGCGTCCGGCGCCCACATCGGAGCCGGCATCGGGCTCGGTGAGCACCATGGTGGCGCCCCACTCCTTGTCCACGATGAGCTGGCCCCAGCGCCTCTGGTCGTCATTGCCGATGCGATCGAGGATGGTGGCGAAGCCAGGTCCGGACATGTAGAGGAAGGTGCCGGGATTGGCGCCGAGGAACATCTCTGCAGCGGCCCAGCGCAGCGACGGCGACGACCCAGCGCCACCCATGTGCTCGGGCAGGTCCAGGCGCCACCACTCGGAGTCCATGAGCGCGCGGAAGGACTTCTTGAAGTCCTCAGGCATGGTGACGGTGCACGTGACGGGGTCATACACGGGCGGATTGCGATCCGAGGACAGGTAGGACTCCGCGAGGGGGCCGGTCGACAGGCGCTCGATCTCGCCGAGTGCATCGCGGGCCGTCTCGGCGTCGACCGTGAAGGGGCCGGTGCCCAGTCGGTCGCCCGCACCGAAGACCTCGAAGAGGTTGAACTCGATGTCTCGAAGATTGGCCTTGTAGTGCGACATGGCGACCCCTGCCCTCTCGGAAGATGCC
>JBIKKK010000188.1:0-4319 GCA_044360385.1 Candidatus Nanopelagicales bacterium
CCACGCAGGCTGAGGTCGTCGCGGTACATCGTGATGTCGAGTGAGCCCACGGGCACCGGGATGCCTTCGATCTCGGCCATGCGCGAGGCGATGCGCTGAGCGAGGGGCACGCCGCGTGTCTGGATGCCGAGCACCACAAGGTCGCGGGCCCCCTGGGCGTGCTCGAGGATCTCGTGGGAGATGCGGCCGATGATGCGCGAGATGCCATCAGCATCGAGGACGCGAGCCTCGTGGGGCGTGCGGGCAGCCGTCATGGCCGACCTCCTTCCCCGCCTCACGGGACGGGTCGTTAAAGGATGTCGATCGTGACCCTAGCGGATCCCACCCTGCTGCCCTCCCGGCACGCCGGAAGGACCCGGATCAGCCCCCGGCCGCCCAGGTGAGCACGGCGGAGAAGACGAAGCCCGCCGCTCCGATCACGCCGGCCCATGCCTTCACGCTGCGCACGGCGATGGGGATCATCTCGTTGATCACGACGACGAGCAGCGCTCCGGCGGCGATGGACTGGATGATGGCCTGGGTGGCGTCCGAGGCGCCGTAGAGAAGGGAGTAGCCGACCGCGGCGAAGACTGCGCCCAGGACCACGATGAGGGAGAAGCGCAGCAGCACCTTGCCCAGGACCATCCCGCCCGCGAGAAGAGCGGCCGCGATGCCGATCGCCTCGGGAATGGCGGCGATGAAGATCGAGCCCACGAGCGCTGCAGACACGCCAACGCTTGCGGTGTGGAGGGTCAGGCCGACCGCGACAGACTCGGGTACGCCGTCGATGACCATGCCGATGGTGAGGTTGCGGGCCTCCTTCTTGGTGGCACCGTGCACATGGCCACCCCCGTCGCCGGTGTTGCCCTCTGCCTCGGTGACCTGAGCCTCGATGAACTCACCCGGCTGCTCATCATCCCCCTTGCGCTCGAGGAGCGCGATGATGCCGAAGTAGATGAGGCACCCGATGCCGATGCCGATCGCCGTCGGCCCGGCTCCGGCTTCGTCGTAGGACACCGCGACCAGGTCCACCGCGACCGCCGAGATGACGGCGCCCGCGCCGAATGCCATGAGGGCACCGACGTACACCGGCTTCTTGAGCACGGGGAACTTCCAGACGAGCAGGGCACCGACGACGAGTGCGGATTGGGCGACGGCGCCAAAGAGGGCAGCTTCCCACATCCCTGAATCGAACATGGGCGGAACCTACACCCCGCCGCCCTTGCCGCCGCTGCCGATCAGGTGGACGCGCATGCCGTTGGTCGTGCCGGGGATGCCCGGGGGAACGCCGGCCACGATGACCACGCGGTCCCCGTAGGTGACGCGCCCGATGTCGAGCAGGGCCCGGTCGACCTGCACGACCATGTCGTCGGTGTGCGTCACGGACGGGACCAGGAAGGTCTCGACCCCCCACACCAGCGCGAGTTGGCTGCGCACCCGCGGGTTGGGCGTGAAGGCGAGGATGGGCGCGGGAGCTCGCCAGCGAGCGATGAGGCGCGCGGACGAGCCAGTCTCGGTGAAGGGGATGAGACTGGCTGCGCTCACCGCTCCGGCGACATCGACCGCGGCCTTGGTGAGTGCCCGGGCGGTGGATCCCGGCGGGTCAGCGGGTAGCGGAGTGAGCCGATCGAGGGCGTTGTCCTCGACGTGGGCGATGATGCGCGCCATCGTGGAGACAGCGAGGGCAGGATGCTCGCCCACGCTGGTCTCCCCCGACAGCATGAGGGCATCGGCACCGTCCAGCACGGCATTGGCGACATCGCTGGCCTCGGCGCGGGTCGGCCGGGTGGCCGTCGCCATGGAGTCCAGCATCTGCGTCGCCACGATGACCGGCTTGGCAGCGACGCGGCACAACTCGATAGCGCGCTTCTGCACGAGGGGTACGGCCTCGAGCGGGAGCTCCACGCCCAGATCGCCTCGCGCGACCATGACCCCGTCGAACGTCGCGACGATGTCGGCGAGGTTTTCGACCGCCTGCGGCTTCTCCACCTTCGCCAGGACGGGGACGCGGACGCCCTCCTCATCCATGACGCGATGGACGTCGGCGATGTCCGCGGCGGAGCGGACAAAGGACAAGGCGATGAGGTCGGCACCGGCACGCAGCGCCCACCGCAGATCGTCGACGTCCTTCTCGGACATGGCGGGGACGCTCACCGCCACACCCGGCAGGTTGAGGCCCTTGTTGTCCGAGACACGGCCTCCCTCGACGACGCGGGTGACGACACGGGGCCCGTCTACCGCGGTGACCTCAAGTGCCACGCGACCGTCGTCGATGAGGATGGAGTCCCCGGCGCTGACGTCGCCCGGCAGGCCGGCGTAGGTGGTCGACACGCATGAGCCATCGCCCGGCACGTCCTCCGTGGTGACTGTGAAGGCATCGCCTGCGCTCAGGAGCACCGGGCCGGAAGCAAAGCGTCCGAGCCTGATCTTGGGGCCTTGGAGGTCGACAAGGATGCCAATGGCCCGTCCCGATGCGTCACTCGCCCGCCGCACGCTGTCGTAGACCGCGCTGTGGTCGGCGTAGGTCCCGTGACTCAGATTGAGCCGCGCGACGTCCATGCCCGCATCGACCAGGCCCATGATCGCCTCGTAGGAGCTCGTCGCGGGCCCGAGGGTGGCGACGATCTTCGCGCGGCGCATGCTGCTCCTCTTGATCGCGGTGGGGGCGGTGAGCGGTGGGTCTACACCGTAAGGGGTCGCGCCGACGCGGGAATGGGCGAGGGGAGGTTGGTCTCACCCGTGAGGAAGCGATCCACCGATGCCGCCGCGGCGCGGCCCTCCGCGATGGCCCACACGATGAGGGACTGCCCGCGACCTGCGTCGCCCGCGACGAAGACCCCCTCGACCGACGTCGAGTAGTCGTCCGCGCGCACGAGCGCTCCGCGGTCGTCGAGGTCCAGACCCAGGTCTTCGCCGAATACCGCCGTCTCAGGGCCGGTGAACCCCATGGCCAGGAAGACCAGATCGGCGCGCAGCACGCGCGAACTCCCTTCGACGGGGGCCGGCCGCCCGTCGCGCCACTCGACGTCGACGATGCGCAGGCCCTCCAGCGTGCCGCCGGTGCCGACGAACTCCTCCGTCGACACCGCGAATACGCGCTCTCCCCCCTCCTCGTGAGCACTCGACACGCGATAGGTCATGGGATAGGTAGGCCACGGCTGTCCCTGGGGTCGCGACTCGGGAGGTGTCGGCAGGATTTCGAGCTGGGTGACCGACGCGGCACCCTGGCGGTGCGCTGTGCCCAGGCAATCTGCTCCGGTGTCACCGCCGCCGATGATGACGACGTGCTTGCCGGCAGCGTCGAGCGGGGCAACATCGATGTCACCCTCCTGGACACGGTTGGCGCCCGGCAAGAACTCCATGGCCTGGTAGACGCCGACAAGGTCTCGGCCGGGGATGGCCAGGTCGCGCCACTGCGTCGCGCCCACCGCGAGGACGATGGCGTCGTATCTCTTGCGCAGGTCCCCCATGGTCACGTCTACACCGACCTCGACACCGGGGCGGAACTTGACGCCTTCCTGGACCATCTGCCGCAGGCGACGGTCGAGATGGGCCTTCTCCATCTTGAACTCAGGGATCCCATAGCGGAGGAGGCCGCCGATGCGGTCGGCGCGCTCGTACACGACCACGGTGTGGCCGGAGCGCGCGAGCTGCTGGGCCGCAGCGAGACCCGCCGGCCCGGAGCCGACGACGGCGACCGCCTTGCCGGTGGACATATCGGCCGGCTGGGGCTGCACCCACCCTGAGTCCCACGCCCGATCGATGATGGAGACCTCGACCTGCTTGATGGTCACGGCATCCGCGTTGATGCCGAGCACGCAGGCGGTCTCGCATGGCGCGGGGCACAGCCGCCCGGTGAACTCCGGAAAGTTGTTGGTGGCGTGCAGTCGCTCGGCAGCGGCGCGCCAGTCATCCCGCCACACAAGGTCATTCCACTCGGGGATGAGGTTGCCGAGCGGGCAGCCGTTGTGGCAGAAGGGAATGCCGCAGTCCATGCATCGTCCGGCCTGATCGCGCAGGCGATCCGCGGCAAAGGGCTCGTACACCTCGCGCCAGTCGAGGATGCGGACGTCGACGGGCCGCCGATGGGGAGTCTCTCGGGAGGTATTGAGGAATCCACGGGGATCAGCCACGGGTTGCCTCCATCACGGCTTCGGCAGGATCGCGACCCTCCAGGATCGCCCTGCGCTGGGCTTCGATCGCACGACGGTAATCGCGCGGCATGACGAGCGTGAAGCGCCCGAAGTCATCCTCGTCGAGGATGCTGCGGGCCACGGAGGAGCCCGTCTCCTCGAGGTGGCGGGCGAGGAGTCCGCGGACGGTCTCCACGTCATCCGATG
>JBIKKK010000189.1:0-4278 GCA_044360385.1 Candidatus Nanopelagicales bacterium
CTTCCACGCGGAACCAACGCTCGAAGAGAGGTCGCAGCGGCGGGATGAGCACATGGTCGGTCAGGTCGACATCGAAGCCGAAGTCGTCGACCGTGTAGTCGCCGGTGAGCCGACGACGTAGGAAGTCGAGGAAACCCGAGCCCTCGTCGACGTCGGCGCGCGGCGCTCGGTGACCCTCGGGATCGAGCGGGATGATCCGGGCGTCAGGCATGCGCGGCCCCCCGAGACGAGAGCAGGCTGGCGGCACCGTCGAGGATGCCGTTGACGAAGCCGGGACGCAGGTCATGGCCCGCGAGGAACTCATCGAATGCCGCCGAGGCCGTCCGCTTGGCGGTGAAGCCGAGTTCGCGCTGGGCGCGACCGGTGTCGATGGCGCGCCCGTAGGTGAGGAAGCGGACCTGCTCCGCGGAGAAGTCGACCAGTCGAGTGGGGGCCAGAGCCCGGCCCACGACCCCGAGCATGCCCGCCGGGACGGAGATGGCGGGGCGTCCCGTGCGGCGCACCGCCTGAGAGAGCGCCAGGACGCCGTCACCGGCGATGTTGAAGACACCCGTGACGGCACCGGTTACGGCCCGATGCAGGGCGGTGATGGCGTCGTCCTCGTGGATGAATTGCAGGCGCGCATCGAAGCCCATCACCGTGGGGATGAGCGGCAAGGTGAAGTACGCCGTCATCGCGGTCTCGACGCGCGGCCCGATGACATTGGCGAGGCGCAGGATGGACACATCGACGTCAGGGCGCCGACGCGCGAAACCACGCACATAGCCCTCAACCTCAACGGAGTCCTTGGCCCACCCCGAAGTCGGCGGATGCTTCGGTGACATGCCCTCGGTGAAGAGCGCGGGGTCGCGGGGCCCCGCACCATAGACGGACGAGGTGGACTTCACGACGAGGCGGCTGACGGACTCCGACTTCTGGCAGGCGGCGAGCAGCTGCATCGTGCCGATGACGTTGATGTCCTTCATCGCGGTGCGGCCACCCGCCTGCTGCGAAGTGGCGATGACGCCCATGTGCACGACCGTGTCGACCTCGGCCGAGGCGAGGACGCGCCCGATAACAGGATTGCGGATATCCGCTCGAATGAACTCGGCCCCGAGTAGGGGGCGCCTCGGGGGTACGACGTCGACGCCGACTACCCGATCGACCGAAGAGTCGCGGACGAGGTCCCGAACCATGAGGCCACCGAGGTGGCGGGCAGCGCCCGTGACGAGCACGACGCGACCCATGGCCAGCTACTTCTTGTTGCGGCGCTGGACGCGCGTGCGCTTAAGCAGCTTGCGGTGCTTCTTCTTGGCCATGCGCTTGCGGCGCTTCTTGACCACCGAGCCCATCGAATACCTCATTCAGTCCGCGAAGATCCCGGCGCACTCCCGGGAGGCTTGACACTATCCGATCGGCTTGGGGCTGCCGCAGGCGGCGTAGCCCGCGGAGCCGGCGAAGCCGCTGTGCTCAGCCGGCCTCGATGTAGGAGGTGCGCAGATAGTCGTGGACTGCCTGCTCAGGCACGCGGAAGGAACGGCCCACCCGCACGGCAGGCAACTCACCAGCGTGGACGAGTCGGTAGACCGTCATCTTGGACACGCGCATGAGCGACGCAACCTCGGCGACGGTAAGGAAACGCACCTCCGCCAGGGGGCGCTCAGGTCCACCGCTCATGTCTGCTCCTTGCCTCCGGTCGGGATGTCTCGCACCCCGTGACGCCGCGACGCTACTGCACTGCGTCCCGCCCGTCACGCGGAATCGAGATTTCGATCCTAGTTGGCGCCGAGGCAGCGCGGTGAGGGGGTCGCCGAAGGCCTAGAACCAGGGGTCAGGATCGGCGACGAGGCCGTGGAGGGGGAAGACCGCGGTGCGCGTCGCGAGGATGGCGGCGTCAACAGGATCGGCCGGATCGAATCCCTGGTCGAGGGGCTTGGGCCAAGGGTGGGCGCCATCGGTCATGCGCGCCGGCGCGGAGCGACCGAGGGTCTGCGCGACGAACCCGCGGAAGCCCTCGGGTGTCTCCGCCTGCGGATCGATCGGAGTGCCTGCGGCCTCCGCGATGAGATGCGTCCACGCGCGGGGCACCACGTCCACCCACTCGTAGCCGCCGCCCCCCACGGCGATCCATCTCCCGCTGGCGTAGCGATGCGCCCAACGATGAATGGCCTCATACGATATGCGCTGACCATCGACGGTGAGTGCCAGATGAGCGAGCGGGTCGTCGATGTGCGTGTCGCATCCGTGCTGACTCACGATCACCTGCGGGTCGAATGTCTCGAGGATGTCGGGGACGATCGCGTGGAAGGCACGCAGCCAGCCCTGGTCGCCCGTGCCCGCCGGAAGTGCCACATTCACCGCACTCCCCAAGGCCCCCCGCCCCCCGGTCTCCTCGGCGAATCCCGTGCCGGGGAAGAGCGTGAGGGGGCTCTCGTGCAGCGAGATCGTGAGCACGCGCGGGTCGTCGTAGAACATCTGCTGTACGCCGTCGCCGTGGTGGACGTCGACGTCGATGTAGGCGATCCGCTGCACCCCCTGGGCGAGCAGCCAGGCAATCGCCACCCCGATGTCGTTGTAGATGCAGAAGCCGGCCGCGGCCCCGGGCATCGCATGGTGCAGGCCCCCCGCGATGTTGACCGCGTGCTGCGCACGCCCCGAGTGCACCGCCTGCGCTGCCGCGAGCGTCGCGCCCGCGACGAGAGCGGATGCCTCATGCATGCCGAGGAAGGCGGGGTCGTCGGGCGTGCCGAGGCCGCGTCCGGCATCGGCATCGCGCGGATCCAAGGATGCGCGCTGCACCGCGGCGATGTACTCGACGTCGTGCACGTCGGCGATCTGCTCGAGAGTAGCTGGCACAACAGGGGCAAGGACCTCAACGCCCGGGCTCTCGAGGAGGCCGAACTCTCGCGCCAGGCGCATGGCGAGCTGCACGCGGATGGGTGCGAGCGGGTGGCCGGGGCCGAAGTCGTAGGCACGCAGTGCCTCGTCCCAGACGACCGCGACCGAGTCGCTCACGCCCCGAGCTCCCGCCCGCGGTCGCGGGCCGCGCGCATGGCCTCGGCGACGAGACCCGCGAGGTCTCCCGCCTCGAAGACCGACAGCGCGGCCGCCGTCGTCCCGCCCGGGGAGGTGACCTGGGTGCGCAGGGCCGCCGGATCGGCGCCAGGGCGGGCCGCCATCGTCGCTGCCCCCAGCACCGTCTGGGTGACGAGTTGATGGGCCACCGCCGGATCGATCCCCATCTCGATCGCGCCCGCGACCATGGCCTCGATGAGCCGGAAGACGTACGCCGGTCCCGAGCCCGAGGTCGCCGTGACGGCGTCCTGGAGCTCCTCCGGCACGCGCACGACGGGACCGACCGCGGAGAGCAGGCCCTCGACGTAGTCAGCTTGCTGGGGCGAGCACGAGGAGCCGGGCGAGATGGCGGTGATGCCCAGGTCGACGAGCGCGGGGGTATTGGGCATCGCGCGCACGACCGCAGCGCGCGGCAGGCCGGACTCGAGCACGGCGAGCCGCACTCCGGCGGCGAGAGAGATGACAACCGTGCCGTCGGCGATGAGCGCGGACATCTCGTCGATGACGCCCGGGATGTCCTGGGGCTTCACGAGCAGCAGGACGGTGGCGCTCTCGCGTGCCGCCTCGGCGATGGTCACCGCGCGCACACCGTGGCGCTGCGACACCTCGTCGGCGTGCTCGGCCCGCTTCTCGGAAATGACGAGCCTGCTCGGATCGGTCCCGGCGCGCAGCAGCCCGGCGACGAAGACCTCGCCCATCGCTCCGGCCCCGATGACGGCGATCATCGCGCTTCGCCCGACGGAGTGGGCTTCGGAAGCGATGTCCTGGGGTCGAGCAATGCCTGGATCGTCGGCGCGACAAGGCGCACGACGTACTCCTCGCTCGCTGAGGCGAGCGGCTCGATGCGCATGACATAGCGGCCCGCCGCGACGCCGATGAGATAACTCGAGATGAGCGCCACGCGCATCCGGGCGTCAGGCACGCCGACGGCCGTCACGACGCGATCGATGACGGTCGTGTCGAGGTAGTCCTGCAGCGACTTGGTGAGCGCCGCGGCCGATGCACCCGAGCGGGCCATCGACATGAGGTCATCGCGCACCTGGGGGTCGCCCAGCGTGTCGAGCGTGAACCTCACCAGGCGCTCGCCGAGTCCCTCAACACCGGGTGCGAGGAGGGTCGGCACCGCGCCGACGGGATCGGTGGGGAACCTCAGCGCGGCGGCAAAGACCGCGTCCTTGTTGTCGTAGTACTTGCGCAGCACGGTGGGGGCAACCCCCGCGGCCG
>JBIKKK010000190.1:0-4275 GCA_044360385.1 Candidatus Nanopelagicales bacterium
GCGGACTCCGCTCGCGACGATGCCCTTGATGGCCTGGAGGGCGGATAAGTGGTCATCCCATGGCCGTTCCGCGACAAAGGGGAGGAAATTGCCGAGCAGGTGGCGGGGCTCGAAGCCCAATACACGGCGCCCATCGGGTCGCACCGAGATCACCCGGAGTTGGGCGTCGGCGGTCAATTCAAAGGCTGCCGGATTCCGACTCAGGATTTTGCGAGACATGTCAGCGACCGACAGCGCCACGGGTGACGCCTCTAGCGGTTCGAAGCGATAACCCACTGCACGCACCGTGCGGATGTAGCGCGGCCGACTCCCGGACTCGCCCAGCTTGTGGCGCAGCTTGCTCACGTGGACGGCGAGGTTGTTGTCGTCGCCGAACCAGCCGTCGCCCCAGATCTCTTGAGTGATCTCCTCGTCGGTCACGACTTCGCGAGGCCGGGAAGCCAGCAGCGCGAGGATCTCAAACTCCGTTCGGGTGAGATCGATGATGGCGCCGCCCAAGCGGGCCTCCCAGGCTCGGGAGTCAATCTCGAGCTCGCCGTATATCGCTTGCAAATCGCGCATCGATACGCCCCCTGGCTCGTGTGATGCGGTGCTATGCCG
The DNA here is from genome assembly GCA_044360385.1 of Candidatus Nanopelagicales bacterium. Lineage (GTDB taxonomy): Bacteria > Actinomycetota > Actinomycetes > S36-B12 > S36-B12 > Mxb001. Next base: position 601 of record JBIKKK010000190.1, read on the forward strand.
CGCCTGCGCACGCCATAGCACCGCGCTGCGGTTTTCTTGGGGGGGAACCGAACGCCGATGCCGGCACTCTGGCATGTCGGGGCAACACCTGCACGCGGTATCGCGTCAACGGTGTCTCAAGTCTCGCTCAAGGTGCGGATGCCGCGCGCTTGATCAAAGCGGCGTTGATGAAAGCGAGGCTGATCAGCGCCTGAACGTCACGTGATGGGCTGCGGGTAGGCGAGCGCCCAGGTGCCATCCAGCATCCTCGCCTACCCCGCATCAGGCAAGGCACCCGCGGGTGTCACCGAGGGGCCGTCTTCGACGAACCCGGCTTGGGTGCTGCACCAGCGGGCGACACGAAGCCCAACGTGCCTGCGATGAGGAAGGCGCCTAGCAGGCCGAGAAGGCTTAGTGGGGCACGGCGCATCCCCGGAGTGCAGGGAGGACCGAGCCGCGAGGTATCGAAACGCCAGCTCGACTAATCCAGGTGGGGGCGCAGCCGCTCTGCGCGCGCCTGCAACTGGTCCTGCATCTCGTACCGGCTGAGGATCTTCGCCAGTCTGCTCCGATCTCGGGGCGAGAGCTCGCGCCCATCCCCCAAGGACTGCTCCATCGCTGAGATGTACCGAGCCTCAGTGCGCGGTCTGAACACGCGGGTCCGCAGGGAGTAGACCTCCGGCAGCAGGATGCTCCAGATGCTCGCGACCACCAGGATGAGAGATCCTAGGAAGACGAGCCCGAAAAAGTAGTCGGCAAGGACGGGTGGCAGCGTCGCAAAATGCCACGGCACTGTGCCGGTGGCGTAGTACTCAGCGGCGTAGGGACTGACCGGTAGCTGACGATCAGAGAAGTTGGGGAACTCCCCCGGCGCGGTGAACGCCGTGCCAGTGCTGAACACGGTCGTGAGCTCCTGGGCGATCGCGTAGGAAGCGGCTCCGGTCAGGGAGTCGACTGCCACGACCGTGACGAGCTGAGCGACGCTGGGGAAGGGCTCTTGCGGGACCGGCGGCACGAGCGAAAATGACGCGTACGGTATCTCGATCGCCTCAGCCGACGCGATGCGATTCGACAGCGATCTCGCCTCCGGCACCGGGATGATCTCAAGCTCCTCGGTGGCGAGCGCTGCGACGATGAAGGGACGATCGTCTTGATCGTCCGTGAGTTGGATCTCGACATCGAGAGCCCTGACTTCCTCCAGAGTCGCAGAGGTCGGCACGTTGAGAAACGTGCTGTTCTGTGCGGTGATCCCGAATTTGCCGAGAACCTCTTCCGCGAAGGCCGCCCGGGATGACCCGACCGGTCCAACGTCGATGCGCTTTCCCCTGGCTTCCGCCAGTGACGTGATGCCGTGGGCAGCCGGCCAGGTAGCAAACGCATAGGGGAGGCGCGAGACAGTCCCGAGCGAGTTGACATTGGGGTACTGCGCGGCGTCGATGTCCTCCGTGATGAAGGTCACCTCGATCGGGCTGTCGGGGTCAGCGAGCAGCTCGATGAGATCCTGAGTTTGGTCGGTCGGGATGACCGTGACGTCAAACCCCCGCTTGGTCAGTCCTTCGGCCACCTGCTGAGCTGCTGCATACCCGGAGGACGTCACGGGACCCACGCCGATCGTGATCTTGCGCTCCGCATCCGCGAGCAGCAGCACGGCCGCCGCGAGGATCGCGATCACCGCAGCGGTCACGACGCTGAAGAGAATCCACGGTCGGCGCCTCACACCGACAAGATACTCAGTCAGGGCCCGCCCCGGACGGCGCACGGCGACCTCGCGACCAGAGTCGTTGCACGCGAAGGGCCCCCGGAAAAGTCCGGGGGCCCTTCGACACGTGGCAGGTAGAGGATTCGAACCTCTGTAGCTTTCGCGACGGATTTACAGTCCGCTCCCATTGGCCGCTCGGGCAACCTGCCGGGGCGACCATCCTAGAGGGGCCTTGTTGAGGCTCAGCGGCGGGCGGCGGCCACCGCAGCAAGGAGGCTGTCAGCGACCGGGACCTCCGCTGTGAAAGCCGCGGCCGACACCGGCACGCCGATGAATGCCGCACCCGCATCGACGGCGGCCGCCTGATCCCAGGTGGAGTCGCCGATCATCACGCAGTCGGCCACGGGGACGCCCATGCGCTCCGCCGCCACGACGAGTCCCGCGCCGGAAGGCTTGGCCGGGATGTGCGGATCGCGCCCGATGATGACGTCGATGCTGACGCCGTGATGGGCGAGCACCTCACGTGCGACGTCGTCGGGCAACAGCGTCACGACCGCTCGCGGCGCGCCCGCGAGCGCATCGTCGAGCGACTCCAGCCCCGGCATGGCGACGGATTGCGGGATGGCCGCGCGCTCATGGGTTGCCACGGCCCGGGACGCCGGACCCCAGCGTTCGTCCCCCGCGAGCGCCACGAGGATCGCCATCGTCGACAGGGTCGGCGCATCCCAGTCCGCGAGGGGGACGGCCGCGCCTTCTTGCTCGCCGACGAGCTCGGTGACATCGCGCAGGGCGACGGCGTAGTCCGTGAAGGACTGCAGGTCCACGAGGGTGCGGTCGAGGTCGAAGATGTAGGCCTGAGGCGGGGGCATGCCCCCATGGTCCACAATGTGGCCCATGGCCGACAACAGTTTTGACATCGTCTCCAAGCTCGACCGCGCAGAGGTCGACAACGCCGTGACCCAGGCAGCCAAGGAGCTCGCCCAGCGCTTCGACTTCAAGGGCACGGGCGCCAAGGTGGAGTTCAAGGGCGAAATGACCATCGAGCTCGAGGCTGAGACCGAGGACCGCGTGAAGGCCGCCCTTGATGTCCTCAAGGAGAAGCTGGTCAAGCGCGGCGTCAGCCTCAAGGTGCTCGACGCTGGCGAGGTGCGCGCTTCCGGTCGCCTCAACAAGATCACGTGCCAGCTCAAGGAAGGCATCACGCAGGATCAGGCCAAGAAACTCGCCAAACTGATCCGCGACGAGGGACCGAAGAAGGTCAAGACACAGGTCCAAGGCGACGAGTTGCGAGTCTCAAGCCCGAGCCGCGACGATCTCCAAGAAGTCATCCAACTCGTCAAGGACGCCGACCTCGACTTCCCGGTGCAGTTCGTCAACTACCGCTGACGCGCTCCGCACGATCAGCCGACGACTCGGCAGGTGCTGTCGCATCACCTTCCGCCGCTTTCCCCCAGGTGAGGGTGGCGGCGATAAGGATGCCACCGATGACGGCCACGGTGAAGCTGTAGAAACCGAGCATCACCCCGACGGGGAAGTCATCCCCCGCGCCCGCGAAAGGCTGGAGGATCACCAGCAGCAGAGGCTGGAGCACGGCAGACACCAAGAGGCCGATGCCCGCCCATCGGGGACGAATGATCGCCGCAGGCACCACGAGCGCGAGTGCCGCAGCGCCAAGGGCGAATGCCCACGTGTCGCCCGATGAAACCCACGTCCCCACTCCTACGGCACTGGAGAAGAGCGCGCGTAGCCCGAGCAGCACCACGCCCACGATCCAGACGGCACGGTGACGGGCCGGCTCACGCCCTGCGATGAAGGAAATGACGAGCAGGGTGATGGCCAAAGCCATCCCTACTGCTACATCGACGTAGACCACCCAGTTCATGGCTACACCTCCACCACCAGCGTGACTCGCGATAGCGCGGGGACGCTAGGGCCGAAAGGCCAGTGACCGGTCAGCGCGGACCGAACTCCTCCAACCGCGCGATGCCGTGGCGCAG
>JBIKKK010000037.1:0-14799 GCA_044360385.1 Candidatus Nanopelagicales bacterium
GGCCATCGGGTCGTCCTCGCAGCGCGACCCGGACCCGTCCAACAACCGCGATAGCGCCACCATCACGGTGACTCCGCCGACCCAGCCGCAGGTGCCCGAGGTCGACCCCCCGGACAAGATCAAGGATGGGGGGCCGACGGAGCTCTACGAGGAGCGACCGCCGACCAACGCCGGCCAGCGGGCTCGCGTACAGGTGTCGTGCATGCCGATCGTGCAGCGCATCCCGCGGGGCGACTACGAGTACTGCCGCGTCGAGACGCGTGCCGACGGATCGATCTGGGTCGTCGTCCCGGACACGACGGCCCTCAACATCACCGTGCGCCTCACCGCGCCGGCGGTGCCGGGCTACTCGAAGATGGACATCGCCTACCGCTACTCCACGCGGTAGCGGGCTAGCGCACGACGCTGAGGTCAGGGCGCTGAGTCGGAGTGTGCGTCCGCACGAAGACCTGGCCGCGCACCGTGGTGAGCCGCTTCCACCCCGTCATCGTGCAGGCAGTCACCCGCGACGCATCGTCGGAGAGGAAGCCCAGGCGCCGGGCGGCATGCAGCGCGCGCAGCGGCAGGCCGCCAAAGGAGGGGCGTTCCCAGATCTGCTCAGCGAGTGCCTGGGGATCCACGACCGAAGGTGCTCGACGGCGGAATTCCGCGACGGCCGCATCGACCTCGGTGATCACGTCCCCGGAAACTCCGTGGATGGGGAGTTGCCAGCCCTCAGACGGCGGGAGCATCGCGAGCCCCGGTGAGCCCACCGCGGGCTCGGGCAGCCGCATGTCGGTGACTACGGCAGTCGTGACGAGTCCGGCTCGGACATCGCCGATGCGTGCCGAGACGTCCACCTCGTCGACCACCGGTTCGCGCAGGGGCAGGGCCACGAAACTGATCACGCGCATGGGCGGGGCGGCGTAGACACCGACGGCGCTCCCACGGGCGACGACGCGCACGTGTCCGGCCGGGTCCCAGGCAGCAAGCCGATCAAGGTGCGCCGCCAGCAGCCGGCCCTCGTGCTCAGGCAGGGCCAGGGTCGTGAGCGCGTTCGATGTCGCCATCACGCGACCTGTCCACCCGGTGCCATGCGGCAAGCCTCCCCCCTGCGACTGGCGGGGGCAACTCGAGGTGAAGGCGCCTCTAGTCGCGGGTGAGCTTGCGGTAGGTCGCCCGGTGCGGGCGAGCCGCCTCGACGCCCAGGCGCTCGATCTTGTTCTTCTCGTAGGACTCGAAGTTGCCCTCGAACCAGAACCACTGCGAATCACCCTCATAGGCGAGGATGTGCGTGGCAACACGATCGAGGAACCACCGGTCGTGCGACGTGATCACCGCGCAGCCCGGGAATTCCAGCAGGGCATTCTCGAGCGATCCCAGGGTCTCGACATCGAGGTCGTTGGTGGGCTCGTCGAGCAGGAGCAGGTTGCCACCCATCTTGAGCGTGAGTGCGAGGTTGAGGCGGTTGCGCTCACCACCCGAGAGCACTCCCGCGGGCTTCTGCTGGTCAGGGCCCTTGAAGCCGAATGCCGAGACATACGCGCGGGACGGCATCTCGACATTGCCGACCTTGATCCAGTCGAGGCCGTCGGAGACGACCTCCCACACATTCTTCTTGGGATCCAGACCGGAACGGCCCTGGTCGACATACGACAGCTTGACGGTCTCGCCGACCTTGATGTCGCCCGACGTCGGCAACTCATCCTTGTCATCCGAGCCACCCTGGGCGGCGGCGACGATCATGCGGAAGAGCGTGGTCTTGCCTACGCCGTTGGGACCGATGACACCGACGATGCCATTGCGCGGAAGGGTGAAAGACAGGTCGTCGAGGAGCACCCGGTCGCCGAATGCCTTGGTGAGGTGGTCGGCCTCGACCACGACATTGCCCAGGCGAGGGCCCGGGGGGATCTGTATCTCGTCGAAGTCGAGCTTGCGGGTCTTTTCCGCCTCCGCAGCCATCTCCTCGTAGCGCTCGAGACGCGACTTGCTCTTCGTCTGGCGAGCACGCGCGCTGGAGCGCACCCAGTCGAGCTCGTCAGTGAGGCGCTTCTTGAGCTTGGCGTCGCGCTGGCCCTCGACCTTCAGGCGAGCCGCCTTCTTCTCCAGGTAGACGGAGTAGTTGCCCTCGTAGGGATAGGCGTGGCCGCGGTCGAGCTCCAGGATCCACTGGGCGACGTTGTCGAGGAAGTAGCGATCGTGGGTGATGGCGATGACGGTGCCGGGGTACTTCTCAAGGTGCTGCTCGAGCCATTGCACGCTCTCCGCATCCAGATGGTTCGTCGGCTCGTCGAGCAGGAGCAGATCGGGCTGCTGCAGCAGCAGCTTGCACAGCGCGACGCGACGCTTCTCGCCACCGGAGAGCACGCTCACGTCGGCATCGGGGGCGGGGCAACGCAGGGCGTCCATGGCCTGCTCGAGCTGGGAGTCGAGATCCCAGGCATTGCGATGGTCGATCTCCTCCTGGAGCTTGCCCATCTCCGACATCAGGGCATCGAAGTCCGCATCGGGATCGGCCATCTGGGCCGAGATGTCGTTGAAGCGGTCGACCATGGCCTTGGTATCGGCCACGCCCTCCTCGACGTTTTCCAGGACGGTCTTGGACTCGTCGAGCATGGGCTCCTGCATGAGGATGCCCACGGTGAAGCCCGGGGTGAGAATCGCGTCGCCATTGGACACCTCGTCCACGCCGGCCATGACCTTGAGGAGCGAGGACTTGCCCGCGCCGTTGGGGCCGACCACGCCGATCTTGGCTCCCGGCAGGAAGGACAGCGTCACGTCGTCGAGAACGACCTTGTCGCCGTGCGCCTTGCGTGCCTTGCGGAGGGTGTAGATGAACTCGGCCATAGGGCCAGAGCCTAGTCAGCGCGCTTCCCGGCGGGACTGGCCGGAGGGTCGGCCCCGCCGGGAGGCGCTCCCTCAGGCGGCGGGGTACTCCTCCCCCGGCACCGACTCGAAGGGACTTCCGCTCGGGACGTGGCTGCCGGTGGCCATGACACTGAGCGCCTCGGCGACCGCGCTTTCCTCCTGGCGCTCGACGGCCTCGTGCTTGCGATCGACAGCCTGCGTCACGCCACGTGAGAGATCAGGTCCAATGGCTGTCGCCTCGATCTCGAAGGAGGTGCGCTTCTCGATTCGTCCATCGACCTCCTTCTCCCACTCGCTGCTCTTCAGCCGGCCGGAGACGATGACGGCTGAGCCCTTGCCGATGGACTCGGTCACATTCACAGCAAGACTGCGCCAGCACGAGACCTCGATGAACGTCGTGCCCTTGTCGATCCAATCCCCCGTGCCGGGATCGCGATAGGAGTGGCTGTGAGCCAGGCGGAAGCGTGTCATCTGCTGTGTGCCGTAGGTGCGCAGGACCGGTGAGTTGACGAGGTTGCCAGTGATGGTGATCTCATTCATGTCGTTCCCCTTCATGGGGCCCCTCGGCCCCGACCCCGGTGACGCTGGTGCGAGAGTCCCGCGAGTGCCACTGGTCGATGCGACGCTGGGGACAGCCGGCCGCGGCGGCTCCTGTGGACCACTGCCGAGTGCAACAATGACGCCCGGCGCCGCGGCGCCGTGGCGCCCGTAGCTCAATGGATAGAGCAACCGGTTTCTACCCGGTCGGTTGGGGGTTCGAGTCCCTCCGGGCGCGCCCACCCCGTGAAAGCTCACGCCTTAGCGCCCGCGACGGCGCGCCATCGCTCGGAGAGCCTCGGGATCGGCCGGGATCTCCATGGGCACGACTCGAGCGCTGCGATCGTGAGCGAGGCTGGCTCAGGGCACATTCGGCAAGCAACCGACGCGTCGACTCGGCATTAGGTCAGGAGATCGTCATCAATGCGCCCGCGACATTGACTCTTGACGCGTGAACGCGCTCAATGAGAGTGACCCGGTCAAGAGATCCCCACGCACGTGACTGCTGGCTTCCACGAGCCGCGAGAGGGAGGAATGCCCATGTCGGTACCTGCCGAACACGAAGATCCTGCACAGGCCCCATCGATCCAGGAGACTGCGCTGACACCGAGTAGGCCATTCATGCCCGATTCCGGGGTTGGCTGGACGGCCTCGGATTGGTTGGGCAAGACCGTCATCGACCGCGACGGGCAGAGGATCGGCAAACTTCACGGGATCTACGTCGATGTCGAGACAGACGAGCCGCAATTCGGCACAGTCAAGGAAGGGATCTTTGGACGGCACCTGACCTTCGTGTCCATGGCAGGAGTCACGGTGTCGCCGAGCGAACTCTGCGTGTCAGTCCTGAAGGAGGACGTCAGGTCCGCACCCAACCTCGAACTGCGCGGTGAAGAACTATCAGCAGGAGGACGAATCCGCGCTCTACCACCACTTCCAGATGAACTACACGCCCATCGCCAACGAAAGCGGCCGGCGCCTTGCCCGTCGCTAACCCGAGCCCCGTCGCCAAACCGAGCGTCGTGCCATCAAGCAGCTGAAGGGAACCATCATGAACATGAACCGCGATCAGGCCAAGGGCAAGCTCAAGGAGGCAGTGGGAGACCTCACTGACGACGAGAAGCTCAAGAACGAGGGCAAGGCAGATCAACTGGTCGGAGACGCCAAGGGCGTCGTCCAGGATGTGGCCGACAAGGCCGACGAGGTCATCGATGACATCAAGAAGGCAGTGCACAAAGACTGAAGGCCGTCGCGCTTGACGCAATCGCCCGGATCCGGGCATTCCTTCCGGGCACGCCCGGAAGTGCACAGAGCCCGGTGCCGCCGACCTCCGAAGCGATGACCGCCATGCCCGCGGGAGGGAAGACCGCACCGATGGTGGCGCCGGACAACCCCGACGTGGCACGCGCGGCTCAGCGAATGGGAAACCGGGTGCGGGCCAGCGCCCAGGGCATCCTTAGCGCTGGCGGACTTTCACAGAACTCCCGCCGCTCGCGCGGCTTCCACCGCCTCGGATCGGGAATGCACGCCGAAGTGACGGTAAATGCACATGGATTCCAACCGCACGGTCGACTCACTGAAGCGGATCTGCTGCGAGATCTGGGCATTGGTGAGCCCGAGAGCGATGGCACGAAGGATCTCGGACTGGCGAGGAGTGAGCGCGTCCGACACGAAGCTTTCGGCTGGTACGCCGGCGTCGGCAGCTTCCGTCCTTTCAGAACGCGCTGCAGTCCAGAGACGGCCCATAAGGGTGAGTCGAGACACCTCACGCCGAATGGCATCGGTATCCTCAGCCGTCAGCCACACGGCGATGAGACTTCTCACCGTTCCGTCATGGACAAGCGGCACGCAAGCAATGGCCTCGATCGCATGCTCCGTGGGCCAAGACTCGACGTAGGCAGCACCATCTCCGAGGGCGTCGGAGGCAGCTCCCGACGCCCAGAGCCACGTCACCGCACGTGCGCCTAGACCCGGGTCCGAGGATTCCTCCGGGCCGCGATGAATCCCCCCGCCATCATCAATCTCAACGATCGCCCAGGAGCGCATGCGTTCCCCGGGGAGAATGCGCCCCAGCACTGCAGCGACGAATGCTGACGGAGATTCAGACGAAGCCACAGCCGCAGACATCTCAATGAGTTCGTCATCGGGCCAAGTGATGTCGGGGTGCTTCCATGCGTCGGGATCCACGCGGAAGGCGATGCAGCGTTCGGATTGCACAATCACATCCATGACGGCCACCGTTCCCGTGTAGTCATGGTTCGCCAGTGGTGCCTAGATTCCACAAGGTACCCCCATGCTTGGGGTAGCGCCTGCCGACGCTCAGCGCGCTCTCATCTATGACCGGTCAATTCTGTTGAATCACTTGACTCCGCATTGACGTGTAGGTCTCTAACCCTGGGCAACGGGCGTTGCTGCACTGGGCGGTCACGTCGGTGCTCACGTCACAGACTGCTTCGACTTCATTCCACCGATGACGAAGAGGACCGCCACGGCGACGAAGGGCGCCATGAGCACGACGAAGACGAGCACCACCGACCACTGGCCGACCAGGAGCAGGCTCACCGACTGGAGGATCACAAACCCCGCGATCAGCACCACCATGAGCCATCCCGCGCGAGCGGGCATCGCGCGACCAAGCGCCACGAAGGGGATCAGCGCCCCGATGATCACGAGAAGATTGATCGGGCCGTGCGTGTCCTCGAACTCCCAGACGGGCCCCGCCAGCGGGATCGCGGCGATCGAGGCTAGGAGTACCAGGGCTACGACGACCACGAGGATCCGATAGGCCAACGGTGGACGCACGAGCGCAACGATCGACAGGAGTACGGGAAGGGCAAGCCACGCGACCACCATGAGCGCACCTTGCACACCGCCGGGGTCGCTGAGAATCTCGGCGCCGACAAAGAGGACAAGCGCGCCACCGAAGATTGCCCCCAGGAGCACTCCCAGCATGACGAAGACCTGGGCACCCTGGGGGACGTCATCATCAACAAAGGGATTCACGCGTCTACCACCTCGCTCTTGCTCTTGCCAGGAACACGCAGAGCCTGGGCGATCCGCACGAGATAGACGACTCCCCCGGCGAGCACCAAGAGCACACCGAGCCGGTAGACCCACAGCAGGACGCGCGCACCGGCATTGAGCGGATTCTGTGCGGTGACTTCCGGCCCGACTTCCTGCACGGTCTCGTTCGGCACCGCGAAGATGACGAGCACCAGCACCAGGATCCCCACTCCGACCGTCGCGAGCATCGAGATCCACGCCAAGCGCGGCAGCGCTACGCCGGACAGCAGCCTCACAGCGACGCCGAGGCACACGGCGACCAGGAGCGCGAGACCTCCCTCGAGCGGGTCGATGAGGCCGACGAAGATCACCGGCAGCGCGATGATTCCGAGAATCAGGCTTGCGATAAGTCGGGAGCGCACCGACCCAGTGTCACCCCTGGCGCTCGTAAGTCTCGAACGCCCAGAGGTCATAGTTATCCAGCGTGACCCCGCCGTGACCGGTCACGTCGAGCGCACATGCGATCTGTGCGCGGTGCTCAATCGAATGCAGGCAGGCTTGCGTCAGGATCGTCGAGCGAAGCGCTCGACGTGGACCGTCCTCGTCGATGAAATCCACGTACTCATCTGGACGGGCTGCCTGCTCGAGGAGGAGTGCATTCAACGTCGCGAGATGCTCCGCGAGCGCACGCAGATCCTCGGCACCAGCCGGGATCTCGAGATCCGTCCAGGGCGAGCCGGCGAGGCAGTAGGCATACCACTCCGCTCCACCCACGATGTGCATGGCGAGGTGACCCACGGTCCATGCATCGGGCGCATATCGCGCCTCGAGTGCTTCGGGTGGAAGGGCCTCAAGATCTTCGAAGAGGCGTGCATCAGCCCAGGCCAAGTGACGTAGCGAGCGAGTGAGGTCGATCACCCGCGCATGCTCGCATGGACGCCACTCGAGCACTCCGTGACCCTTCCCCCGTGAAACTCGATCGCATGATCGTCTTCCTTCAGGGCATGGGGCAAACCGACTGGGTCCCCATCGAAGCGCTCAAGGTGACGCCCAGGGGTGTGGTCGCGACGGACGTCAAGGGCCTTGCCGAAGGAGTGACCACCTACCGCGCGCTACTCCTGCGGGATGCCAAGGTGCTTGCCGAGTCCGCCATCATCTCGATCGCCTACTCTGCGCCATGACCTTTTCCATCGTCGCGCGCAGCGCTGAGGGCGATCGCTGGGGCGTCGCCGTCGCCAGCAAATTCCTTGCCGCTGGTGCGGTCGTGCCCGGCGTACTTGCCCCCCTCGGAGCCATCGCCACACAATCCTTCGCCAACCTGCGCTTTCTCCCCGACGGCTTCGCCCTGCTCGCCGAAGGGCGCAGCGCCCAAGGGGCCCTGGACGCCCTGATCGCCGCGGATGACGGCCGCGACCAGCGCCAGGCCGGCATCGTCGACGGCCAGGGAGGCGCGGCCACCTTCACGGGAGCCGACTGCATGTCCTGGGCCGGTGGCGTCACGGGGCCGGGCTACGCAATTCAAGGCAACATCCTCACCGGGCCCGAGGTGGTCGCCGCGATGGAGGCGGCCTTCATCGCGAGCGACACGGCGGAGCCGCTCGCCCATCGCCTCCACGCGGCCTTGCTTGCCGGGGATCGCGCCGGTGGCGACTCGCGCGGTCGGCAGAGCGCCGCCATCCTCGTCGGCGGTGTCGGTGCGGGATACGGCGGTGGCAGCGATATCGCGGTCGACCTGCGCGTGGACGACCACCACGATCCGGTCGTCGAGCTCGGGAGGCTCCTCGGCATCCATGACCTGCTCTTCGGCAAGCCCGCCGAGTCGTGGCCTCTGGAAGCGGAGACCGCAGACCGGCTGCGGCGAGCTCTCGATGCGCTCGGCTACGACGATCCGGACCTAGAGCGGGCGCTCGAGCACGCCGCAGGCGTCGAGAACCTCGAGGAGCGGCTCGTGCCCGGGGCGGTGGATCCCGTCGTGCTCGCCTACCTAGAGGACCGCGCCGCGGCCCGACACTCCGCCAACTAGGGCGCCGACAGGAAGTCGACGATCAAGCGGCTCGTGCCCTCCGGCTCGTCGTGGAGCACCCAGTGGGTGGCGTCGTCGAATAACTCCACCCGTACGTCATCGCAGAGCGCCGCGCTTGGCTCCACCATGGTGTCGCTCAGCGCCACATCGCGTCGGCCCCAGATGATGAGCGTGGGGACGTGCACGCGCTTGTCAGCCAGACGCTCAGGCCGTCGGCGCACAGAGGCCCGGTACCAATTCATCATTCCCGTGCCCGCGCCCGGATGACTCCAGGCGTCCTCGAGCTGCTCGAGATAGCGCGCATCGAAGGACCCGGGATTGCCCGTCTGGGCGATCATGCGCGCAAAACGACCCCGCGTGCGCTTGCCGAAGGCAAGGCGCTCCGGCAGCCATGGAGCCTGGATGGCGAAGATGTACCAACTCTTGCGTAGCTGCTTCTTGTTGCCCTTCACCTCGCGCGCGAAGACGCTGGGATGGGGCACATTGGCGACGACGAGGCGCTCCACGAGAGCGGGGCGGGTCAGGGCGAGCCACCAGGCGACCGCCGCTCCCCAGTCGTGGCCCACGACGAAGGCACGGTCGCGACCGAGGGCGGTGACCAACCCCGCCGCATCGGCACTGATCTCCTCGATCCGATAGGCATCGATCCCCTTGGGCTTCTCGCTCGTGCCGTATCCGCGCTGATCCGGCGCCACGACGCGGAAGCCCGCACGCGCCAGAGCCACCACCGGGCCTGCCATGCCGCGCCAGAACTCCGGGAAGCCGTGCAGGGCGATGACCAAGGGTCCGTCCTGCGGCCCCGCGAGAGCGCAGTGGAGCCGGACTCCGTTGGTCACGATGTCGCGATGCTCGATGTCGACGCCGTCGATCGACTCGATAAGGGTCACGGCGTGAGACTAGCCGCCAGGCACGTGAGATGGCGCCCCTGGCATCCTGGGGCCCGTGTCGGGCTTCGGGTTCACGGTGGGTGCGCGCAGCGGCGCCGCCCGCACCGGTGTCATCACTACCCCGCACGGCGAGATCCGCACTCCCGCCTTCATCCCCGTGGGCACCAAGGCCACGGTCAAGGCTTTGCTGCCGGAGACCGTGCGCGATCTGGGCGCCCAGGCGGTGCTCGCCAACGCTTACCACCTCTACCTGCAACCAGGGCCCGCGATCATCGAGGAGGCCGGGGGCCTGGCAGCCTTCATGCACTGGGACGGGCCGACCTTCACCGACAGCGGGGGCTTCCAGGTGCTCTCCCTTGGGGCCGGATTCAAGAAGGTCCTCGCCATGGACTCCGGGCACCGCGACGACGACGTCATCGCCGAGGGCAAGGAGCGTCTCGCCCGCGTCGACGACGACGGAGTGACTTTCCGCTCCCACCTCGACGGCTCCGAGCACCGCTTCACCCCCGAGGTGTCGATGCAGGTGCAGGCATCCATCGGTGCCGACATCGCCTTCGCCTTCGACGAGCTCACCACGCTCAACAACACCCGTGACTACCAGGTGATGTCGCTGGAGCGCACGCGCCTGTGGGCCGAGCGCTGCCTCGTCGAGCACGATCGCCTTCGCTCCCCCGAGCGTCCCTACCAGGCGCTCTACGGCGTCATCCAGGGAGCGCAATACGAGGATCTGCGGCGCACCGCGGCCCGAGACCTCGGCGGCATGACGTTCGACGGCTATGGCATCGGCGGCGCGATCGAGAAGCGCAACCTCACCGAGATCGTCACGTGGGTCACCAGCGAACTACCGGAGGGCAAGCCGCGACACCTGCTCGGCATTGGCGAGCCCGGCGACCTCTTCGCCGGCGTGGCCTCCGGAGCCGACACATTCGACTGCGTCTCCCCCTCGCGCGAGGCACGCAATTCCGCCGTCTACACACCCGACGGGCGCTTCAACCTGCTCACCAGCGCCAGCCGGCGAGCCTTCGAGCCGATCGATGCCGACTGCGATTGCTACACCTGCATGCACTACACGCGGGCCTACCTCCACCACGCCTTCAAGGCCAAGGAGATGATCGCCTCGACCCTCGCAACCATTCACAACGTGCGCTTCACGGTGCGCCTTGTCGATCGGATGCGCGAGGCCATCGAGCTCGGCGACTTCGATGCGATGCGGGAGGACTTCCTAGGCCGCTACTACGCCGGCAACGCATCGGCGTAGGTCGGCTCCCGACGCTTGACCCAGCCGATGACGGCGTAGGACACCGGCAGCAGGACGACCTCAACGAGCGTCTTGTAGGCAAAGCCAAAAGCCACGTAGACGAGGAACTCCGCGCCGGTAATGACGCCGTAGAAGGCAATGGTGCAGAAGACGATGGTGTCAGCGAATTCGCCGATGATCGTCGACCCGAGGAGGCGCAGCCACAGCGCCTTCTCCTGCGTGCGCTCCTTGATCTTGACAAGCACCCACGCATTGAGAAGCTGCCCCACGAGGTAGCCGGCGACGCTGGCCAGGACGATCCGCGGGACGAATCCGAGCACCGACTCGAACGCCTCCTGGTTGCCCCAGGCTTCGGCGGGGGGCGAGATCTGCACGAGCCAGAAGGTGAGGGCAGCAAGGATCGACATGGCGAAGCCGATGAAGATCGCCTTGCGCGCGGCCTTGAAGCCGTAGACCTCGCTGAGGATGTCGCCCACGATGTAGACGAGGGGGAAGAGAAAGACGCCGCCGTCGGTGATGATCGGGCCGAACTCGATGAGCTTGACCGCACCAATATTGGAGATGAGGAGAAGGCCGACGAAGACACCGACGATCACCGGGTAGAGGCTCCGGCTCGTCGTGGCGTAGTGTGCGGGGTGTGGGCTGCTCATCGCAGTGTCATTCAATCAGGAGTGTCACTCGCCCGAGAATCGAGGATCACGCCGCTCCCGGAATGCCGCGATTCCCTCCGCATAGTCCGCGCTCGTCCATGCCGCGCGACGCAGTGAGGTGAGGCGCTCGAAGGTGCCGCTCTCCAGGGGCCGTGCATCCGTGAGGGCATTCATCTCCGCCTTGATCGCCCGCAATGACAAGGGCGCCAGAGAGGCGATGCGCTCGGCCAGGGATCGCCAGGCGACCTCGAGTGACGCAGTGTCGTCCGCGAGGCGGTTGATCGTCCCGGCGAGGTGCGGCGAGTCGGCGAAGAGTGGTTGCGCCGTGAAGAACATCTCCTTCGCGACGTGGAGTGGCACCGCACTGAGGAACTGTGCGACGCCGTCTGTGTGATACGGAACTCCGAGCTTGGCCGGTGTGATGGCGAAGGTCGCATCGCGCGTCGCGACGATGAGATCGCAGGTCAAGGCGAGATTGCACGCCGCACCCCAGGCGCCTCCCTCAACCGCGGCGATGATGGGGAACGGCGCCGCACGGACCACGCGCACGAGGTGCTCAACCGGCGAGGTCCAGGCGAGGGGATCCCGGCCGTCGGTCGGCAGGTCATTGATGTCGTGTCCGGCGGACCATGTGCTCACGCCCGGCTCTGCCCTCAGGACCAGGACCCGGCTCTGCGCTGTCTCCACCGCCGCAGCGACCTCATCGGCCATGGCATGACCGAGCGCATTGCGACGCTTGGGATGAGTCATGGTGACGATGCGGATCACGCCGTCGTCTACGACGGAGATAAGGGGCACGCCGTCAGCCTAAGCCAGCGCTCAACCGAGGTCGAAGTTCGCGCAGCGAGGGGAACTGGCGAAGGCCTCGCGCACATCGCCGTCCGCGGATCCCGTGAGCTCGCCGAGCGAGTCCTTCACAAGGACCCCTGCGTCGTAGGTGGCCTTGGCCGCCGCAGCAGCACGGACCCACTCGATGCCCGCAGACACGGGGTCGCCCGCGGCTTGAGCCGCGTCGACACGGCCGAGCGCCTCATCCCTGGCGGTGCCCAGGATCTCGATGCGTTCCTGAAGCAGCGGGACGACCGACACCGCCTCGATGTAGTCGACCGGGATGGCGCCTAGCGCAGTGCCCAACTGGCTTGCCGCGGCATCCACGCCATCCAACTGCCCCGGGATCTGCTGCTGGAATTGCTCGCCGATCGAAGCAGGATCCTCGGGGTTGTACTCCAGAGAACCGGCGACGTCGACGATGCTGGCGATGAAGGCATCACGAGCGACGCACACCTCACCCGCCCAGATGACGATCTCAGGAGTGGGGGTCGGCGTAGGGGTAGCCGGGGTGGTCGACTTCGCGCCAGGTGCGGGGTCGAGCGAGCTCACCGAAGCTGCGGGCTCACTCTCTGCCCGGGTGGCCAAGATTCCGGCCGCGACCAGAAGCGCGACGAGAGCGACTGCCCCGACGGCCACGACCCACTTCGGCATGGTGGACATGGTCCTCGCCTCGCGGCCCGGTGTCTACCGAGGTTGCCCCGTGAGGCGTCCTCCGAGCCGCTAGGTTCGGCCCATGTCGACGCCGGCCCCAAGCCCCGCGCTCACCCCCGAGCAGCGCCGCTCCTTCCGGGCATCACTGATGTGGGTGGCCTTCATCGTCGTCGTCATCGTGGCTCTCCAGCTCCCCCTGCCCGACGTCGTCACCATCGGCCCGACGTGGCTCGTCCCCTTCATCGAGCTAGCCGGCATCCCGATCGTCGCCGGCCTCTACCTCATTGCCGGTGACGGCAAGCGCCTCGTCACAGGGACCATGACGGCCTTCCTCGTCTTCCTCGTGCTCGCCAGCGTGATGAACGCAGTCTTGCTGCTCATCAACCTGGTCAACGGCTTCACCGAGTCAGGCGCAGCCCTGCTCCTTGCCGGGTTCGCGGTACTCGTTGTCAACGTGCTCAGCTTCGGCATCGTTTACTGGTGGATAGATGCGGGCGGCCCCGTCGCGCGTATGACGGGTCAGTCGGTGCCCAAGGACTTCCTTTTCCCGCAGCAGGGCATGGACGAATTGGAGTCGTGGCAGCCCGCTCTGCTGGACTACCTCTTCACCGCTTACACCAACATCATCGCCTTCAGCCCAACGGACACGATGCCTCTCTCGCACCGGGTCAAGGTGCTCTTCGTCATCCAGTCGTCGACGGCGGTCGTCACCATCGTGGTGACATTGAGTCGCGCCATCAATCTCATCCCCGGCGGGACGCCTAGCTCCTAGCCGGGAAGGCGCCATTCGTCAGCCCACGTATGCGCGCCGAGTACGACATCGGCGCCGATTGACCCGAGCAGCGGTGTGAACTTGAATCCGTGACCCGAGCACGGGGACATGATCACCACGGGGCCCCGCCGGTCGAGGATGAAGTGACTGTCATCCGTCATGGTGAAAAGGCATGATGCGACGGAGGCGACGTCGGTATCCGCACCCGGCAGCCAACGCCGGGCGTAGTCGGCCGCGGCCTCGATCGCCGAGTCCGGCACGTCGAGGGTGCGCGCCTGTAGGTCATCAACGACATCCATGGTGTCGAGGCCGACCTTGACGCCTTCGCCCGGCGACTCCAGGCCGTAGGCGCCGTAGGCGAAGGTGTGGTTGGTGGCATCGGAGCCCTCGTGATGCACGTACGACGGGAAGGCGAAGCCCGGCCGAATCCCGAAGTGGACCGGGGCCTGCGCGGTGACCTGAAGGCGGGGAAGCCTGATGCCGAATTCTGCGAGCCCGGCGAGTTCGGGGAGCCACCCGCCGGCGGAGATCACCGCCACGCGCGCCGTGATGGCACCCGTCGCCGTGACGACCCGCACTCCCCCTTCCACCGGCTCCAGTGTCAGAGCAGGGTCCTCGAAGCGCAGGTCCGCGCCCACTGCTTCCGCGAGGCTCAGGAGCGTCTCGATCGTGCGATCGGCGAAGATCCGACCCCCGTCCGGTGAGTAGATGACGCTGTCGTCGAAGTCCATGCCGGGCCATCGCTCTCGGCCTTCGGCCGGACTCAATCGATCGAAGGCCCAACCGCCCGCACGCAGGGTCGCCTCGATCTCGTCGATCGCTCCGGCGAAACCGTGGTCCAGTTGACCTGTCTGCTCCAGGAGTGTCTCGCCCGACTCTTCCTCGAGGGCGCGCCACATCGGGATCGCCGAGGCCGCCAAACGTGAGTAGAGCGGCTCGCGATAAGCGACGCGGAAGATGCGTGTCGCGCCATGCGAGGAACCCCACGCGTGTCCACGGGCAAATCTCTCAAGGAGCACGACCTCGCGTCCCCGCCGGGCAAGGTGCCAGGCCGTGGACGAGCCGGCGGCCCCTGCTCCGATGACGATGACGTCGGCGTCCATACGCAAAGCCTAGGACGTGGCCCGCGCCGTGATGGCTGCATGAGCAGCCATAGGGTTGCGCATGATCTCCCTGAAGTGCTCGGCGTCCCCCTCGACGTTCCCGCTGGCCAGCCGGCCTGATGCGATCGCCGCAGTGAAGGCGGCGTAATCGCTGGAGACCTGATCCGCGTAGCGGAGAGCGAAGGCGCGGATGGCCTCGTCGAAGACCGCGGATCCCCCCAGGTAGGCGGAGATGGCGAT
>JBIKKK010000191.1:0-4260 GCA_044360385.1 Candidatus Nanopelagicales bacterium
GCTCGGCGAGGCTTCGCATGAAGAGTAGGTTGGCGAGCTTGCTCTGGCCGTACGCCCGCCATGCGCCGTACTTGCGCTCGCCCATGAGGTCTTCGAAGTCGATGCGACCCATGCGATGAGCCTGTGAGGACACGGTGACGATGCGTCCCTCGGGTCGAAGCGCCTCCAGCAGCCGCCCGGTGAGCGCGAAGTGCCCGAGATGATTGGTGCCGAGTTGCATCTCGAAGCCGTCGGCGGTGTCGCGGCGCGGGATGGCCATGATCCCGGCGTTGTTGATGAGCATGTCCAGACCGTCGGGATGGGACTCCCGCCACAGCCAGGCGAACTCATCGATCGAGGCCAGGTCGGCGAGATCGAGTCGGCGTACCTCGATCGACGCCTGCGGGGATCGCGCCCGGATCTGTTCGGCGGCGGCCTCACCCTTGGCCAAGTCACGGACGGCGAGGGTGACGTCGCCACCGTGGCCGGCGAGGGCCAGGGCGGTCTCGAAACCCAGGCCGGAATTGGCGCCGGTGACGATGGCCCGGCGGCCGGCCTGGTCGGGGAGATCCGCCGCGGTCCACTTGTCGCTCATGGACCTATCGAAGCGGTCGGGGGCGAGGGTCGCCAGCCGGGCCTCGATTGGGGGGAGGGCTGGGGCGCCGTGTACGCTTCCGGGGCTGCGGGCTCACGCTCGCGCGCCCCTTTAGCTCAGTCGGCAGAGCGTCTCCATGGTAAGGAGAAGGTCTACGGTTCGATTCCGTAAAGGGGCTCGGCCGGGTCCGTCCCAGGACCCGATCCACCAGGGGCGGAGTAGCTCAGCCTGGTAGAGCAAGCGGCTCATAATCGCTGTGTCGCCGGTTCAAGTCCGGCCTCCGCTACGACGCGGCGCAAGCCGCACACGCGACGCGAGTCGCACCTGCGACGCGAGTCGCACCGAGGACGCTCCGGCGTCCGAACAACAGGAGGGCCCCGTGGCTAGCAAGTCATCCGACGTTCGGCCGAAGATCACCATGGCCTGCGAGGACTGCAAGAACCGCAACTACATCACGAAGAAGAACCGGCGCAACGACCCGGATCGTCTCGAGGTGTCGAAGTTCTGCCCGGCGTGCAACAAGCACACCATGCACAAGGAGACGCGCTGACCCTCAATGCGGCACTCGTGGGTCGGAGCTATCCGCCCACAAGTGCGTATGTCGTCGGTCGCGAGAAGGTCCGCGAGTTCGCGACCGCGATCGGCGATGCGCATCCGGTCTACCACGACGTCGAAGCTGCCCGGGCCCTCGGCTACTCCGATGTCGTCGCTCCGCCGACCTTTGCTTTCGTCATCGCCTACGCCGGTTCGAGCCAGGCAGCGATGGATCCCGAGCTCGGCCTTGACTACTCCCGCGTGGTCCACGGTGAGCAGCGATTCGCCTACTCCCGGCCCATCGTGGCGGGCGACGCCCTCGTCGCCACCGCCACCATCGAGGCTATTCGTGCCGTGGCGGGCAATGACATCCTCACCACGCGCGTCGACCTGACGACGGAGGCGGGCGAGCACGTGGTCACCACGACGACCGTCATCGTCGCCCGGGGCACCGCTGAGGAGTCCGCATGACAATCGTCGTTGTCGGAACCACGCTGCCGCCCCAGACCTTCAGCGTCACGCGCTTCGATCTCGTGCGCTACGCCGGCGCCTCCGGCGACTTCAACCCCATCCACTGGAATGAGCGTTTCGCCACGTCGGTGGGCCTGCCCGACGTCATCGCCCACGGCATGTTCACGATGGCGGAGGCTGCTCGCGTGATCACCGACTGGCTCGGAGACCCGGGTCGACTCGAGGAGTACGCCGTCCGCTTCACGCGCCCGGTGCCCGTCCCCGACGACGCCACCGGCTCGGTGATCGAGGTCTCCGGCGAAGTGACGGAGCTGCTCGACGGCGGTCGCGCCAAGGTCATGCTCACGGCGACCCACGAGGGACTGAAGGTCCTCGGCAACGCCTGGGCCATCGTCCGGTTGCCATGACCGCGAAGAGGTCGGTTGGGGCGGCAGAGCCACCCCTGTCGGGCTTCACCACCCTGCGCACCGGCGGGCCGGCCGAGCACCTGTTCGTCGCTGAGACCGAGGCCGAACTCATCGACGCGATCTCCATTGCTGATGCAGCGGAGGAGTCCATCACGATCCTGGGTGGCGGCAGCAACGTGGTCGTCTCTGATGAAGGCCTGCCCGGCACGGTCGTGCTGGTCCGCACGCGCGGAATCGACGTCTCGATGGATGCCTGTGCCGGTGCGTGGGTCACCGTTGCGGCTGGCGAGCCGTGGGATGACCTCGTCGCGCGCGCCGTGGCCGAGGAGTGGTCCGGTATCGAGGCGCTCTCCGGCATCCCGGGACTCTCCGGGGCCACGCCGATCCAGAACGTCGGGGCCTACGGTCAAGAGGTCGCCGACACCATCGCCCGCGTCACGACGTACGACCGTGTCACTCGTCGCACCGAGGTGATCGCCGCGGGGGACTGCGGATTCAGCTATCGCACCTCGCGCTTCAAGTCGACGCCCGGTCGCCACGTCATCCTCTCCGTCACGTTCCAACTCCCGCTCGGATCGATGTCGGCGCCCATCGGCTATGCCGAGCTCGCCGCTCGTCTCGGCGTCGCTGTGGGGGAGCGGGCCGCCTCCGGCGAAGTGCGTGAGGCGGTGCTCGACCTGCGGCGCGGCAAGGGCATGGTCCTCGACGCCGCTGATCACGACACGTGGAGCGTGGGTTCCTTCTTCACCAACCCGGTCATCGAGGCCGATCGCGTGCCCGAGGGGGCTCCGGCGTGGCCGCAGGCCCAGGGAGGGGCCAAGACAAGTGCCGCATGGCTGGTCGAGCGGGCGGGCTTCCCGCGCGGATTCCCCGAGGGGGGCGCGGCGCGACTGTCGACCAAGCACACGCTCGCGATCACCAACCGCGGCTCGGCCTCGACCGCGGACGTGATCGCGCTCGCGCGCGAAATTCGTGACGGCGTACTCGGTCGCTTCGGGATCGAGCTCACGCCCGAGCCCGTGCTCCTTGGCTGTTCCCTGGACTAGCGGGCCTCGCCGAGGAGAGCGGCCATGCGGCCCACGCCCTCCTCGATGTCGGCGTCGCTGGTGGCGTAGGACAGGCGCAGGTAGCCCGGAGTCCCGAAGGCCTCGCCCGGCACCACTGCGACCTCGGCCTCGTCGAGGATGAGCGCAGCGAGCTCGGCGGACGAGGCTGGCCGCTGCCCGCGGATCTCCTTGCCGAGGACTGCCTTGACCGAGGGGTAGACGTAGAACGCTCCCTCGGGCGTCGGGCACTCCACCCCGGGAATCGCCGACAGCAGGTCGACGATGAGGTGCCGGCGGCGGTCGAAGGCAACCTTCATCTCGTCGACCGCGGCCAGGTCACCCGAGACTGCGGCGAGTGCGGCGACCTGCGAGACGTTGGCGACATTGGACGTCGCGTGCGACTGGAGATTGCCCGCTGCCTTGATCACGTCATCGGGGCCGATCATCCAGCCCACGCGCCAGCCGGTCATGGCATAGGTCTTGGCGACGCCGTTGATGACAACGCACGTGTCGGCGATCTCGGGCACGAGTACGGGCATCGAGGCGAATTCCGCATCGCCGTACACCAGGTGCTCGTAGATCTCATCCGTGACGACCCAGATGCCGTGCTCCGCGGCCCAGCGGCCGATCGCGGCCACCTGCTCAGGCGTGTAGACGGCTCCCGTGGGGTTGGACGGCGAGACGAAGACGAGCAGCTTGGTGCGCGGGGTGCGCGCGGCTTCGAGCTGCTCCACCGTGGCCCGGTATCCACTCGCTTCGTCCGTGTCGACGATGACGGGCGTGCCTCCGGCGAGCTTGATGGCCTCGGGGTAGGTCGTCCAGTACGGCGCGGGGAGGATTGCCTCGTCGCCGGGGTCGAGCAGGGCGGCAAAGGTGTTGTAGAGCGCCTGCTTGCCTCCGTTGGTGATGAGGACCTGGCCGGCCTTGACGTCGTAGCCGCTGTCGCGCAGCGTCTTGACGGCGACCGCCTCGCGGAGCTCGGGGAGGCCGGCCGCGGGGGTGTAGCGATGCCAGCGGGGGTCGCGGCAGGCCGCTACGGCCGCCTCGACGATGTAGTCGGGCGTGGGGAAGTCGGGCTCTCCGGCGCCGAACCCGATGACGGGCCGGCCCGCGGCCTTCAGGGCCTTTGCCTTGGCATCGACAGCGAGGGTCGCGGACTCAGTAATGGCGGCGAGGCGCCGGGAAACGCGGGAGGCCATGGGGGAATCCAATCAGCACCCCCAAGGGG
>JBIKKK010000038.1:0-14734 GCA_044360385.1 Candidatus Nanopelagicales bacterium
CCAAGTCCACCGGCAATCTCGTGCTGGTGGCGGACCTGCTCAAGGAGCATCGCGGTGCGGCGATCCGGATGATGATCCTCGACCGGCCCTGGTGGGAGGCATGGGACTACTCGCCCTCCCAGCTTGACGAGGCTGAGGGGCGACTCGATGCATTGCACTCTGCCGCGGGGCGACGTGACGACGACCCAGTCGCGGAGGCTGAGGTCATGCGGCGTCTGCTCGACGACGTCGATGTGCCCGGTGCGACCTCCGTGGCGCTGGAGTCGGGGGGACGCGCGGCCCGGGTGCTCGTGCACGTCCTCGGGATCTCGTGACGTCCACACGCGAAGACCGACGCGAGGAGATCCTCGCCGTCGCCGCGCGGCTCTTTGCTCGTGATGGGTTCCATGGTGTGTCGATCGATGAACTCGGTGCGGCGGTGGGCATTTCCGGTCCTGCGCTTTACCGCTACTTCCCGCGCAAGGAGTCGATCCTGTCGGCCATGCTCGTCGACATCAGCCAGCGCCTCCTTGAGGGAGGTCGCGAGCGAGCCGGCTCCCTCGATGGCCTCATTGCCTTCCACGTCGACTTCGCTCTCGACCACCCCGACCTCATTGACGTCCAAGCGCGCGACCTCGCCGCGGTGCCCGACGATGATCGCCGCGCGGTGCGACGCTTCCAGGCGCAGTACGTCGACCTGTGGGTGCGCGCCCTCGTGGCTGAGCGTCCCCAGGTGTCGGAGGATCGCGGCCGGGCTGCTGTCCACGCCGCCTTCGGGCTGATCAACTCCACCCCGCACAGCGCGCGCCTCTCCCGACCGGAGATGACCACCCTCCTGCGCGGCATGGCGCGGGCCTCCCTTGCCCAGGCCCCGACAGGGGAGTAGAGTGAACGATCGTTAACCAACGATCGGAGTCGCAGTGACGGCCTTCGCGCCCCTGCTGGACGACCTCGCCTCCCGGCGTGCGCGGGCGGCACGCGGCGGTCCGGAGTCGGCTCGTGAGCGGCACCTCGAGCGGGGCAAGCTGCTTCCCCGAGATCGCGTCGAGGCGCTCCTGGACGACGGCACGGCATTCCTCGAGATCGCTCCGCTGGCAGCGGAGGACCTCTACGGTGGCGAGGCTCCCGCAGCGGGCGTCATCGCCGGCATCGGCCAGGTGAGCGGTCGCCTGTGCGTGATCATCGCCAACGACGCCACGGTCAAGGGCGGCACCTACTACCCGATGACAGTGAAGAAGCATCTACGAGCGCAGGAGATCGCGCGAGACAACCTCCTGCCGTGCATCTACCTCGTTGATTCGGGTGGCGCCTTCCTCCCGATGCAAGACGATGTCTTCCCGGACCGGGATCACTTCGGCCGCATCTTCTACAACCAGGCGACGATGTCAGCCATGGGGATCCCGCAGATCGCCGCGGTGCTCGGCTCCTGCACCGCGGGCGGCGCCTACGTGCCAGCGATGAGCGACGAGACGGTCATCGTGCGGGGACAGGGCACGATCTTCCTCGGCGGACCGCCCCTGGTGAAGGCCGCGACGGGGGAGGTGGTCACGGCGGAGGAGCTTGGCGGCGGGGACATGCACGCGCGAACCTCCGGTGTCGTGGATCACCTGGCTGATGACGATGCCCATGCGCTGCGGATCGTCCGCGAGATCGTCGCCACCCTGCCACCGGCTCTCGAGGGAGCCTGGGCCCTCGCCGAGTCACGCGAGCCTGCTCGGGCGATCGACGATCTACTCCACATGGTGCCGATCGATCCCCGCACGCCGTACGACGTCCGCGGAGTCATCGAGTGCCTGGTCGATGGCGGCGACTACACGGAGTTCAAGGCGGAGTACGGCACGACGCTCGTCACGGCCTTCGCGCGCCTCCACGGGCATCCGGTGGGGATCATCGCCAACAACGGCATCCTCTTCTCGGAGTCGGCCCAGAAGGGCGCCCACTTCATCGAGCTGTGCGACCAGCGCGGCATCCCGCTCGTCTTCCTCCAGAACATCTCGGGGTTCATGGTCGGCCGCGACTATGAGGCCGGAGGAATCGCGAAGCACGGCGCCAAGATGGTCACGGCGGTCGCGTGCGCACGCGTGCCGAAGTTCACCGTCGTCATCGGCGGATCCTTCGGCGCCGGCAACTACTCCATGTGCGGGCGTGCCTACTCCCCACGCTTCCTGTGGATGTGGCCGAATGCCCGGATCTCCGTCATGGGAGGCGAGCAGGCAGCGGCAGTGCTGTCGACCATTCGCCGCGATCAGGCCGAGGCGCGCGGCGAGGAGTGGTCGGCCGAAGCCGAAGCGGAGTTCTCCGCTCCCATCCGGGAGCAGTATGAGACGCAGGGGTCGCCGTACTACTCCACGGCGCGCCTGTGGGATGACGGCGTTATCGACCCGCGCGAGACCCGGCGCGTGCTCGGCCTCGCGCTCGAGGCGGCGCGTCATGCGCCCCTGCCCCCCGTCCGCTACGGCGTCTTCCGGATGTGAACGTGTTTGATCGCGTGCTCGTGGCGAATCGCGGTGAGATCGCGGTCCGGATCCTGCGCACCCTCCGCCGTCTCGGCATCTCTGCCGTGTCCGTCTATAGCGATGCTGACGCCGGTGCGCAGCATGTGCTGCTCGCCGACACGGCTATCCGGCTCGGCCCTGCACCCGCGCGTGAGAGTTACCTCGATATCGATCGGGTCATCGCGGCGGCGCTTGCCTCAGGGGCGCAGGCTGTGCACCCCGGCTATGGATTTCTCTCCGAGAATCCTGCCTTTGCGCGTGCCTGTGCGGAAGCAGGACTGGTCTTCGTCGGACCCGGGCCGGAGCTCATCGAGGCGATGGGCGACAAGATCGCGGCCAAGGAGGCAGCGATCGCCGCCGGTGTGCCGGTGGTGCCGGGACGACATGACCCGGGGATGGACGACGCTGCCGTGGCCGCCGCGGTCGAGGAGATCGGCAGGCCTGCCCTGCTCAAGCCAGCTGCCGGCGGCGGTGGCAAGGGCATGCGCATCGTCCGCCGCGGGGAGGATGTCGAGGCGGCCATCGCCAGTGCGCGACGCGAGTCCCTGGCAGCTTTCGGTGATGACCGACTCCTTGTGGAGCGGTTCGTCGACGCTCCACGCCACATCGAGGTGCAGGTGCTCGGTGATGCGCAGGGGCATGTCATCCACCTCGGCGAGCGCGAGTGCACTCTCCAGCGCCGCCACCAGAAGGTTATCGAGGAAGCGCCGTCCCCTCTGCTCGACGATGCGACGCGGCAGCACCTCTGCGATTCGGCCGTGCGACTGGCCCGCAGTGTCGGATACGTCAATGCGGGCACGGTCGAGTACGTCGTGCCCGCTGCCCGCCCAGGGGACTTCGCCTTCCTGGAGATGAACACCCGCCTGCAGGTCGAGCACCCTGTGACGGAGGAGGTCACCGGCCTCGACCTGGTCGAGCAGCAGTTGCGCATCGCAGCGGGCGAGTCGCTCACCATGCGCCAAGAGGACATCGTGGTGCGCGGTCACGCCATGGAAGCGCGGGTCTACGCCGAGGATCCCCTGCGCGGCTACCTGCCCACCGGAGGCGAGATCTGCCTGTGGCGCGAGCCCTCTGATGCCCGTGTCGACTCGGGTGTGGCCTCGGGTGATCGCGTGACGTCCTACTACGACCCGATGCTCGCCAAGGTGATCGCCCATGCCGCGACGCGCGAGGAGGCGCTCGCCAATCTGCAGCGGGCCCTGCGCGAGACGATCTGCCTCGGGGTGACCACCAACATCGATGACCTGGCAGACCTCCTCGATGACGATCGCGTGCGCAGCGCCGACATGGACACCTCTCTCCTCGACGGTCGGGTGCCGCGCGAGGTGGAGGCGGGCACCGACGTCATCGCGGCGGGCGCACTGACGCTGGTAGCCCCCGTCCGTGATGACCTCTGGCAGGCGGGGGACTCCTGGCGCCTGGGCGGCGCGGCGGAGCAGCACTGGGATGTTGCTGGGCTCCCGGTCACGCTCGCTGTCGGCGGCGAGGAGATCGCTGTCCGTGTCGATGGCCGTGACGTCGCTCCCGGGGACGTGGACACTGCCGGATTCGACGGCGACCGCCTGTGGCTTCACGCCGACGGTCGTCATCACGTGCTCGAGGCCAGACGCCCGCGCGACCGGCGACCGGTGCGCGCTGCGGATGCTCGCCTCGCGGGCCACTGGGCGGCCCGCAGCCCCATGCCTGGGGCAGTCATCACCGTGGATGTGGTCGTCGGCGACATCGTCGAGGAGGGCATGTCGCTGGTCGTGGTCGAGGCGATGAAGATGGAGCACACCGTGCGTGCTCCGGGGCGTGGCACAGTGACGTCGGTGAGCACTTCTCCCGGCACACGCGTGCCGCTTGACGCCGTGCTCGTGGAGCTTCAGCTGGAGGAGGTGCCATGACCCTGCCCATGGTCGTGCCCGATCCCTCCCTTCCAGCCCGCGTGACGATCTGGGAGGTCGGTCCCCGCGACGGACTGCAGAACGAGTCATGCGTGATCGACACGCAGACCAAGGTCGAGTTCATTGATCGATTGAGCGCGGCGGGGCTCGGCATCGTTGAGGCCACGAGCTTCGTGCGACCGGATCGCGTGCCGCAGCTTGCCGATGCGCGTGAGGTTATGGCAGGCATCACGCGCCGCGAGGGTGTGCGCTATCCCGTGCTCGTGCCCAACCTGCGCGGCCTGGAGTCAGCGCTTGATTGCGGGGCCACCGACATTGCGATCTTCGCTAGCGCGACCGAGACCTTTGCTCAGCGCAATCTCGGCCGGGGCTACGACGCACAGTGGGAGATGTTCACCCCTGTCGTCTCGTGTGCTCGGGAGGAGGGTTTGCCCGTGCGCGGCTACCTCTCGATGTGTTTCGGGGATCCCTGGGAGGGTGCGGTGCCAGCCGAGCAGGTCGTCACCGCCGCGCTCCGCTTGCAGGATCTGGGCTGCGACGAGATCAGCCTGGGCGACACCATCGGGGTTGCCACCCCCGGCCAGGTGGGTGACCTCGTTCGACGGCTCGTCGCTGCCGGCGTACCCCTGGAGGGGATCGGCGTGCACTTCCACGACACCTATGGCCAGGCGCTCGCCAACACCCTCGCCGCTTTGCGCGAGGGAGTCACCACTGTGGATGCATCCGCCGGTGGACTGGGCGGCTGCCCCTATGCCGTTTCGGCCACGGGCAACCTCTCCACGGAGGATCTCGTCTACATGCTCGACGGCCTCGGCATCTCGCACGGGGTCGACCTCGCCGCACTCATCGACACCACCCACTGGCTCGAGGATCACCTCGGGCGGCCGAGCCCCTCGCGCGTCGTACGCGCACGCACCCCCCAGAAGGAGCAGTGATGGATCACCGTCTGCCCAGTGAGTACGTCGACCTGCAGAAGTCGGTCGCGGCGTTCGCGCAGGATGTCATCGCGCCGGTCATCGGCGATCTCTACGAGGCGCATGCCTTCCCCTACGACATCGTGCGGCAGATGGGGGAGATGGGCCTCTTCGGCCTGCCCTTCCCCGAGGAGTACGGCGGCATGGGCGGCGACTACTTCGCGCTGTGCCTGGCCCTCGAGGAGATCGCACGCGTGGACTCCTCGGTTGCGATCACCCTCGAGGCTGCCGTGAGCCTCGGCGCCATGCCCATCTATCGCTTCGGCACCGAGGAGCAGAAGCGCGAGTGGCTGCCCCGGCTCGTCACCGGTGAGGTGCTCGGTGCCTTCGGGCTCACCGAGCCCGGGGGCGGCACCGACGCGGGAGCCGCGCGCACGACCGCCCGGCTCGAAGGCGACGAATGGGTCATCAATGGCACCAAGTCCTTCATCACCAACTCCGGCACCGACATCACCGGGTTCGTCGCCGTCCTCGCGATCACGGGGACCGATGATGCTGGGAAGAAGGAGCTGTCCACCATCATCGTCCCGAGCGGGACACCGGGCTTCACGGTGTCTGCCCCCTACTCGAAGGTGGGCTGGAACTCCTCCGACACTCACGAACTCGGTTTCGTGGACTGTCGGGTGCCCGCGGCCAACCTGCTGGGCACGCGCGGCAAGGGCTACGCGCAGTTCCTCCAGACACTGGATGAGGGGCGCATTGCCATCGCCGCGCTCTCGGTCGGACTCGCGCAGGGTTGCATCGACGAGTCGGTGCGCTACCTCCACGAGCGGCACGCCTTCGGCAAGCCACTGTCGGCGTACCAGGCACTCGATTTCATGGTGGCTGACATGGAGGTGCGCGCCCACACCGCACGCCTGGCCTACTACGACGCGGGATCCCGCATGCTCGCCGACGAGCCCTTCAAGCGGCAGGCGGCGGTCGCCAAGCTCCACGCCTCCAACGCGGCGGTCGAGAATGCCCGCTGGGCGACTCAGATCTTCGGCGGCTATGGCTTCATGAATGAGTACCCGGTCGCCCGCTTCTGGCGTGACAGCAAGGTGCTCGAGATTGGCGAGGGCACCAATGAGGTGCAGCGCATGCTCATTGCCCGAGAGCTCGGCCTCGGTCGTTGAGTGGCGACTAGTGTCGTCCTCTGACGGTGTGTCGTCCGCACAAGCCGCCACTTGACGAAGGGAGTCGCCATGTCGACGGTGCTGAGCGAGGACAGCGGCGCGGTGCGGATCCTCACACTCAACCGGCCTGAGCGGCTCAATGCCATCACGGAGCAGCTCATCAGGGACCTCAACGCCGCGCTCGAGGCGGCGCACGCCGATGCAGGAGTGCGCGCCATCGTGCTCACCGGTGCGGGCCGCGCCTTCTGCGCGGGGGATGACCTGCACGAGTACGCCGAGCAAGCGAGCACGCGCGAGGCCACGCAGGCCTACGTTGAGGAGCTGCAGCAGGTCACGCGTCGCATCATGCTCGGTCGCGTACCCGTCGTGGCCGCCGTGCACGGCTGGGCAGTCGGCGGCGGCTTCGAATGGGTCCTGGATTGCGACCTGGTCGTCGTAGGGGAGTCGGCCCGGGGCTTCTTCCCCGAGATGGGCCTAGGGCTCTTCGTCACCGGTGGGGTCACCGCACTGCTACCCCGGATCGTGGGGCTCTCGCGCGCGCGGCAACTCCTCATGCTGGGAGAGCGGATCGACTCAGAGCAGATGCTGGAGTGGGGTATCGCGCACTGGCGTGTGGCGGATGACGATGTGCTCGAGGAGGCCGTCGCGGTAGCCGCACGTCTGGGCGGGCTCTCGGAGCGTGCCGTGGGAGACCTGCGTCGCGTGATGACGACCGTGTCCGTGGGCGATCTCGAGACGGCGATGGCCGCTGAGACGGAGGCGACGGTGGCGGCCTTCGGCGATCCCGACGCCGCTCGACGCGTGCGCGACGCTGCTCCCTAATGGGCTACTTCAGCAGACCGGCCTTGCGCAGGCCCGCCCAGGTGAGAGGCAGCAGGCCAGCGGCGAACGCGATCTTGACAACGTCTCCGATGAGGAAGGGTGCAACACCGAGCTGCAGGGCGGTGGTCCATGTCGCGTCGATGGCGTACTTCAGCCAGGTCACGCCGACGGCGTAGATCACGAGGTTGCCCAGGACCATCAGGCCAGCCGTGCGCCACACGGTCAGGGTGGCACCGTGCTCGGCGACGCGGCCCACGATGCCCGCCGCGGCGATGAAGCCGAGGATGTAGCCGAAGCTGGCCATGGCGAAGCCCGAGGAGCCCTCGGCGAACCACGGCACTCCTGCGATGCCGGCGACGGCGTAGAGCGACATGGCCATGACGCCACGCAGCGACCCCAGTGCTGCCCCAGCGAGGAGCACGGCGAAGGTCTGCAGAGTCAGGGGCACCGGGGTAAAGGGCAGCGGGATTGCCACCTGGGCCGCGAGGCCCACGAAGGCCGCTCCGCCGAGGACCAGGATCGCCTGGCGGGCCAGGGACTGGGCGCCTTCGGCGCGGTCGGTCCAGACGTCGGCGAGGACGGCGGGCTGGGCGACGGCCATGGGTTACCTCCGGTCGTGTGGTGCGCTACGGCGTGTCGTGACCCTATCCAATACGCGCATCGGCGTACGAGACGGTCTAGGGTGAAGTCACCGTGAAGGGCTGAGGCCCGGCGGGTCGGCCAAGCCGCCCCTGTCGGGCAGGCCCGGCGGGTCGGCCAAGCCGCCCCTGTCGGGCAGGCCCGGCTCCGGGTGAGGACGCAGGGGAAGGCGAACCTCACGAAGGAGGCCACGGCATGTCCACGATGCCACCATCACGGTCGGCGACGCATCCGTCGATGCTGCCGCCGACTCTGCCCCATGCTGGCCGCGCTCGCGGCGTCGTCTTCTTGCACGCCGTGCCTCGAGCACTGTGCCCCCACGTCGAGTGGGCCTTGAGTTCCATCGTCGACGCCGAGATCCGCCTGGACTGGCAGCCGCAGCAGGTCTCGCCTCCGCTGCTGCGTGCGGAGCTGCCCTGGGCGGGACGCCCCGGTCTTGGCTCTCGCTTCATGAGCGCGCTCAAGGCGATCCCCGATCTCGTCGCCGAGGTCACCGAGGATCCGTCACCGGGTCGTGAGGGGGAGCGCTACGCGCTGACGCCGACGCTCGGCCTGCACCGCGCCATCATCGGCGTCCACGGCGACATCCTCGTGTCCGAGGACCGTCTGCGCGCCGCCGTCGCCGGTGCCGAGGCAACGGGCGCGCAGCTCAAGGATGGGATCGCCTATCTCCTCGGCACCGCCTGGGACGCCGAGCTGGAGCCTTACCGAGCGGCGGGCGAGGACACTCCCGTGCGCGTGCTCCACCACGTGGTCTGAGCAAGTGTGCTAGGCGAGGGCCTCGCGCATGGCGGCGATGTGCGCAGGGGTCGAACCGCAGCACGCACCGATGACCGTGAACCCGAGATCGCGCATCTCCACGGCGTAGCCCGCCATCTCCTCAGGGGTGCCATCGAAGACGAAGGTGTCGCCCTGGAGCTTGGGCAGGCCCGCATTGGACTGCACCATGAGGCGCACGCGGCCCGCACCTGCCTCGGCCAGCTGGGCAGCGATGATCCGCATCTCGTCGAGGCCACGGCCGCAGTTAGCGCCGATGACGTCGACGCCCATCTCGGACATAGCCTGCACGGCCATAGCGGGAGAGACACCCATCATCGTGCGGAGGTTGGTGTCGAAGCTGAGGGTGGCGAAGACGGGCAGGCCCGGTGCCTCCTTGCGTGCGGCAGTCACGGCAGCCTCGACCTCAGACAGGTCGCTCATCGTCTCGATGAGGATGCCATCGACGCCGCCAGCGACCAGGCCGCGGATCTGCTCGCCGAACATCTCCGCCGCGGAATCGATGGTGAGATCGCCCATGGGCTCCATGAGTTCGCCGGATGGTCCGATGTCGCCGAGGACAAAGGTCACGGGATGCCGATCCGCGACGCGGCGCGCGAGCTCAGCCGCGGCCTGGTTCAGCTCCTCGACGCGATCCTCGAGTCCGTGCATCTGCAGTCGCGCACGGGTGCCGCCGAAGGTGTTGGTCGTGATCAGGCGCGAGCCGGCCGCGGCGTAGCCCTCAAGCACTCCCTCGACGACGTCGATGCGCTCGACATTCCACAACTCGGGAGCGCCGCCCTCGTCATTGCCAAGGTCCTGCAGCATCGTGCCCATGGCGCCGTCGCCGAGCAGGGGACCGTCATCCAGGGCATCAAGGAGTGCGCTCATAGCGGTATCTCATCACAGCCATCGCCGTGACGGCGATTCCCTACAGCGGGATGTTGCCGTGCGCCCCGCGCACGCCGGGTGTGTCGAGCAGGGCACGCGCGACAGTGGTGCGCGTGCGATCCGGCTCAACAACCTCATCCACCACACCCATCTCAACGGCACGCGCGATGCCGCCGGAGATGATGTCGTGCTCCGCGGCGAGCTCAAGTTCTAGCTGGGCCCGTGCTTCTTCATCGGTGGCCTCGGCGAGGCGCCGCCGATGAAGCACCCGGACCGCGGCCACGGAGCCCATCACCGCGACCTCGGCACCGGGCCAGGCGTAGACGCGGGTCGCGCCCAGGGAGGCGGAGTTCATGGCGACGAAGGCGCCGCCGTATGCCTTGCGGGTGACGACCGTGACACGGGGCACGACGCACTCCGCGAAGGCATGCAGGAGCTTGGCTCCGCGACGCACGACGCCGTCCCACTCCTGGCCTACGCCGGGCAGATAGCCCGGTACGTCGACGAGCACGACGAGGGGCACGGCGAAGGCATCGCACATGCGCACGAAGCGGGCGGCCTTCTCGGCGCTGGTGGAATCGAGGCAGCCGCCGAGGCGGAGCGGGTTGTTGGCCACGATGCCCACGGTGCGTCCGCCGAGGCGACCGAGGGCAACGACGACGTTGGGAGCCCAGCGCGCGTGGAGTTCGACCATGGAGCCCTCGTCGAGGAATCGCTCGACCAGCGGATGCACGTCGTAGGCGCGCTTCGATGATTCGGGCAGCAGGTCACCGAGGTCGGGGTCGTCGATGGCTGCGATGTCGAGCGAGCCCTGGCGGCCGAGGAGATGAGCGAGGCGGCGTCCTTCCTCGAGGGCCTCGGCCTCCGTCTCCGAGACCAGGTGCACCACGCCACTGCGGCGCCCGTGCGGGTCGGGACCGCCGAGGCGCTCCATGTCTACCTGCTCGCCCGTGACGGAACGGATCACCTCGGGCCCCGTCACGAAGATCCGCCCCTCCGGACCGAGGATGACGATGTCGGTCAGGGCCGGGCCGTACGCCGCCCCGCCGGCAGCCGGGCCGAGAACGATGGAGATCTGGGGAACCTTGCCGGAGATGCGTGTCATGGCGGCGAAGACGCGGCCGACGCCGTCAAGGCTCGCGACGCCCTCCCGCAGGCGTGCGCCGCCCGAGTGCCAGATGCCGACGACCGGGCAGGAGTCGGCGAAGGCGCGGTCGTACGCGGTGATGATGGCGCGGCACCCCTCGGCTCCCATGGCACCGCCCTGGACGGTGGGATCCGTGCAGAAGGCCACGACCTCGGCGCCGTGGACAGAGCCCACGCCGACGAGCACTCCACGGTCATCCTCGGGCGTGATGGGACGGAAGGTGCCCGGGTCGAAGAATGCTTCGAGCCGCACGCGCGGCGACCGCGGATCGACTCCTGAGCTGGCGGGGTCGGCCATCACACGGTCCGGAAGGCGATGGCGACATCGTGCCCGCCGAAGCCGAAGGAGTTGTTGAGCGCGAGGAGATCTCCAGCAGGGAGCTCGCGAGGAGCCCCGCGAACGACGTCGATGTCGACCTCCGGATCCTGATCGTGCAGATTGAGCGTCGCTGGCACGAGCCTGTGGTGCAGGGCGAGGACGGTGTAGATCCCCTCGACGGCACCGGCAGCGCCAAGCATGTGCCCGGTCATGGACTTGGTCCCGGTCACGAGCGGCCGGGCTTTGCCCATGGCAGAGCGGATCGCGACAGCCTCGGCGATGTCGCCCTGGGGCGTGGAGGTCGCGTGGGCGTTGATGTGCGCGACATCATCCGGCGACGCATCCGCCTGCTCGAGTGCCGCGAGGATGGCCCTCATCGCACCCTTGCCCTCGGGATCGGGCTGGGCGATGTGGTGGGCGTCAGCCGTCATGCCTGCGCCGACGACGTAGGCGTAGATGCGTGCCCCGCGAGCCTTGGCGTGCTCCTCGGACTCGAGCACCAGGACACCGGCACCCTCGCCCATGACGAAGCCGTCGCGCCCGACGTCGTAGGGGCGTGAGGCTCCCTGGGGATCGTCGTTGCGCGTGGAGAGTGCTCTCATGGCAGCGAAGCCCGCCATCGTGAGCTGGTGGATGGGCGTCTCAGTGCCGCCTGCGAGCACGACGTCGGCGCGACCGTCCACGATCATGCGCGCGGCGACACCGATCGCTTCGGCACCCGACGCGCAGGCGCTCACCGGCGCGTGGACCCCGGCGGCAGCGTGGAACTCAAGGCCTACCGCGGCCGCAGGACCGCTCGGCATGAGCATCGGCACGGTGTGCGGGGAGATGCGCGAGGGCCCACGTTCCTTGAGGGTGTCGTAGGCATTGAGCAGGGTGAGGAAGCCGCCGATGCCCGAGCCGATGACCGTGCCCATGCGCAGCGGGTCCACCTCGGGGCTGCCGGCATCGGCCCACGCCTCGCGCGCGGCGACGAGGGCCACCTGCTGGGATCTGTCGAGTTTGCGCGCCTCGACGCGATCCAGAGGTGGCTCCTCGGCGAGGACGCCGGCGAAATGGACCGTCATCTCGTCCACCCACGGCTCGGTGAGCGTCTTGATGCCGGAGCGACCTTCGATGAGTGCGGACCAGTTGCTGGCCACGTCACCGCCGAGCGGTGTCGTGGCCCCCAGCCCCGTGACGGCGATGCGCATCGGTCAGGCGGTCGACTTCTCGATGTAGGCGACGGCGTCGCCGACGGTGCGGAGGTTCTTGACCTCGCTGTCGGGGATCTTCACGCCCCACTTGTCCTCTGCAGCCATGACTACCTCGACCATGGAGAGCGAGTCGATGTCGAGATCGTCGATGAAGGACTTGTCAGGCTGGATATCGGCGACCGGGACTCCGGCGACCTCGTTGACGATGACGGCGAGGCCGTCGAGGATCTCCTGGCTCATGCTGCTTCCTTTCCGGTGGGTGTGCGAAGAGTGCGTGGGTCCACGCTAGGGCAGGGTCACGACCTGGGCCGCATAGGCCAGGCCGGCTCCGAATCCGATGAGGAGGGCAGTGCCCCCGTGGGGGACCTCACCGGTGGAGAGCATGCGGTCCATCGCGATGGGAATGGACGCTGCCGAGGTGTTGCCGGTCGTCTCGATGTCGCGGGCGACGGGCACGTGCTCGGGCAGTTTGAGGGCGCGGATCATCGCGTCCGTGATTCGCATGTTGGCCTGATGGGGGATGAAGGCATCGAGGTCCTCGGCGGTCACGCCCGCCCGCGCGAGCGCCTCCTGCGCCTTGGCCGACCCATTGGACACCGCCCAGCGGAAGACCTGCTGGCCCTGCATCGAGAGAGTGGGGAAGCGCGGGCCGCCGTTGTCGCGGTAGTCGATGAGCGACTGGGTCATGCAGATGGCATCGTGCTGCGAGCCGTCGGATCCCCACACGACGGGCCCAATAGCGGGCTCATCGGACGGACCTACGACGACCGCTCCAGCGCCATCGGCGAAGATGAAGGCGGTGGAGCGGTCATCCAGGTCGATCCAGTCGGTGAGTTTCTCGACACCCACCACGACGACGTACTCTGCGCTGCCACCGCGCACCATGTCCTGCGCCATGGCGAGGCCGTAGCAGAAGCCTGCGCACGCTGAACTGATGTCCGTGGCCGCGGCATTGACGGCACCGAGGCGGTAGGCGACCTCCGATGCGGCCGACGGTGTCTGGTAGGGGTGGGTCACCGTCGCCACCATGACGAAGCCAACCTGGTCGGGAGTGATGCCCGCTGACGCGAGGGCCTTCTCCGCGGCGTAGACCGCGAGGTCGACGACCGTCTCGTCTGGCGCGGCGTAGCGTCGCTCCGCGATGCCGGAGCGCTCACGGATCCACTCGTCCGTCGAGTCGATCCGCTCGCACACCTCCGCATTGGTGACGACACGCTCGGGGCGGTAACTGCCGACGGAGAGGATGCGCGCATACGGCGCTCCTGTCGGGCCTTGGATTCGCGCGGTCATACGGAGACCTCCTCGTGATGGGGGTGAAGGCGCACGAGTGGCTGACCGGGAGAGACCGGGTCGCCATCTTCGACGATCCACTCGACGACAGTGCCGCCGTGCGGCGCGGTGACCTCGACGGTGTCGCGCAGATTGCTCACGCGGCCGATCTCCGCTGAGTGCGGCAGCGGATCGCCAACGCCGATCGTGGGATCCGCGCGATGGAAGATGCCCTTCATGGGGGCAACGACGAGGCGCCAGGTGGGTGCCTGGTCAAGGGGGCTGGGGCCGCCGTGTCGGGCCACGAGGTCCCAGGCGGCATCGAGGTCGTCGGGGGTGTTGAGCGCGAGTGCCTCGACCCCGGGGAGGGCGCGCTTCGCCAGACCCGTGAGCGTGCCTGCGGGTGGGATCTCAATGAGTCCCGTCACTCCGAGGTCAGCCATGGTGGCCATGCACAGGTCCCATCGGACCGGCCTGCTCACCTGTGCGACGAGTCGTGCCAGCACATCGCGACCGTCGTGGACGACGCGCCCGTCGGCGTTGGAGAGAAGATGGATGCGCGGATCGTGCGTGGACATCGAGCGCGAGTGGCGCGCGAGGATATCTACGGCGGGCGCCATGTAGTCGGTGTGGAACGCACCCGCGACTTGCAGAGGTCGCACGCGTGCCTTCTCCGGGGGCGCATCCGCAAACGCGGCGAGTGCCTCGAGTGCGCCGGCCACGACGATCTGACCTGCGCCGTTGATGTTGGCCGCGGTGAGACCGAGTGCGGTAGCTGCGGACACGACCTCGTCGGCATCGCCTCCGAGCACGGCGCTCATGCCCGTCGGAGTCATGGCCGCGGCCTGGGCCATGGCACGTCCGCGTTCGCGCACGAAGACCATCGCCTGCTCAGCGGTGAGGACGCCCGCGGCGGCCGCAGCGGTGATCTCCCCGACGCTGTGGCCCGCACCGACGGCGACGCGGGTGAAGGCCTCGGCGGGGTGAGGGAAGAGGGAGAGCAGGGTCACGAGTCCAGCGCCGACCAGGAGGGGCTGGGCGATGGCGGTGTCGCGAATGGTGTCGGCATCGGAACGGGTGCCGTGCTCGATGAGGTCGACGCCGCTCACGACCGAGAGCCAGTCGAGGCGGGCCTCGACTCCGGGCACCTCGAGCCACGGGGTGAGGAAGCCGGGAGCCTGAGCTCCTTGTCCGGGGGCGACAACGACCAGCACGGGCGTCACTCTCTCGCGACGTGGGGGCGCGGA
>JBIKKK010000192.1:0-4239 GCA_044360385.1 Candidatus Nanopelagicales bacterium
AGCAGCACCTTCACCGTGGTCGTGCCCGGCGGGTCGGCGCAGCCGCCCCTGTCGGGCTGGTCTGCTTCCGCTGAGCGGACTTCTTCGACGGCGCAGCCGCGTCGGGTCCCCCGTCGATGACGGTGAGGGAGACGGGCGTCACCGGTGCACCACCCGCCGTCGCGCCCGCGCGGCGCGCGAAGGACATGAGCATGCCGAGCGAGATGAGCAGGGGCACGAGCGAAGAGCCGCCGTAGGACACGAGCGGCAGGGGCACGCCGGTGATGGGCAGCAGCGAGAGCACCGCACCGATGTTGACGACGGCCTGGAAGACGATCCAGGTGCCGACACCGGCGGAGGCGAGGCGCACGAAGGCATCGTCGGCGGAGTGGACGAGCCGGAACGCAACGAAGGCGATGACGGCGAAGAGCGCGAGGACGGTGAGGGTGCCGATGAGCCCGAGCTCCTCGCCGACGACGGGGAAGATGAAGTCGGTGTGCGCCTCGGGCAGGGATCCCCACTTCTCCCGGCTCGCGCCGAGGCCGAGGCCCCACCACCCGCCGGTGCCGAGAGCGAACTGACCCTGGGTCACCTGCCAGCCCTCGCCGAGTCGATCCGCGGAGGGGTCGAGCCATGAGGTGAAGCGGCTCATGCGATAGGGCGCGGCCAGGGTGAGCAGGGCGATGCCCGCGAGCCCCATCGTGCCCAGGGCGACGAAGAGGCGCAGCGGTGCGCCGGCGGCGAAGAGCACGCCGCAGGCGATGACACCGAGGATGAGGGTGTTGCCGACGTCGCCTTCGAGGAGCACGAGCACGAGGACCATGCCGGTGACCGGCAGCACGGGCACGAGCAGATGCGACCAACGGTCGAGCATCGGCTCCTTGCGCGCGAGGATGTCGGCACTCCACAGGATGAGCGCGATCTTGGCGAACTCCGAGGGCTGCAGGCGAAAGGGGCCGATGATGTCGATCCAGTTCTTCTGGCCCGAGACCTCGACGCCGACGATGAGCACCGCGACGAGCAGTCCGAACGCGACGATGAGCGCAGGCCACGCGAGGCGCCGCCACACGTTGACCGACAGCCGCGTGCCGATGATCATGAGCACGACGCCGATAGCAGCGAAGAGCAACTGCCGCTGCGCGAGGGTGTACGCCGATCCGTGCAGCTTGATCGACAGCACCGAGGAGGCGCTCAGCACCATGAGCAGGCCCAGGCCGAGCAGGGCCACGGTGGCACCCAGCAGGAGGTAGTAGAGCCCCATGGGGTGGTGGATGAGCGATCGCCGGGCCGGCGGCTCCCCCGAGGCTTCCCCGGCCCCCCGGGACGCGCGCGTCGTGGGGAGGGTCGAGGCCATAGGGGACAGTGTTCCGGGCGTGACCCGTGGGGCCAGGGAGATTCCTGGGCGTGTCGCCTTCCCGTCGGTCCAAGTAACCTTCGCGCATGATCCGACGGCTCGTCACCGCTGCCGCCATCGCTACCCTCGCGTGGACATCGGCGCCCGGGCTGGTGGCCGCGGCCCCCGCCCCCGTCTGGCACCAGCGCGGCATCGACATGCCCCCGCGACTGCAGTGGAATGCCAACTCCGGCTACTGCGGAGAGACGAGCTTCATCAGCGCGGGGATGCGCTACGGGCAGTACACCTCGCAGTGGACCGCGCGCGCCCTGGCGTCACCGGGAGTGCCACAGTGGAAGGCGTCGAGCCAGCTCCTCCTCGGCGTCAACGACCTCCCCGCCGCGAAGGCCATGCGCCTGCAGGCCACGCGCTTCAAGTCACGCGAGCAGCGCTCCACCGAGCAGTACCTCCGCTGGGTCAAGGGACGCTTCCTGCGGGGCGATGTCGTGATCATGGGCGTCTACAACAACGTCACGACACTGGGAGAGACGCCACCGGGTGACTCGGAGTACGACCACATCGTGCCCATGATGGGTATCGGATCGACCACATCGCTGAGGACAGGCAGAGACCGCTACTACCCCAGCGACGCGATCACGATCAGCGACAACGGCCTGCACAACGTCGGGCCCACCTAC
The DNA here is from genome assembly GCA_044360385.1 of Candidatus Nanopelagicales bacterium. Taxonomy (GTDB): domain Bacteria; phylum Actinomycetota; class Actinomycetes; order S36-B12; family S36-B12; genus Mxb001. Next base: position 2,011 of record JBIKKK010000192.1, read on the forward strand.
CCCTACCTCTACAGCTACCGCTTTTCCGACTTCCCCAAGACCCGCACCGCGGCCAATCGCCCGGGCGGGGCGGTCTATTCGCTGCGCGACAGGCCGGCCAATTACGCCACCGCGGTCTCGGGCATCGTCGACGTCGACCGGGTGACGATCCCCGTGCGCCTCACCTCCGACGTCAATGGCGAGGGAGTCTGGAACGTCGCGGTCGGCAAGGAACCGCCCGCCCCCATCCCCATGACGCTGACAGCGCACGTGTCCATCCCGGCCGGTGACGTCGCCTATCGCCTCTACCTCTACGACGACTTCGCCGATGTCCCCACGGCCGGCTTCAATGCGGCCGCCGATAGGGCCATCCAGATGTGGGAGATCCCCGCGGGCTCTGGCCCGATCTGGCGGGTGACCATCAACGCGATGTCGGATCAGACGCGCATCTTCCGCGCAGTGCCCGCCACCGCTCCCTAGTGGCACACCCTGAGATCTTCTGTGGGCGGTGAGGAAGCGTGACCTAGGAGCGAGCGCGGACAGCGTCGGCGAAGGCATCGCCGCGATGGCCGTAGTCACGGAACATGTCCCACGACGCGCAGCCGGGGGCCAGCAGCACCGTGTCACCGCCCTGGGCCAGCCGCGCCGCAGCGGTGACCACCTCGGCCATCGCCTCAGGGGAGGAGTCGGTGACCTCGATGATCGGCACGCCGGGAGCGTGCGCCTCGAGCGCCGCACGGATCACCCCGCGGTCGACACCGAGCAGCACCACGCCCCGCAGCCGGCCCGCCACCATCTGCACGAGCTCGTCGAAGGACTGCCCCTTCGCCTGCCCTCCAGCGATCCACACCACCGGGTCGTAGGCGCGCAGCGAGGTGGATGCCGCATGGGTGTTGGTCGCCTTGGAGTCATCGACGTAGCGCACACCGTCGACCTCGCCCACGACCGCGATGCGATGCGGCGCGGGGGTGAAGGAGCGCAGTCCCTCGCGCACGGCACCCGGGGTCACGCCGAAGGAGCGGGCGAGTGCCGCGGCTGCGAGCGCATTGGCGACATTGGCGGGCGACGAATTGGGCACATCCCCCACGGTGCATAGCTCCTGGGCCGCAGACGCGCGCTCTGCGATGAAGGCTCGGTCCACGAGGATGTCGTCGACGACACCGAGCATCGACAGGCCCGGGATGCCGAGGGTGAAGCCGACGGCCCGGCAGCCTTCGACGACATCGGCATCGCGCACCATCTGCTCGGTGACGGGATCATCGACGTTGTAGACCGCGGCGACCTGAGCGTGCCGGTAGACGAGCGCCTTGTTGTAGGCGTAGACCTCCATCGTGCCGAAGAAGTCCAGGTGGTCGGGGGCGAGGTTGAGGCACGCGGCCGACAACGGCGACACCGAGGTGACGTAGGGCATCTGGGTGGCGCTCACCTCGGTGGCGATCACCTGCAGCTCCGGTCGGCGCACCGCATCGACGAGGGACGCACCCACATTGCCCGCGGCGGTCGACTCCAGGCCACCCGCGCGCAGGACGGCATCGAGCATGAGGGTGCTCGTCGTCTTGCCGTTGGTGCCGGTGATGCACAGCCAGGGTGCGGCGCCCTCGGGTGGCCGGATCCGCCAGGCGAGTTCGAGTTCCCCCCACAGCGGGATGCCGCGCTCGATCGCGGATCGGATGATCGACGCGTGCGGTGGGATGCCCGGGGAGACGACGTAGACATCGGTGTCGTCGGCGCAGGAATCGGCGGAGCCCAGCCGCACATCGGCACCGAGGATCTCCAGGATCGTGGCGCGCTCGCGCTGCTTATCGCCGTCGCCGGAGTCGATGACCGTCACCTGGGCGCCGAGATCGAGCAGGGCATCGGCCGCAGCGAAGCCCGCAATGCCGATGCCCGCCACGGTGGCCCGCAGCCCACTCCACTCCGACGCCGACGAGGTCAGCGCGCTGAGGTCCTGGCTCAACCCCGCACCCACTCGGCGTAGAAGATCATCAGGCCGATCGCGACGACGAAGCCCTGGATGATCCAGAAGCGCACGACGATGTTGATCTCCGGCCACCCCTTCATCTCGAAGTGGTGGTGGAGCGGCGCCATGAGCAGCATGCGGCGGTGCAGGAACTTGTAGGAGGCGACCTGGCCGATGACCGAGAGCGAGATGAGGACGAAGAGTCCGCCGAGGAGGGCGAGGAGCAGTTCGGTGCGGCTGGTGACCGCGAGGCCCGCGATGATGCCGCCGATCGCGAGCGAGCCGGTGTC
>JBIKKK010000193.1:0-4204 GCA_044360385.1 Candidatus Nanopelagicales bacterium
TGATCGGCATGCCATCGGGGGTCATCGGGCGCATGCCCGCCTTGGCCTGCGGCGCCCTCGTGGGCGTCTGCCAGTTGTCGAAGTAGCTTGCTGGTCCACGCAGGATCGCCTGGACGCGCGTGGCATTGACTTCTTCATCCATTCCGGCGAATTCCATCGTGCCTGACAGTCGCATGCGCCCGTCGTACGGCGTCATCGCGATCTTGGCGTCCGACAGATTGAGTGCGGTGCGTAGGTGCAGCGGTGGAGGCGTGAGGTCGATCGAATAACCCTTGCCCGGACGAATCGGGAGCGGCACTCCAAAGAGACCCGTGACACGGCCCGTCCAGGCACCGGCCGCCACCACGAAGGCATCGCCGGTGAAGCGGCGCTCACCACTGCGCACCGCGACGATCGCATCACCGAGTCGCTCGACCCGATCGATGGGCGCAGACTCCGTGATCGTGCCGCCCAGCTCAATGATGCGCGCACGCAAGCCTCGCGTGAGCGAGGCAGTGTCGAGGTGGCGCTCGTGGGGGAAGAAGATGCCGCCAGCGAGGCCGCTGCGCAGCGCGGGCTCGGCCTGATGGATCGCATCGCCCTCGAGGACCTGCGGGTCAAGGCCGAAGGCGGACTGAAGGTCGAGCCCACTCACGTGATGGTGGAGATTCTCCTGATCGCGGAAGGCCATGAGCAGGCCCTGGGCATAGGAGTCGTAGACGATGCCGTCGCGCGTGTAGTCGTCGAGGATGTCGTTGGTGGACTCGGCGAGCGCGAGGTGCGCCTGGAATCCCGCGCGGGCGTCGCGCTCATTGCATCGGCGCCACATGCCGAGCATGAAGCGCACATGGTCCGGCTGCACGGAGGGCTTGATGTAGAGCGGGGAGTCCTTGCGCACCATCCATTTCATCGACTTGAGGATGAGACCCGGACCGGGCACGGGCGCGGCCTCCGAAGGGACGACCCAGCCGGCATTGACAGCGGAGGCACCCAGGCCCGACTCACGAGCGTCGACGATCTCGACCTCAGCACCCTGGCGGGCGAGCTCGTAGCCCAGGGTGAGGCCGAGGACCCCGCCGCCGATGATCACCGTGCGCATGTGCACTCCCTGAGAGGTCGTGATTGTAGGACAATCGCGATGGGTGGAGGCTACGCCGGTGCGATGCATCGCGCATGCCCGGTTCCGTTCCCGCCGATCCTTACCTTCGGGTTGCGTCCTCAGCCCTCGATGATGTCGGCGATACGGCGCAGGTCATCGAGATCGGCAAACTCCACCACGAGTCGACCGCGGCTGCGCCCATTGCGCACGCCTTCAACCCGCACACGGGTATCGAGGAGGTCACCGAGGCGCTCACTCACTCCCGCTGTCACTTCTGCCACCTCCGCCGACGCTCCGCCGCGCGGCCGCGGGGTGCGCTTGCGCTTCGGCTCGCCATCGTCACCGATGAGCACGATCTCCTCGACCGACCGGACAGACAAACCTTCCTTGACGATTCGCTCGGAGAGGACATCCATCGCCTCGGAGTCGTCCAGCGAGAGCAACGCTCGCGCATGTCCGGCACTGATAACGCCCGCCGCGACGCGTCGCTGCACCGCCGGGGGCAACTTGAGCAGGCGCAGGGTGTTGGCGACCTGAGGCCGCGAACGCCCGAGGCGCTGTGCCAACTCCTCCTGCGTCCCACCAAAATCCGCGAGCAATTGCTGGTATGCCGCCGCCTCCTCGAGAGGGTTTAGCTCAGCACGATGGAGGTTCTCCAACAGTGCCTCGCGGAGCATGTCGTCGTCCGCGGTGTCGCGCACGATCGCTGGGATGCGGTCGAGTCCTGCTTCCTGCGAGGCGCGCCAGCGACGCTCGCCGGCGATGAGCTCATACGGCGCGCCATCGCCTGAGCTGCGACGCACGACGATCGGCTGCAACAGGCCGATCTCCTTGATCGAGTAGACGAGTTCGGCGAGCGCATCGGTGTCGAAGACCTGTCGCGGCTGGCGTGGATTCGGGACGACGTCGCTAGGCGGGATCTCGACGTAGACCGCGCCGACGACGGGGTCGAGGTCAGGTGGCGCACTCTGGGCAGGTATCGGTGATGTCGCAGTCTTCTTGCCGGTGGCCTTCCCGGTCGACTTGGCCCCGGTAGGCCCCGTGGGCCCGGTAGGCCCCGTGGGCCCGGTAGGCCCCGTGGGCCCGGTAGGCCCCGTGGGCCCGGTAGGGATGAGGGCGCCCAGGCCCTTGCCGAGTCCGCGCTTCGCCTCAGCCATGCGATTCGTCCTTACTCCCGGGATAGAGCTCATGGGACCTGTGGATAACATGTGGAAAACTATGCATGAGGGGCTCCATCCAGGTCTTGGGCTGCCTGCACGTAAGCCAGGGCGCCCGAGGAAGCAGCGTCGTAAGCGAGCACGGTCTGGCCGTACGACGGCGCCTCGGACAGGCGCACCGACCGGGGAATGACGGTCGGCAGGACGGCCTCGCCGAAGTGCTCGCGAACCTCCTGAACCACCTGGGAGGAGAGCCTGGTGCGTCCGTCGTACATCGTGAGGAGGACTGCCCCCACGCGCAGGTTGGGGTTGAGGTGCTTGGTCACGAGTTCGACCGTACGCAGGAGTTGCGAGACACCCTCGAGGGCGTAGTACTCACACTGGATCGGGAGCAGGAGTTCGCGGGCTGCCACGAGTGCGTTGAGTGTGAGGAGACCCAGGCTCGGCGGGCAGTCGATGATCACATAGTCCAGGGGGCGACTATGGGTTGACGCATGCTGGTCCAGATAGGTCTGGATGGCCCGATCCAGCCTCCCCTCGCGGGCCACGAGTGAGACGAGCTCGATCTCGGCCCCGGCCAAGTCGATGGTCGCGGGCGCGGCCCACAGGTGCCCGCCTCCCTCAGTTGCTTGGACGACGATGTCGGCCAAGGGGACGTCCTGGGTGAGGACCTCGTAGGTGCTGAGAACCCCGCTGTGGTGCTCGAGGCCTAGTGCCGTAGAAGCATTGCCCTGAGGGTCCAGGTCGAGAACGAGCACCTCCCGGCCGTGCTCAGCGAGGGCTGAAGCGAGGTTGACCGTGGTCGTCGTCTTGCCTACGCCTCCCTTTTGATTGGCCACCGCCAGGATGCGCGTCATCCGGAGTGGCCTTGGGTGGGTTCAAGGGTCACGGCGGGGTCTTGGGGCCAACCCAGTCCTGTGGGTGTTTCACGGGAAACATCCCGATCCAGTGTTTCACGTGAAACGGGCCAGCCAAGACCCGTCAGGGGTGTAGTCACGGGCCCATTCTGCACGGCCTCTCCGACGCCGCGCATGGGGATCTTCCTGTGGATAGCGCACCGCTTGGCCAACAAACAGCGGCCATTGGCATGGACGCTGTCCTAGTTCGCAACATAGGGGGCTGCGCTCGGGGTAGCGGTGTCAGGAAGCCTTCACCGCGCGGACCACCGTCGTGACGGGGTCGACCACTCGCTCACCGCACTCCACGATCTCCACGGCGACGATTCCCAGGCGCTCCAACACCGCACGTGAGGCCTCGACCTCCCCCGCAGCCGACCTGCCCTTGAGGGCCAGCAACTCACCCCCGGGCTGAACTAGCGGCACCGTCCACCCCGCGAGCCGTTCGAGAGGCGCCACCGCTCGCGCGGTGACCACACGTGCGCGCAGCGACGTCACAGGTCCGCGGCCGCGCACGATGTCCTCGGCCCGCGCCCGCACCACGTGCGCCCTCCCGGTCAGGCCCAGATCCGAAACCACTTCCTCGAGGAACGTCGCACGCCGCTGGAGAGGTTCGAGGCACGTCACGGTGATGTCCGCCCGCACGATTGCCCAGACGATGCCGGGCAGACCGGCTCCGGATCCCACGTCAATGACATCAGCACCCTCGGGCACGAGAGGCACGGCGACCGCGCAGTTGAGCAGATGTCGATCCCAGAGTCGGGGCACCTCACGCGGGCCGATGAGCCCACGTTCGACTCCCGCTGTGGCGAGCAACTCGGCGTATCGCGCGAGCGAGTCTTGCACCGCGACATCGGACACCACTGCGCTCAGCGCAGCGGGCGGCGGGGGTGGCGGCTCGGCGGTCAGCCTGGACTCCGGATGCGGCGTACGCGCTAGGAGGCCGGCTTGATGACGATGCGACGATCGGGATCGACGCCCTCAGACTCGCTCACGAGTCCGGCTGACGTGACGACGTCGTGCACCACCTTGCGCTCGAAGGCGTTCATCGCGGCCAGGCGAACCGGCTCGCC
>JBIKKK010000194.1:0-4184 GCA_044360385.1 Candidatus Nanopelagicales bacterium
GGCCTGCTCCTGTGCATCTTCGGCGTCGGCCTCGCGGCGTTCAGCCTCATGCTCGACTTCGAGGCCATCAAGCAGGGCGTCGCGATGGGCCTGCCCGAGCGCGAGTCGTGGCGCATGTCCTTCGGCCTGCTCGTCACGCTCGTCTGGCTCTACCTCGAGTTCCTGCGCCTCTTCGCCATCATCGCCGCCGGGCGCGAGTAGCCCCTCGTGCATCAAGGGACGGGGCCTGGCGAGACGGCAGAACCGCTCACGGGCCCCGACGCCTTTGTTGAGCTCGGTCGCGTCGTCGATCGGCTGCGGTCGATGCCGCTCACGAGGCTTGCCGCACCATGGACGACCTTCCCTTCGCTCGCGGCAGGTGCGCGCGCCCTTGCTCAGGAGCTCGCGGACCGCGGCGCGCTTCTCGCCGACCACGAGCCGCACGCGGTTCCCGATGTCGGCGATGCCGCCGTGGGGGATCAGGTGGCCGTGATCGGGCGTGAGGTGATCGACCTCAGCCCCTCGGCGGCGGACCTCGCCTGGATGGTGCAGCGGCTGCGGGACTTCCGCCTCAGCGTGTGACGTCGGGCTGGCCCGGCGGGTCGGCCAAGCCGCCCCTGTCGGGCTCGTCCACCAGGGCGGGGAGGATCTCGCCCTCGCCGCCGAGTCGCCAGGCGGCAATGACCTCGGGCAGCAGAGCCTGGGCGGCGGCGGCGTAGCCATCGGTCGAGGGATGGAAGCGGTCCTCGGCGAACATCACGTCGGGCCGGTCATCGAATTCCGGGCCGAGGCGCGACCCCAGGGACACGGGTCGACCCCCCTCGGCGAGGGTTGCCTTCGCCTGCGCTGCTGCGAGCTTGCGCGACGCCCGGCGCATCACCGCGCGCAAGGGCTGGGGCACAGGCTTCACCGTGCCAAGGTCAGGACATGTCGCCATGACCACCTCGATGCCGGATTCGCGCAGTCGCCGGACGGCCCTGCGCAGTCGACGTGCGGAGAGCGCGCGTGGGATCAGATGGGTCACATCATTCGCGCCGATCATGATGACGGCGACATGGGGTCGCGTCCACAGTGCCCGGTCGATCTGCGGATCCAGGTCGACGGTCTGAGCCCCGATGACCGCATGGTTGCTCAGCGTGACCGTGCGTCCGGATACCTCCGCGAGCGCACTCGCCAGGATCGCGCCCATCGTGTCGTCGGGGCTCTCGGCGCCCAGACCCGCGGCACCGGAGTCGCCGAGCACGGCGAGCCTGATGGAGGTGCCCGGGCCGCTTCCGTAGCGGCCGTCGGCGTAGGGGGCGGTGGTGGTGCGCGGGCCGATGCGCCTGCGCGCCTCGAAGGCCTGCGCGGTGAGCAGGCCGCCGGCAGCGACTGCGGCAGCGCCCAGGGCCGCTGCAGCCCGGGTGACGGGTCCTGTGCGCATCAGCCGCGCGCCCTCCTGAGGAATCCGCGCACCTGCTCCCGGGCGTTGTCGCGGATCTCGGGCCCGTGGGTGAAGGCAGCGATGTCGTAGTCGACCTCACCGAGTGCGCGGGCAGTCTCGACGCTTTGGCGGAAGGACGTGCAGAAGACCTTGGTCGGCCATGACATGCGGGAGTTCATGTTGAAGATTGAGTCACCCGTGATGAGTACGCCGCTCCCGGGGTGCAGCAGCGAGATGTGCCCCGGCGTGTGACCGGGAGTGTGGAGAATGCGCAGCCCTCCGGCGACGTCAAGCACCTGGCCATCGGTGAGCTCGGCGGAGACGGGCGTCGCGCGGAAGTCACCCCAGGGCGCGCGCGCGAAGATCCGCCCGGACGTGGACGTCGTGTCACCGGGCACGCGTGTGCCGGTGCGCACATACTCGGCGTCATCCGCGTGGACGTCGACGCCCACGGCAGCGGTCTCGTCGACCATGCGCGAGGCGCCACCCGAGTGGTCGAAGTGAGCGTGGGTGAGCACGATGCGCTGCACGTCTCGGGGATGCTTGCCGATGGCAGCGAGTGCGCTCACGATCTTGGCGGGGGCGCGCTTGAGGCCGCAGTCGACGAGGGTCACCGACCCGTCATCGTCGACGAAGGCGTAGGAATTGATGTAGTCGCCGAGCGTGGGGATCCGATAGACACCGGCACCCAGGGCGACAGCAGGTGAGCGGGCCACGGGCACAGACTAGGCTCTTGTCCCGTGCGCGTCGTCGACTCTGTCGTGGATCTCATCGGAAATACCCCTCTCGTGAGGCTCAATCGGGTGACCGAGGGCATCGCCTGTCCGGTCTACGCCAAGGTGGAGTACCTCAATCCGGGCGGATCAGTGAAGGACCGCATTGCCACGCGGATGATCGAGGCGGCCGAGCGCGATGGGCTTATCGGCCCGGGCGGCACGATCGTCGAGCCGACGAGCGGCAACACCGGCGTAGGCCTGGCGATCGTCGCCCAGCAGCGCGGGTACCGCTGTGTCTTCGTCTGTCCCGACAAGGTGTCCAAGGACAAGCAGGACGTCCTGCGCGCCTACGGCGCCGAGGTGGTCGAGTGCCCCACCGCCGTCGATCCTGAGGATCCGCGGTCCTACTACTCCGTGAGTGATCGCCTGGCGCGCGAGATCCCGGGTGCCTGGAAGCCCGATCAGTACTCCAATCCCAACAACCCGCGCTCGCACTACGAGACCACAGGCCCGGAGGTCTGGGAGCAGACCGGTGGCAAGGTGACGCACTTCGTCGCGGGTGCAGGCACGGGCGGCACCATCAGCGGTGTCGGGCGCTACCTCAAGGAAGCCAGCGACGGGCAGGTGCGCATCATCGCCGCCGACCCCGAGGGATCGGTCTACTCCGGAGGCACCGGTCGCCCATACCTTGTCGAGGGAGTCGGCGAGGACTTCTGGCCGTCGACCTACGACGCCGAGATGGCGGATGAGGTCATCGCGGTGAGCGATCGCGACTCCTTCGAGATGACGCGCCGTCTCGCGCGCGAGGAGGGCCTCCTGGTGGGCGGCTCCTGCGGGATGGCGGTCGTCGCGGCCCTCGACGTCGCGCGTCGGGCCAGCGCGGATGACATGGTCGTCGTACTCCTGCCCGACAGCGGCCGCGGCTACCTCTCGAAGGTCTTCAACGACGAGTGGCTCGCCTCCTACGGATTCGGTGCGCCCGTTGGCGACCGCACCGTCGGCGACGTGCTCCGCGGGAAGTCCGGTGACCTGCCGCCCTTCGTCCACGCACACCCGACCGAGTCGGTCCGCGAAGCGATCGACACCTTGCGCGAGTTCGGCGTCTCGCAGATGCCCGTGGTCCGCGCGGAGCCGCCGGTCATGGCGGCGGAGGTCGTCGGCTCGGTGGTGGAGCGCGATCTGCTCGATGCGCTCTTCGCGGGCCGCGCGTCACTGGCGGACACCCTCGACCAGCACATGTCGCCGAAGCTCCCGCAGGTCGGCGCCGGCGAGCCGGTGTCGGCGGCCGTCACGGCGATGGAGTCCTCCGACGCGATCCTCGTGCTCGATGACGGCAAGCCCGTCGGTGTGCTGTCGCGCCAGGACCTGCTCGGCTACCTCGCGGGCTGATGCGTCAGCGGCTCCAGATGTCTCCCACGGTGAATCCCGTGGGGAAGGGGTCCGTGGGGTCGACGACGTAGTCGGCGAAGCCGGTGATCCATCCGTGCCCGGTGATCTCGGGGACGACGGCGGGCACGCCGGCGAGATCCACCTCTTCGACAAGTCGGCCGATGAACACCGTGTCGGTGATGCTCTCGTGCCGGAACTCACGACCGAGCCCGAGCTCACCGCGTGCGTGCATGGTCGCCATGCGCGCCGAGGTGCCTGTGCCGCAGGGTGAGCGGTCAAGGCAGCCGGTGAAGCTGCCGGGCGCGTCCCAACTCGGCCACCCGGTGCCCATGGTCACGGCATTGCGGCGATCGTTGGCCGCTGACCTCGGCGGTGCGGACAGTTGGGAGATGGTCACTCCGGCGAGCGAGGGATCGAGGGGGTGGTGCACCGGATACTGCTCGCTCGCAGCCAGCGTCAGCATGCTGCCGAGGCGCACGATGTCACTGCCCTCCTCGGGGGTCAGCTCGAGTCCGAAGGCCGAGGCATCGGCGATGGCGTAGAACATCCCGCCCCATGCGATGTCGGTCATCACGGTCCCCACGGAGGGGATCTCCACGGGCGCGGCCAGGTGTGCCACGAAGGCAGGCACATTGCGGAAGGTGATCGACGTGGCCTTGCCGTCCTTGACCGTCGCC
>JBIKKK010000039.1:0-14528 GCA_044360385.1 Candidatus Nanopelagicales bacterium
AAAAGTCGCCAGCGGCGTCGTGGCCATCTTTGGACGGCAGGTGACGGTGATCGTGTATCCACCGCTAGGGAGCGTCCCTCCATTCTCCTGCCTGACCGTCTCAAGCACCTTCGACACGGGCGACGTCATCGAAGCCGTCTGCTGCCCCGTTGCTCCGATGGTGGTGAGCTCGGTCACTCCGGTAACGGTGTTGGGTTCCGTGAGCCCCGTCCCGGTCATGGTGATGATGAAGTGCGTGGCTTGAGCACTGGCACAGCCACCCGACGTCAAGACGCTGAAGCCGGTGTCTCCCGTCCCCTCGGTGGGGATGAAGGAGAGGGTGCCGTCAGCAGCCTGGATCGCGGGGGTTGCGCCCATCAGAAGGCCCGCAGCAAGTGCTAACGCCCCCAGGCTTCCCACCGCGAGTCGTGCGATACGTGATGTCATGAATGAGCCTCTCGATCGTGTTGGTGGGGTCAGCTCCGGCTCGACGTGTCGCCGCACTTGGACTTGTCCCTGAGGTCGCCAAAGCCCTGGAGGTTGATGGTTGGCTTGGCCTTGCACACCTCGGAGTTGACGCCAACGAAGACTTTGGAGATCAGTGATGTCGGGTCGTCGGCGAGGGAGGAGGGCACGATGTTGTTGACGTTGCGGAGCCCTGAGAAGTCCGTGTTCAGCACCGTCGGTGCGATACCGTCAACGACTCCAATGACCGCCATGCCACGACGGTCGGGGGCGGACTTCCACATCTGCGCCTGGTATACCGCCGCCGAGTACGGCATGATTTGGTTCTTCTTGAGCTCACGCCCGTCGTGCTCCTGAGGCAGGTTGCCGGGGAACGTGCCGCCGTCCTTTTCTGGCACCAAGCAGGGATACTGCGATGGGGTGAAGTCGCGCGGAATGCCGACGTAGTCGAGCCAGCTGTTGCGCGTACCCGAGCCCACCTGCACGAGTGCAGGCTGGAAGTCCTGATTCTCGCACTTGAAGATTGATACGATCTCTGCCTTGGTCAGCTGCGTGGGGACATCGCCGTCGCTGCGGACAGCGAACGTCAGCGCATCGGTGGCGAAGGGGATCCAGGCCATCGAGATCGAACTCGTGTAGGAGCCCTTCGATGAGGAAGACCGCGCCCACTGCCAGCAGTTGTTGTTGGCAAGCAGCGAGTTCTGCAGCGCATCGCGCCCGGCGGTCGAGCCATTCGGCCGGGCGATGTTCTGGCACACGGGGTCTGTGACCGGGTCCTTCGTGGTCACCGTCGCCGTACCGATTGCATCGTACGACGCAAGCACCTTTGCGCTGTCGACGGTGACGACTTCCGCGATCGCATTCATCAGCGTCTGCGTCGTGTCTGATCCCCCGCCCGCGAGGGGGCGAAAGGTGCCAGCAGGCGGGTCAGCCTGCGCCGTCGGCATGAGGGCCAGCGCCAGGCTGAGCGCGCCAGCGCCCGCCACGGTGGCGATGAGCGTCTTGTGACTGTTCACTGATAACCCTTTCTTTGCGTTTCCGGCGCGGGTTCGCGTCGGGGTCTAGGGGAAGGTGGACTCTCGTCGCGCGCGCTGCGCAGCGAACGCCCCGCCCACGAGAGCCGCGCTGCCCACCATCAGCAGGACGACGGCGAGATAGCGGACAGCACCGACGGGCTGAGTGGGCGTGGGGGTGAGCGCCTGGGAGGCAACCGGCTCCGTGGTCGGCTCGAGGACTTCTGGCTCCTCAGAAGCCTGCTCCGGCCTTGGCTCCTCCGGGCGCTCCTCGACCTGGACATCCGTGGTGGTGGACGTCGAGGTCGACGTGTCGACGTAGCCCCCGGTCGAGTCCGAGGTGTCGGTCGTGGACCCATTCGCGTTCTCAGTCTGCGTGGGCTCTGGCGTCGGCGTGGGGGAAGGGACGACCTCCTTGCCCGCCGTGGCGCGAATGGTCTTAGCCGCCGCCAGGGCGACGGCGCGCTCCCGGTCATTGAGGGGGACGTAACCCCGGGGCAGTTGGCCGGCGGCCTCCCCGAGGACCTGTCCTTCGCCCACTGCGTACTCGATCAAGGCCGCGTAGGCAGCCCCGGCCTTGCGGGTCAGCGTGACGGGCGTCGTGGCGGCGTAGATGTAGGTGGTCAGCGGGTAGGCACCCACGACCTTCTTGGTCGGACTGGGCTGCCGCACTCCGGGAGCATCTGTGTCGCCGGCACCGGCGGCAGCCGCCCGCAGCGACTCCGTCGTGGGGGCCACGTACTCCCCCGCGGCATTGAGAAGAGCAGCCGGGGTCAAGGAGAACCGCTGGGTGAGGGGGGTATCGGTCACGGAGATCATCGATCGCCGACCGGGCTCCTGGACGGGCGAACGCTTCCAGCCCGGCGGCACAGCCGCGGGGTCGAAGACTCCACGCGCGAGGGGATCCCCGCGGCTCGCGGAACGAGCGGCCTCGTAGAGGCTATTGGCATAGGGCACGAGGTCGAACGTGCAGACAGGCACAGAAATGCTGGAATAAGTCCGACACTGGTTGTCCTCGCGAGGGAAGTCGTCGCGCGGAAAGGCCGCCTTCGCGTAGGCGCTGTTGAGAGTCGCGCCCCACGGATCCGCTTTCCCCGCGAGGAATGCACGAGCGTCCTTGTCATTCCAGATGTACTCCCACAGCAGCCGAGCTGAGTCGCTAGCGGACGCGGTCGTGAGGATGTGCGCCAGCCCGGGAAACCTGAGTCCCTTGAACTGAGGGTTCAGCGACAGGAACTCAGGGTCTTGGGCGAGATCAAACGGGTTCTTCGCCACGTTGGCCGGCTGCGGTTCTGCGTCGTAGCGGTATGTCTGCGTGAGTAACTTGGCCACGAGTCGAGGATTGAGGCGGATCCCGTCGAGGCGAGAGCCGTCGCGGGCGCGCACGTCGTCGGGGGCGAGAGTGGAGGACTGGCTCTCCACATTGAATGCGATGACAAGGCCCGAGAGGGCAACAGGCGCATAGACAATGGGCTTCTCGGAGTCGACCCGCTCAGCTGGCACGCCGTAGGACACGAAGCCGAGGTCCGACTGCGAGGAGGTCAACTTGGCCCGGACCGCCTCATCGGGAAGGACGGTGAAGGAGTAGTTCGTCTCCTTGGCGCTGCAGAGTGCAGGCTGCCACCGGGAGACCGCCTCGGCCATCCGCTCGCTCCCGAGGAGCGGTACCTCGCTGGCGCCAATGGCGCAGGCGGCGCCCACCGGCTGGAACTCCAGTGGGAAGAGGATCCGATTGGCCCAATTCGATGCCATGAGGGGCGAGGTGTCCAAGGGATCCGTGTACGTGCGGTCGCGGGGTGTGCCATCGACCTCCGTTTCGCCACGGGGTACCACAACGAGCCAGCACAGCGGCGTTACTCCGTCGCGAATCTGTCCGCAGCCCAGGCCGGGGGCCTCGACTCCCGTCTGGATTTCGAAGAAGTCCTGTCCCGTGCCATCAGCCCGGGTGCGATTGTGGTTGCTCTCATTGGATGTGTTTCGGTCGAAGAACTCCGACTTCGCTCCCGTCGTGCGCTTGCCCGTCCATGAGTCAAAGGGAATGAAGGCGAGCGTCCCCTCTGCATACTCCTCGTACTTGTCCTCAAGCGGATCAGTGACGCCAGCTGTCGTCATCTGCCTCGAGTTCGTGTTCTGTCCACCCGTGCTGGACTTCAACGTCCCGTACTGGCATTGCTCCCGCGGTGGGCCGTTTTCGGCGGTCCCGCCCCAGCACTGCATGATGTGCAGGTAGTTGACGTTGACGTTGCCGAATTCCGGCCGAGTCCGCTTGCCGCCAGCCCAAGTGACCGCGACGATCTGGTTGACGAGGTCACGGGTCTGGCTGACCGTCACCTGGAGATCGGCAAACTCTCCTTTGCCCGACTTCGTGACGGCGCTGCTCGTAGCCGTCTCACTCGTCTGGCTGTCGCTGCCTGCCGGAGATGCAAATGCAGGCACGGCAAGCAGAGCGCCGGAGACGATCATCACCAGCCCGACCACCGGGACGAAGGGAGCCCTCATGCACCACTCCCTGACCTGCGGGACGCCATGTAGCGCGCCACCAGCGGCGGCGCAAAGAGGAGTCCGACCACAACGATGAATGTCGCCACGAGAAGTCCCGTGTAGGGGCCCCACCCACCGCTGGCCTCCGTCGACACGGGGATGCCCGCAACGTATGCCCCGCCAGTGACCGCGCCTCCGTCGCCCGCCGCGGGATCGACGATGACCGCGCCTGTCGAGGGATCGACCATGGTGCCCGCCTCAGCGATGACCTGGCCCGTCTCTGGGTCGACGATGACTTCGCCACCACCCGAACCGCCACCACCCGAACCGCCACCACCCGAACCGCCACCACCCGAACCGCCACCACCCGAACCGCCACCACCCGAACCGCCACCACCCGAACCGCCACCACCCGAACCGCCACCACCTCCGTCTTCTGTCGGGGTCCCGCACTGGGTCGGGCCTTTGGCGTCGCAGGCTGGTGGCTGCGGAGCGGTCTTCGCG
This sequence comes from Candidatus Nanopelagicales bacterium, assembly GCA_044360385.1. Lineage (GTDB taxonomy): Bacteria > Actinomycetota > Actinomycetes > S36-B12 > S36-B12 > Mxb001. The sequence continues at coordinate 4,443 of JBIKKK010000039.1, forward strand.
AGGGTGTTGGTGCCGTCCGCGGAAAACGTCGGGTTGTTGCACTTCGCGAGGTTGATGTTTTCGACGACAGCGCCCGGGATCCGCTTAACCTGGTCGAATGCCGCTTTGACCAGGTTAAGCGGGAGCGGGGAGTAGCCAAGTGCATCAGCCTGCTGCTGACCCTGGCACAGGAAGTAGTTGGCGAAGTCGGCGAGGGTGTTTCCCTTCTCGTTGCTAAATCCGTTGTCGTTGCTCGTGGGGATCACCATGTAGCTGTAGGACGACAGCGGATAGGCACGCTTGTCGGTGCTGCCGAAGACCCCGGTGAGATTCGAGGAGAGATCCGGGTTGATCCGCGCCCCGAGCAGCCCTACGGCGACCGCTTCAGCTGTCGGGAGGACATAGAAGCCCGCCTTGTTGAGAAGTTTCGCCGCGGGGAAGCCGGCAGACTTGGCGTAGGAGTACTCCACGTAGGTGATCGCCCCGACGCTCTGGTCCTGCTTGACGTAGCCGGAGACCCCGAGGGAACCGCTCTGGGCCACGAAGCCCGGGCTGCTCGGGAAGTTCGAGGTGAAGCCACAGGGTGTGCCGCGGCCTACCTTTTGGCAATAGGCGTTCCAGATATCCGGGTATTGGGAGGCGAGCCACGTGGTGAACTGCGCGGTCGTGCCCGAGCCGTCCGAGCGCACGACAGGGACGACCTTGATCGGAGGCAGGGTGAGTCCCGGATTATCTGCCTTGATAGCGGGGTCGTCCCACTTCGTGATGACGCCTGTGAAGATCTTGGCGACCGTCTCGCCCGACAGACGCAACTGCGTCACCCGGTTGGGGCCGATCTTGAGGTTGTACATGAAGGCGGTGCCACCCGCCACGATTGGCATGTAGGCGAAGGGCCGCGAGGGCGGCGTGTCGACGACGTTGCCGTCCTTGAGCCCGTAGGGGATCTCGGAGACAGCAAAGTCGACGGTGCCATTGCGGAACTGATTGCGGCCGTCGGAGGATCCCGACGCCTGGAAGTCGATGCGCATGCCGTACTGGTTGACGTTGCGTCGCCACTGGTCCATGGCGTTGGCGCTCCAGGTCGAGCCGGCACCCGAGACGGGCACGTAGTTCGCAGCGGAAGCCGGGACGAGGGGGGCGACGAGCACGGCAGCCAGGGTGAGTACGGCCGCGCTGAGGACGCGCTTCATGTGGAGTCTCCGAAGTCGAGGGATCGGGGGCTAGACGACGGTGTCGCGAGAGCCTCCTGCGATGCGACCCGAGACGACTCCCTCTTGGTGAACCTTTGGGAATCCTCACGTGAACGCTTCGCCCGGCGCTTCTGCTGGGACTTTGACAGGTTCCCCGCGCCGCGACCTCCGATGATGCGCGCGACGACGAAGAGGATGAGCACGACGAACATCAAGACGGCGGCGGTGCCGAAACCACGGGCGATCATCGTCGGCTCGGGCGACTTCACGAATTCGAAGGTCGCCAGTGGCAGCGAGACCATCGGTCCCGTGGTCGGATTCAGGTTGAGCGCAGCGGTGAACCCCGCGGTCAGCAGTACCGGGGAGGTCTCACCGATGCCGCGAGCCGTGCCCAGGATGATCGCCGTCATCAGGCCCGAGCGCGCCGTGGGCAGCGTGACGTGCCACACCGTGCGCCACTGTCCGGCCCCGAGGGCGTAGGCCGCCTCCTTGAGATTGCCGGGCACGAGCCTCAGCACCACGTCGGATGCGCGGATGATGATGGGGAGCATCATCACGCTGATGGCCATGGCTGCAGCGAATCCTGACTTGTCGAACCCAAGGATGAGGATGAGTGACGCGTAGATGAACAGGCCGGCAACGATGGAGGGCAACGCCGTCATGGCCTCGGAGATAGTCCGCACGAAGCGGGCGAAGGGTCCGGGGATCTCGTTCATGTAGACCGCGCAAGCGACACCCAGCGGAATCACGATGGCCAGAGCGATCGTGATCATGATCAGCGTGCCCAGGATGGCGTGGAGGATCCCACCGGCCGTCAAAGGATCGAGGGGGCCGGCGTTCTGCATGTCCTGGGTGAAGAAGTTGATGTTGGTGAGCGCCTCCCAGCCTCGGATCACCGTGAAGGTGACGACAAAGACGAGGGCAAGCAGGAGCGTGAAGGCGAGGCTGTGAATGAGGACGGCCGCAAGCCTGTCCTTGACAGCCGAAAAGTCCTCGTCGAGTGACACGAGGACCGCATAGAGCGCGGCGAAGGCCAGGTACGCCACGAGGAGGAAGCCCAGCCAGCCGCTGAAGGGTAGGAGTGTGAAGAGCAGGGCGGCGACCCCCAAGCCAGCGACGGAGGCACCCGCCAGAGACAGCACATCGGAGCGGCGGAAGCCCCCGATGCGCCGCGGCTTCAGGTCTGGAGGGGTCGAGGTGCGCTGAGGCAGCGTGGTGCGCCGCCCGGATGTCCCCGAGGCCAACTTGTCGAGATCGTCGATGGATGCGGTCATGTCAGCCATCCGTCGCTGCGCCGGATCGCGAACGCGCCACGATGGACGATGCGATGAAGTTGACGATGAGGGTAATGATGAAGAGCGCGAGACCGGCCGCCATCAATGCTGAGGTGCCGAACGGAGTGGCTTCGCCGTAGCGCAATGCGATGAGCGCCGAGACGGAGTTGGTGCCGTTCTGCAGGATGTGCGGCTGGAAGATGAAGACGGGCGAGATGATCATGAACACCGCGATGGTCTCGCCGAGCGCGCGGCCGAGGCCGAGCATCGTCCCACCAATCATGCCGCCCTTGCCGAAGGGCAGGACGACGGAGCGGATCATCCCCCACTTGGTCGCACCGAGTGCGTAGGCACCTTCACGCTCCCCCACAGGCGCCTGGGAGAAAACCTCGCGCATCACCGACGTCGTGATGGGGGCGACCATCAGCGCGACGACGATGCCCGCGATGAAGGTGGAGGACGTGAAGACCGTGGCCGTGGAGAGCGGATCGTCCGGATCGCTACCGTCGACAGCGAAGATAGGGATCCAGCTGAAGTAGGTGGAGATCCATCGGGCGATGCCGATGATCTGGCCCTGGAGGAAGAAGAACCCCCAGAGGCCGAACACGACGCTCGGCACCGCGGCCATGAGGTCGACGAGGCTGATGAGCGTTTGCCTGATTCGGCGTGGGCTGTACTCCGAGATGTAGAGAGCAACCCCCGTGGAGAGCGGCACGGCAAAGAAGATCGCGGTGAGCGCGATGAGCATGGTCCCGCTTAGGACTGCGGCGATGCCGAAGTTGCCACCATCCGGCTCCCAGGCCTGGGTCGTAATGAAGGAAAAACCTGCCTGGCTCAAAGCTTGGAGCGCACGAATCGTCAGGAACACCCCGACAAGCGCCATGATGACGAGGACGGCAATCCCGCTGGCAGTCACGCCTCCGCGGAAGACTCGGTCGCTGCCACTTCGCGTCGTGGTGAGTTGACGAGGTTCGGCCTCGACAGCCGCAACGTCCTCTGGACGAGGCGGAAGGAAGGTCGTGGCCACGCGCAGACTCTTGCCACTGCGATCAACACTCCGGCGGCGGCGCGATTAACTCACTCCGTCGGCTGGGTGAACGACTGTCGATGGTGACGAGAAAGTGAACGCCCCACGCCAGCGACCCGAAAGTGACCACCTCCTGTCTTGTGAAGGTCATCACCATGTCGGCAGGCGCGTTACGCCGGCCTGCGGGCTGAGCACGCCTGAGTTGAGGCAGCTCTCTAGCCGAGAGTGACAGCCACCCTTCATCGGATGTTCACCCTGCGGGCTCGCGGGGGCTACCTGAAGCGTGTGCCATGCAGCGGTGGATAGTCAGATTCTCCGTTACGCCCAGGACTGTGCCCAGACCATGCTCGGGTCCGACGCCTCCCCGGCATGGGCTCAGAGCGAGAGGGCCGCGTATCAGGCGACCGCTGCCGTGAGGGCACTCGATCGCCCTCGCGGCGAAGTGATCGTGGCGGCGGCTTGGTTGCACGCGGTGGGCCAGTCGCCCTCGATCCGCAGCACGGGTTTCGCGCCCATAGACGGCGCCGTGCATCTTCTTGCCGAGGGATGGCCGACACCAGTGGTCAACCTGGTGGCGCACCAGGGCCAGGCGAGACTCATCGCGCCATCCTTCGATGCCACTGAGCGACTGGCACTCTTCGAGCGCATTCAGGGCTGGCCCAGCGACATCCTCGACTACTCCATCGTCATGGCACTGCCCGAAGACGAGGAGCCCGACCCTGAGATCTGCCTGCGGCTCGCCGCGAAGGATCTTCCTACCTCGCTGCGCATGACTGCACGAGACCGTGCGGAGCGCGAGCGACGCCTGCGGCGCGCTGTGGACCGGGTCAATGCCGCCCTTATCGCGGCTCGAGCCCCAGCTCATCAAGGAGTGTGAGCACGCGACCGCGAATGTCATCGCGGATGCGGCGTACGGCATCGAGGCCCTGACCAGCGGGATCCTCAAGCACCCAGTCCTCGTATCTCTTGCCGGGGAAGATCGGGCAGGCATCACCGCAGCCCATGGTGATCACCACATCGGACTCTCGTACCGACTCGGTCGTAAGGAGCGAGGGGATGGCGCCAGAGATGTCGATCCCCTCCTCCGCCATCGCCTCGACCGCTGCCGGATTGACCGCCTCGCCGGGAGCCGATCCGGCGGAGAGGACCTCGACGACCTCACCACCGAGAGCACGCAGATAGCCGGCGGCCATCTGCGACCGGCCGGCGTTGTGCACGCAGACGAAGAGCACCGTGGGCCTGTCGCTCATGACGCACCTTTCGAGGTCGTGGGCCAACGCCAGCGCCGGCGCAGCCACAGGGAGACGTAGACGAGTGCGACGAGCGCGGGCACCTCGATGAGCGGCCCGACGACACCGGTGAGCGCCTCACCCGAGGTGATGCCCCACACTCCGATGCTTACGGCGATGGCCAGTTCGAAGTTGTTGCCGGCAGCGGTAAATGCCACAGTCGCCGCTCGGGGATAACTCAGACCAGCCAGTTTGGCGAGCACCATCGACGTGAACCACATCACGATGAAGTAGATGAGCAGTGGGACTGCAATGCGCACGACCGACAGCGGCTCGCTCGTGATTGTGTTGCCCTGCAGAGCGAAGAGAATGACGATGGTGAAGAGCAGACCGTAAAGCGCGATCGGAGCGATGCGGGGACTGAAGACGTCGTCGTACCACTGCTCCCCCTTGCGAGCGACCCCGATGCGTCGAGTGAAGAAGCCGGCCACCAGCGGGATCCCCAGGAAGATGAGGACCGCCTTGGTGATGTCCCATGTGGAGAACTGCACATCCTGGCTGTCGAGACCGAGCCAGCCGGGCAGAATCGCGAGATAGAAGGTGCCCAACAGGGCATAGGCAAGGATCTGGAACACCGAGTTGATGGCGACGAGCAGGGCTCCTGCCTCGCGGTCGCCGCATGCCAGGTCATTCCAGATGAGAACCATGGCAATGCATCGCGCCAGTCCGATGACGATGAGTCCGGTACGGAAGGCCGGCTCGTCCGGCAGGAAGATCCATGCCAGGGCAAACATCAGCGCCGGGCCGATGAGCCAATTGAGGATGAGCGACAACCACAGCATGCGGCGGTCCCCGGCAAGGTGGCCGATGTCTTCGTACTTCACCCGGGCCAGGACCGGATACATCATCGCGAAGAGGCCGATGGCAATGGGCAGGCTCGTCTCGTCAATCCTCACCGAGTCCAGCGAGGTGTTGAGTCCGGGGACGAAGCGACCCAGCAGGAGCCCCGCGCCCATCGCGAGGGCGATCCACAGGGGCAGGAAGCGATCGAGCGTGGACAGGCGGCCAACGACCGCTGACTCCACGGGATCCGATGCGCTCACTGCACTAACTCGTGGGCGCGCAGCACGCGCCCTCGGCGCCGTCGATCAACGTGAGCGTGGATTGCGCGGGCTGGGCATCGACCGGATTGTCATCCTTGACGACGTACACCTCCCATGGCACTCCGGCAGGGTCATGCACCCAGACCTTGTCCTGGAGGGCGTAGCAGCAGGTGGTGTCACGCTCATCAAACGTCGCCAGGCCGGCGTCTTGCAGGCGGACGGTGGCCTGCTCCACTTGCGACGCATCGAAGACCTCGACGCCCATGTGATTGAGAGCGCCTTCAACGCCGTGGCCGCGCTCCTCGACCTCGATGAGGACGAGCTTGAGAGGTGGATTCTCGACGGCGAAGTTGGCGTAGCCCGGGCGCCGCTTGTGAGGCTCGGTCTTGAGGAGCGCACTGTAGAAGGCGATGGACGCCTCGAGGTCGCTCACATTGAGGGCCAACTGGACGCGCGACGTCGAATCCGCTGCTGAGTTCATGGGGACACCTTGCCAACCGAATTGACATCTGTCAATATGGATTCGTGTCCTCGACCGCCACCAAACCCCGCCCCGTCGTCACCGGGCCCTCCTGCTGCCCCACGGGCCTGGGCGCACCCATTGGTCGCGAAGCCGCCGAGGAACTCGCCTCACTGCTCAAGGCCGTCGCCGATGCGACCCGTCTGCAGATCCTCGCGCTGCTGCGCTCGAGCCCGGAGTGCGCCGCCTGTGTTTGCGACATCGCTGACGAGATCGGTGTCAGCCAGCCAACCGTGAGCCACCACCTGCGCATCCTCGCCGAGGCAGGGATCGTGGAATCCGAGAAGCGCGGCTACTGGACGTGGTACTCCCTCACGCGCACACGCCTCGCCGAGCTGAGCGCCGTACTCACGTAGCAGCACAGGAGTAGTCTCGGGCGGTGTCGAGGCGCACCAGCACACCCGCGTGGCTCCTGCTCCTCACCCTCGCCCTCGTCGCGCTCAACCTCCGCACCGTCCTTACGGCCATCCCCCCGCTCACACTCGATATCCAACAGGCGACGGGCTGGAACGACACGGCTATCGGGATGCTCACCACCCTGCCGGTCATCGTCATGGGCATCGCGGCCCTCATCGTGCCGTGGCTGGCCCAGCGCATCGGGCGCCCGCAGACGGTCTGGATTGCCCTCGCCGTGCTCGTCTTGGCCAGCGCGGGTCGCCTCGCGGCAGGAGTCCCCGCCGTGCTCTTCATCACCGCTTTCCTCGGTGGACTCGGGATCGCGCTGGCTTCGGGACTCGTGCCTGCTCTCGTGCGCGAGAAGCTTCCCGACGCGACCGGAGCCGCCACCGGCCTGTGGACCGCGGCGATGTTCACCGGCGCTGCCCTTGCTGCAGCGCTCACGGTGCCCATCGCTCTCGCCACCGGGTCGTGGCAATGGGGACTCGCCGTGTGGGCGCTTCCCGCAACCATCGCCCTGGTCACGTGGACCCTGGTGGAGGCTCCCTACCGTCGTCGCGCCTCCGACCGCGCCGGAGGCGCCATCTCCGTGCGCGCACTGCCCTGGCGCCAGCCGCTCGCCTGGTCGCTCACGGCGTACCTCGCCATTAACTCGCTCGTCTTCTACACCGCCCTCGCCTGGATCGCGCCCTCGCTCGACGAGCGTGGCTGGACCACCGAGGAGGGCGGCCTGCTCTTCGGTCTCTTCACGGCCTCGCAGATCGTCGCGGCACTGCTCATGCCCTGGCTCGTGCAGAGGCTGCCCGGTCGCAGGATGGTGTGGGCCGCGACGGTCCTGGTCACGTCCGCATGCCTCGTGAGCCTCGCCTACACCCCCGGATTCCTCACCGTCGTCGTCCTCTTCCTCTTCGGCTTCACCAACGCGGGGGGCTTCACCATCGGCCTTTCGATGCTGAGTGAGTTCTCCCCCGACGCCCCCTCAGCGGCGCGTCTCACCGCCATGGCCTTTGCGGTGACCTATCTCCTCGCCGCGATCGGGCCGACCCTCGCAGGTGCGCTGCTCGACGCCGCGGGATCGTGGTCTCTCGTCTACGTCGTGCTCGCGGTCATCGGACTGCTCCAGATTCCGGCGCTCCTGCCCCTGCGCACCGGCACGGTCATCCGCGCATAGACACGCCCGCTCTTTGTCGGGAGTGATGGCCCCCTAGGACACGAGGAGACGAGTCGTCGCCCGGGCAAGGTGCGCAGCCGGGGAGGAGGAATCCGACGCGGGCTGCATGACGTGGCTCAGCACCGTGCGCACGAGGATGTCCGACACGATCTCGACCGAGTCACGCTGCACACCCGGGTAAGTCACGAGGCGATCTGCCACCCGCTCGCGCGCCACCGCGATGACGACGTCGGCCCTCGTGGTCAGCAGGGGCACGAGCTCCGTCTCCGCGCCGTGGGTCGCCGTCACGATCGCGCGCAGCAGTGGATTGACCCCGGCGAGATCGATCACTCGCTGAATCGCATCGCGCGTGCCTGCCTCGAGATCGTGCGGATGCGCGTCGAAGCCAGCGTCCACCGCATCCAGGAAGTTGCCGAGCTCGCGCAGCACCATGGCCTCCGCCAGGCGGTCGCGCGTCCCCCACTCGTTGTAGACGGTCTGGCGGCTGACTCCCACGCGCTCCGCCACCGCCGCCATCGTGACCCCCGACCAGCCGAGCTCTGCGGTCATCTCGGCTGCAGCCGCGAGAATCCGCTCGCCGGTCGCCATCTGAGTGACGGGCGTCATCACTCGCCGTACGTGACGAGGAAGTCGACTTTGTCGCGCACGCCGCAGTCGGGGCAGCACCAGGTGTCGGGGATGCTCGCGAAGGCAGTGCCCGCGGGGAATCCCTCGCGAGGATCCCCTCGACGCTCGTCGTAGGAGTATCCGCAGCCGGGGCAGGTCGCGATGACCGTGCCGCAGGTGAGCAGCGCCACGGCTCCCGGCAGCGACTCGGCCACGACCACCTTCGCGCGGGCGGGCGCGGCTGGGAATCTGCGGAGCACCTTGTCCCGCTTGCCCGCCTGGATGTTGGCCAGCGACATGTCACCGTCGTAGTGCATCGACACCCGCGGATCCATGACGCGATTCCACAGCGGAGGCACGAGCGCAAGCAGGATCATCCCGGCGTATCCGGTGGGCAGTGCCGGTGCGTCCTTCTCATCGCGCAGCGCCTGGTAGCGACGGGTCGGATGCGCGTGGTGATCGCTATGGCGCTGCAGGTGATACAGAAGGACATTGGTCGCGATGTTGTTGGAATTCCAGCTGTGCCGGGGCTCCACCCGCTCGAAGCGCTCCTTGCCCGGCACGCCGACGACCTGGCGTAGCAGGCCGTAGTGCTCGAGGTAGTTGACCGCCTCGAGCAGGGTGAATCCGACCAGGGCCTGGATGACCAGGTAGGGCAGGATCGCCGGGCCGAGCCAGATCACCATGACGGCCCAGAGGACAGCGGACATGAGCAGGGCATTGAGGACGTCGTTGCCAATGCGGAAGGGATGCTGGCCTCGCCGTGAGTAGCGGCGCGATTCCAGGCGCCAGGCGCTCGCGAAGGAGCCGGCGACGGTCCGCGGCCAGAATCGATAGAAGGTCTCCCCCACGCGCGAACTCGCGGGATCGTCAGGAGTGGCGACCCGCACATGGTGGCCGCGATTGTGCTCGATGTAGAAGTGTCCGTAGAAGGTCTGGGCCAGCGCAATCTTGGACAGCCAGCGCTCGACACTCTCCTTCTTATGTCCCAGCTCGTGCGCGGTATTGATGCCGAGGCCGCCGATGAAGCCGACCGTCACCGCGAGTCCGACACGGTCGAGGACGCTGAGGTCCCCTGTCGCGATGTACCAGAAGGCGAAGGCAAACCCGGCGTACTGCAGCGGCAGGAAGAGATACGTGAGCCAGCGGTAGTAGCGATCCCGCTCGAGCGACTTGATCACATCGTCGGGCGGATTGGAGGGATCCAGGCCCGCGGTCCAGTCGATCAGGGGGACGATGCCGAGGATGACGATGGGTCCGAGCCAGAGCCAGACTCCCCAGCCGGTGGTGGAGTTGAGGATGACCGCGAGGAAGGGCAGCAGGGGCATGGTGAGCCCGAAGACCCACAGGTAGCGCTTGGCATCACGCCAGGCGGGCGCGGACGTCGACGGCTCCATGGTTTACAGAAAGTAGCCCTGTGTAAACCCCGTGTCAAGGCCCTGCCGGGAGATTCGACCTAGAGGAAGCGGGCGATCACCATGGCGGCCAGCACCGTGATGATGAGGACCGTGGCCCAGATGTCTACGCCGATGCGCAGGAGATACCGCGCGCGCTCGTAGGCGCGTGGCGACAGGCCGAAGGTGTTGTCCGA
>JBIKKK010000040.1:0-14508 GCA_044360385.1 Candidatus Nanopelagicales bacterium
CCTGTGTGCTCCGCCATGTACGCCGTCACCCGCTCGAGGGGTCCCCCCAGGCAGTGGGCCTGGTCCTCGCGCGTCCAGGTGCCTCCCCAAGCGGAGACCACACGGCACTCGGCCTCCCACCACAGGTCCTCCGAATCCAGGAGGGTTCCGTCGAGATCGAAGAGCACCGCAGCGGGAAGGGCCATGGGCATGCAGGCTAGCGGCGGGCCCGTGGACGACTGCTTAGTGACATAGGGTGAGCGCGCCAGGGGGGACTACTCGGGGACCGGAGGTGGCGGCGTGATCGAATTCGAGGCCCTGCCCGAGCTCGTCGATCCCGTTCTCGTGGCGGCGTTCGAGGGCTGGAACGACGCCGGTGACGCCGCCAGCGATGCGGTCGCCCACCTCATTCGCGTGTGGGATGCCATGCCGCTCGCCGAGATCGACCCCGAGGATTACTACGACTACCAGGTGAATCGGCCCACCATTGCCTTCGACGAGGAAGGCGTGCGCCGACTCACCTGGCCGACGACACGCATCTACGTCGCCCGCCTGCCGCTGGCCGCACGCGATGTCGTGCTCGTGCACGGCATCGAGCCCAACATGCGCTGGCGTCAGTTCACGGAGGAGGTCCTCGGCCTCGCGGCAGAGTTGGGCGTGACGCTGTCCGTGACTCTCGGCGCGCTCCTCTCCGATAGTCCGCATTCGCGTCCGGTACCGGTGACGGGGACCGCGACGGATGCCGGGACGGCGCTCAGCCTGGGGGTTGAGCCTTCCCACTACGAGGGTCCGACCGGAATTGTCGGCGTGCTCCAGGAGGCATGTGCCCGTCGCGGCCTGCCCGCGGTCTCCCTGTGGGCCGCGGTCCCCCACTACGTGGCGCAGGCCCCCTCACCCAAGGCGAGCCTGGCGCTCGTGCGGCGCGTGGAGGATCTGCTCGACGTGCCCGTGCCCCTGGGCGACCTCGTCGAGGATGCGCGTGCCTGGGAGATCGGCGTGGACGAGCTCGCCGCGGATGACGAGGAGGTCGCCGACTACGTGCGCCAACTCGAGGAGGCACGTGACACGACCGACCTCCCAGAAGCCAGCGGCGAAGCCATCGCGCGGGAGTTCGAGCGCTACCTCCGGCGCCGGGGCACCGACGGCGGCTAGACCGAACCCGACTGATCCTGCATCAGGCCTGGGCGTGCATCGCCTGGTAGGCGCGGATCAGCGCGTCGGTCGAGGAATCCCGATCCAGGATCCGATCAGCGTCCTGGAGGTCCGGCAGGATCGAGTTCGCCATGGCCTTGCCGAGTTCGACGCCCCACTGGTCGAAGCTGTCGATTCCCCAGACGGCGCCTTGCACGAAAACGCTGTGCTCGTAGAGGGCGATGAGCGCGCCGAGGGCATGGGGCTCGAGTCGCGCGGCGAGGATAAAGGTCGAGGGCCTGTTCCCCGGCATGACCTTGTGGGGCACGAGATCCTCAGGCGTGCCGTCGGCGCGCACCTCCTCGGCCGTGCGGCCGAAAGCGAGCACTGCCGCCTGGGCGAGTGCATTGGCGGCCAGCATGTCCTGCATGTCGAAGACCGGTTCGAGCGCCTGGGCGAAGAGGATGAAATCGCAGGCGACGAGCTCCGTCCCCTGATGCAGGAGTTGGTAGAACGAGTGCTGTCCATTGGTGCCGGGCTCACCCCAGTAGATCGCGCCGGTGTTGTAGTCGACGTGCGCGCCATCGAGGCGCACGGACTTGCCGTTGCTCTCCATCGTGAGCTGCTGCAGGTACGCCGGGAATCTCGCGAGGAATTGCGCGTAGGGCAGCACGGCGTTGGTGGGGATACTCAGGAAATCGCGGTTCCACACCGCGATGAGCCCCATCTGAAGGGGAACATTGACGGCCGGATCAGCATGGCGGAAGTGCATGTCCATAGCGTGGAAGCCATCGAGCATCTCTCGGAAACGCTCCGGACCTATGGCGATCATGGTGCTGAGTCCAATGGCCGAGTCCATGGAGTAGCGACCGCCCACCCAGTCCCAGAATTCGAACATGTTTGCGGTGTCGATCCCGAAGGCAGCGACACGCTCGGCGTTGGTGGACACCGCGACAAAATGCTTCGCCACCGCGCTCTCCCCCAAGGCCGCGACCACCCACTGGCGGGCTGCCTTGGCATTGGTGAGGGTCTCCTGGGTCCCGAAGGTCTTTGACGCGACGATGAAGAGCGTCTCAGCGGGGTCGAGACCCCTCAGGGCTTCAGTGATGTCCGTGGGATCGATGTTGGACACGAAGCGAAAAGTCATGTCCCGGTCGCTGTAGTAGCGCAGGGCCAGATAGGCCATGGCGGGCCCAAGGTCCGAACCGCCGATGCCGATGTTGACGACGTTGCGGATCCGCTTGCCCGACTCCCCCGTCCAACTCCCGCCGCGCACACGATCCGAGAAGTCAGCCATCCGGCGGAGGACCGCGTGCACCTCTGCTGCAACGTCGACGCCCTCGACCTCGAGTCGAGCATCCGTGGGCAGGCGCAGGGCCGTGTGGAGGACGGAGCGGTCTTCGGTCGTATTGATGTGCGCGCCGTCGAACATCGCGTCGCGGCGCTCGAGCACCCGCTGCTCCCGTGCCAGATCAAGGAGGCCGTCCATTACGTCTTTGGTGATGCGCTGCTTGCTGAAGTCGACGCGGAGGCCCGCGGCATTCAGGGTCCAGGCAGGGCCACGATCGGGCTCGTCGGCAAAGAGCTCCCGGAGCTTCCGGTCGCGAAGCGACTCGGAGAGAGTCTCGAGCCGTGCCCAGGCATAGGTCCGTGATGGGTCGGGTGATTCCGCTACGTTCATGCGCGAAGCCTTGCACTACGGTGGCGGCGTCGTACACCGTATGTCCTATCGGACACCCTCCGCTCAGCGCGAGGACACCTGGAAGGGAAGGACGCCATGGCGACGTCACAGCCCATGCAACTCGGGATGATCGGCCTGGGCAGGATGGGCGCCAACATCGTCCGGCGCATCATGCGAGACGGGCACTCCGCCGTCGTCTACGACCGCGACCCGGCCGCGGTGGCGGCCCTTGTCGCCGAAGGCGCTGTCGGCGCATCGTCCCTCGCCGAGCTCGTCGCGCAGATGTCGGCACCGCGCAACGTCTGGATCATGGTGCCCGCGGGCGCCATCACTCAGGCCGTCGTGGACGACCTCAGCGCCCTACTGGAGCCCGGTGACACCATGATCGACGGAGGCAACTCCTACTACCGCGACGACATCCGGCGTGCCGCGGCCGTGAAGCCCGAGGGCATTCACTACATCGACTGCGGCACCTCGGGCGGCGTGTGGGGACTTGAGCGCGGCTACTCGCTCATGATCGGCGGCGACGACGAAGCCGTCGACCGACTGGACCCCATCTGGGAGTCCGTCGCACCGGGCGTGGATTCGGCCCCGCGCACCGGCGAGCGCGACGGTGCGCTGCTTCCCGGCGAGGCAGGCTGGCTGCACTGCGGGCCCAGCGGCGCCGGCCACTTCGTGAAGATGGTCCACAACGGCATCGAGTACGGCCTCATGGCCGCCTACGCGGAGGGGCTGAACATCCTCAAGCACGCCGACACGGGCCTGCGCCAGCGCGACGCCGATGCCGAGACTGCGCCGCTCGAGCACCCGGAGTACTACCAGTACTCCTTCGACCTCCCCGCGATCACCGAGGTCTGGCGCCGCGGCAGTGTGGTCGGTTCTTGGCTCCTGGATCTCACGGCACTCGCCCTGTCGCGATCCTCGGATCTCGCGGAGTTCAACGGACGCGTCTCGGACTCAGGCGAGGGTCGATGGACCTCGATCGCCGCCATCGAGGAGGGCGTGCCCGCGCCGGTGCTCACCGAGGCTCTCTACTCGCGTTTCGACAGCCAGGGCATGGCCGACTTCGCCTACCGGGTCATGTCAGCGCAGCGCAAGGAGTTCGGTGGCCACGACGAGAAGTCGTCGTAGCCCAGTCGGCTCTGCTATTCCGCGAGTCGCACGCCAAGGAGGGCGTCGACTGCACGCCTGATGCGCGCAGGCGAATCCGGGTCACTGCCTCCGAGCGTCAGTGCCTCGTCCGCCCAGCGGTCCACGGCGCGCAGTGCGCCCGGCGTGTCGAGGTCGTCCGCCACGGCGGCGCGAAGGGCGGCAACGGCGGATTCGGATCCCGGGCCGGAAGGCAGGGCCGCCGCCCGTGTCCAGCGCTCGAGCCGGTCCTCGGCCTCGGACAGTCCGGCGTCCGTCCAGTCCCAGTCCTCGCGGTAGTGATGAGCCAGCACTGCGAGCCGGATAGCGCCGGAGCTGACTCCCGCCTGGCGTAGCCGGTGCACGAAGACGAGGTTGCCCAGGGACTTGCTCATCTTGACCCCGTCGAGGCCCACCATGCCGGCGTGCACGTAGTCACGCGCGTAGGGCCGCTCATCGAGGAGTACCTCCGCGTGACTCGCGCCCATCTCATGGTGAGGGAAGACGAGGTCTCGGCCCCCGCCTTGGACGTCGAAGGTCATGCCGAGCTCGTCCAGCGCGATCGCGACGCATTCGATGTGCCATCCGGGCCGACCGTGTCCGAGGGGGGTGTCCCAGGCAGGCTCCTCCGGTCGCGCGGCTCGCCAGAGGAGGGGATCGAGGGGATCCCGCTTACCGGGCCGGAGGGGATCCCCGCCCCTCTCCGCGAACACCTCAAGCATCTGCTCCCTCGACAGTCCGGAGACACCGCCGAAGAGCGGGTCGGACGAGATATCGAAGTAGAGGTCACCCTCGACGTCATAGACGGCACCGCGGTCGCGGAGCCCTTCGATGCAGGTGACCACGCTGGGAATCGACTCGACCGCGCCGATGTACTCCGTGGGAGGCACCACACGCAGGAACTCCATGTCCTCTCGGAAGAGCTGGGTCTCGCGAAGGGCGATCTCGCGCCAGTCCTCCCCCGTCGCCACTGCCCTCTCTAGGAGTGGATCATCGATATCGGTGACGTTCTGCACGTAGCGCACGCGATGACCCGCGTCGCGCCACGCACGCACCAGGGTGTCGAAGGCAAGGTAGGTGGCCGCGTGGCCCATGTGCGTGGCGTCGTAGGGAGTGATCCCGCAGACATAGAGCCGTGCCTCTTCGGCCGGTGCTGTCGGCCGAAGTTCGCCGCTAGCCGTGTCCCGCACGCGGACGGGCTTGCCTCCAGGGCCCAGATCGGGGATCTCAGGGTGGGGCCAGGACTCCATGGCGTGAGCCTAGAAGGTGCCGGGATCAGCCGACCACACGGCGGGCGAGGGCACAGCCCGGCGCGCCCCGATCACATGGCGGGCGAGGGCAGAGCCCCGCACGCCCCGATCACATGGCGGGCGAGGGCAGAGCCCCGCACGCCCCGATCACATGGCGGGCCACGGGAGGGCCGGCCATGCCCCGTCGGCGTCGGGGTACTCCGCGCGGGCAATCAGTTCGTCGAGCCGATTCCGTGTCGCGACGATCTCTGCTCTCGACAACAGCGGTTCTAGCGAGTCGGTGACGGGACCCCACCGCTCTCGCAGCGCCTGGAGTTGCGTCAGGGTGCTGGTGTCGAGAGGAGTGCCCGCCCAGCCCCACAGGACGGTCCGAAGTTTGGGCTCGACGTGGAAGGTCAGGCCGTGGTCGATGCCGGCCAGCGTGCCCCGAGCCGACCTCAGCACGTGTCCGCCCTTGCGGTCGGCGTTGTTGGTGAGGGCATCGAGCAGGGCGAGACGTCGCAGGCCCTCGGAATCCTCGTGGACCAGGGCCACGTGGTCCCCCCTGGCGCCCTCGCCTTCGGCGACGACGTGCCACCCCTCGGGGAGCGCACCCGCGTCGACCACATCGACGGGTGGCCGCTCGGGATCGACCTCCACCCACGCCTGAAGGCTCCCGGGACCGAGCGGGGCATCATCGCGCCAGACCGTGGCGGGGACCAGCCCCCAGCCGAGGGCACGATCCACGAGGTACGTCGCGACCTCACGGCGGCCCAGCGTGCCCGTGGGGAAGTCCCAGAGCGGACGCTCACCCCTGCGAGGCTTGTACACCGCCCGCACAGCCTCGTCACCCTTCGAGCAGGACACCCGCATGGCCGCGTTGGAGGAATCCCACAGTCGACCCTCCACGTCGATCTCGGCCGTCGCGAGGATGAGTTCGAGGTCGTCGATGGACTCGGTCACACCCGACGCCGATAGCCGTTGGCCCGGGGACACACATGGCCATCGGGGTCGAGGGGCTGAAGGCAGAAGGGACACGGCGGTCGCCCCGCGGCCACCAGGGTCCGGGCGCGCCGCACGAAGCTCGCCGCGGCGTCCGGCCGCAGCAGCACCCGGACCGTGTCTGCGGCATCGGCGTCGTCATCACCAGGCTCCGCGGCGTCTTCATCGCCCAGCGCATGGGCCTCCACGAGGACACGGTCTCCGTCGTCGCCCTCGGGAAGCCAGGCGATCCCCAGGGTGCCCACCCGGAACTCCTCCTCGAGCGGCAAGGCAAGAGCTTCATGATCATCGGTTCCTGCAGATTCAAGAATGCCGGCCTGCGCGAGGAGGCCCCCGATGCGGTCGGCGAGCATCGCGACCTGCGCCTTCTCCAGCGCCACAGAGGTCACCGAGCGGTCATCGCTTGCCTGGAGATAGAAGGTGCGCTCACCTGGAAGCCCCACGGTTCCTGCGACGAACCTCCGCGGGTCGACATAGGCGTGGATTCGGCGCGGCACCCCGTCACCGTATCCGGGCACCGGGACTATCGCTCCCCCGAGCCGCCTCCCACCGCGCCTTCTACGCGGCGACGCGAGCGAGTCCGTGCCAGGGGTGCCAGATCGGAGCCGCCGTCATTGACATGCAGGACTTGCACGCCGCGCGTGCCATATCTGATCACCGACACCGACGCGGGGTCCACGACGATGCGCTGGAACTCATCGAGGTGCGCGCCCAACGCATCGGCCAGAATTGCCTTGATGACATCGCCGTGCGAGACGATCGCGTAGGTCGCGCGGTCTCCGACCGCGTCATTCCACTCATGGACCGCAGCGAGGGCACGGGCCTGCATGTGCGGCAGCGACTCACCATCGGGGAAGGTGACCGCACTCGGCCGCTCCTGCACGGTGCGCCACAGTGGCGTCTTCGAGAGTTCGGACAGGGGGCGATTCGTCCATTCGCCGTAGCGGCACTCGCCCAGTCTCTCGTCGAGCTCGATCCCGGGTGGGCGACGCTGAGCCAGGTTGATCGCTTCTGCCGTCTGCACGGTGCGCTCCAGGGGGCTGCTCACGATGGCCGCCAGGCGGAGCGGACTGAGCCGTCCGGCAGCCGCCTCCGCCTGGGTTATCCCTTTGGCGTCCAGATGGACGCCGGGTGTCCATCCGGCGAGGATCCCGCTCGCATTGGCCTGCGTGCGACCATGTCGGACGAGAATGACCAGCGGCATGCGGTGACGCTATCGGACCCCCCGAGGTCGCGGGCCGCCACGGGAGGAGTCACATGATCCGGATCATGGGGATCTACCGGGACGGCCAGCTCGCACCCGCGCCGGCCCCGTCAAGCACGGGCACGGATCCGACTCGCTCCGATGTCGAGGCAGCGCGCGATGCCGTGAGCGCGCCGTCGGACTTCACCTGGATCGCCCTCTCCGACCCCGACAGGCGGGAGGTCGATCTCGTCGCCAGCACATTTGCTCTCGAGCCCCTGCTCCTCGAGGACGCCACCTCTCGTCAGCAGCGAGCCAAGATCGACATCGCGAACAAGAGCCTCTTCGTGCTGCTCAAGGTCTTGGAATGGGTCGACGACACCTCGGATGTCGAAACGGGCCAGGTGGCCTGCTTCGTCGGTCAGGGCTATGCCGTCACCATGCGCATAGGCATGGCGGAGGACACCGATATCGTCGCCGCACGCCTTGCCTCCCATCCCGAACTTGCGGCAACCGGGCCCCTCTCTGTCTTCTGGGCCATTGCCGACGTCGTCGCGCGCCAGTACATCGAGGTCGGCGAGGCCATCCAGTCCGACATCGAGGAGATTGAGCAGCAGGTGTTCTCCGACCACCCCTCCCAGGCCGCGAATCGGATCTACCGACTCAACCGGGAGAACATCGAGATGCGCAGGGCGGTGCAGCCCCTTCTGCCCGATTCCCAGCGCCTTTCGCGAGACACGCTGCCCCTCGTGCCCCCTCCTCTCCATCCGTTCTTGCGCGACGTCGGTGACAACATCCTGCGAGCCGGCGACATGGTCGATGGCTTCGATTCCACGCTCATGACGATGCTCATGGCGAGCACCGCGCGCCAGGACCTTCTCCAGAACATGGACATGCGCAAGATCTCCGCCTGGGCAGCCATCATCGCCGTCCCCACGGCGATTGCCGGCATCTACGGCATGAACTTCGATGACATGCCCGAGCTCCACTGGACCTTCGGCTATCCGACCACGCTCGCCGTGATGCTCATCATCTGTCTACTGCTCTACCGCGGCTTCAAGAAGTCGGGCTGGCTGTGATGCTCAGGTGGCCGTGATCGTTCCTGTGGCGAGCAGGGCCACGATGAGCGCGGCCAAAGCGAGCCGATAGGCCACGAAGGGCATATAGGAGCCGGTCCGCAGGTAGCGCAGCAACCACGCGATGACGGCATAGCCGACGCCGAAGGCGATGATCGTCGCGACAATGGTCTGCCCCCACGCGACCTGGGGGTCATCGCCGATGCGCGTCGCCTCGTAGAAGCCGGAACCCAGCACGGCCGGGATCGCCAGGAGGAAGGCGTATCGCGTAGCCGCCTCGCGGGTGTATCCGAGAGTGAGACCCATCGTGATGGTTGCGCCCGACCGAGAAACGCCGGGAATGAGCGCGAGCGCCTGAGCCAGGCCCAGGCCGATGGCATCGCGTGTGCGCATGTCGCTGATCTCCCGCTCCTTGCGGCCGAAGCGATCGGCGACGCCCAGCAGGATTCCGAACACGGCCAGCATGACCGCGGTGATCCACAGATTGCGGGCCACTGTCTCGATCTGCTCAGTGAAGGTGAGTCCCAGGACCACGATGGGGATGGTCCCGAGGATGACGTACCACCCCAGCCGTGCATCCACGTTGCCGCGTTCATCGGCGTGAAAAAGACTGCGCCACCAGGCCCTCAGGATGCGGGTGATGTCATGGCGGAAGTAGATGAGCACAGCCACTTCCGTGCCGATCTGGGTGACGGCAGTGAAGGCGGCGCCGGGATCACCCCAGCCGAAGATCTGCGACAGGACCAGGATGTGTGCGCTCGAGGAAATGGGCAGGAACTCCGTGAGTCCCTGAATCACGCCGAGGACGATCGCCTCGAACCACGTCATGACGCTCGCCGCGACGACGCCGTTGATCGCATCGCTGCTAGGCCTCCGCGAGTCCGGCCTGGGCAAGGAGTTGGGGCACGGTGCGCACGGTCTCAAGGCGTTGCTCGAGAGTGCCCGAGTAGGTGGCGATCGTCAGGGTCGTCACGCCCGCCGCCGCGTAGGACTTCAGCCGCTCGATGATCGTGTCGGGCGGGCCGATGAGCGATGTCCGCTGGATGAACTCCAGAGGCACGGCTGCTGCAGCGCCGGCGTAGTCCCTGGCCAGGTACAGGTCCTGAATCTGCGCCGCGGCGTCGCCGAACCCCATGCGCACCGCGAGCGCGTTGTAGAAGTTCTTCTCCCGCGAACCCATGCCCCCGATGTAGAGCGCGCAATAGGCGCGCACGGGCTCGGCGCAGGCCTCAATGTCATCGCCGATGATCACCGGGACCGTGGGGACGACGTCGAAGCCGTCCATGCTGAGGCCTGCCTTCTCGCGGCCCGCGCGAATATGTGAGAGGTTCTCGGCCGCATTGTCAGGGTCGAAGAAGATCGCCAGCCACCCATCGGCGATCTCCCCGGCGAGCTCGAGGTTGCGAGGGCCGACCGCCGCCAGGTAGATCGGGATGCGGTCACGGACGGGATGCACGGTGAGGGTGAGCGCCTTGCCGGGCCCGTCGGGCAGCGGCAGCGTGAAGAACTCGCCATCGAAGGTGAGGCGCTCGCGCGCCAGCGCCTTGCGGACGATGGCGACGTACTCACGAGTGCGAGCAAGGGGCTTGTCGAAGCGGACTCCGTGCCAGCCCTCGGACACCTGCGGCCCCGATACGCCCAGACCCAGACGGAATCGACCGCCGGAAAGGGTGTCCAGGGTGGCGGCTGTCATGGCGGTGTTGGCCGGAGTGCGGCCGGGGATCTGGAAGATCGCCGATCCCACGTCGATCTGATCGGTTTGTGCGGCCACCCAGGCCAGCACGGTGGCGGCATCCGATCCATAGGCCTCTGCGGCCCAGGTCACGGCGTAGCGGCAGCGATCCGCTTCACGCGCGAGCGCGAGGTTGTCTGCGTCGTTGCCCGCGCCCCAGTAGCCGAGATTGAGTCCGAGCCGCATGTGCCCTCCCGAATCCTGTGCGCGCCATCCGCGACCGGGTGGCCTCCGCGCGTGTCGGGCGAGCCTATCTGCCCCCGCACGTGGCTAGGTTGCCCACGTGGAACGTCGCAGACTCGGAGCGACCGGCGGAAGCGTCGGCGTGGTCGGCCTGGGCACCTCCACCTGGGGCCGGGGCACCGACCACGCGGAGGCCCGCGAGCAGGTACGCATGCTCCTCGAGGCCGGGGGCAACCTCATCGACATCTCGTCGGAAGCCTCGGGCCACGCGTTCGCCCGCGACGCTCTCTCGGACACCGGGATGCGCCGGGAAGCCTTCGTCGCCGTGCGCATCCCCATGGCGGGCAGCCAGCGCGATCTCCTCGCCGATCTGGACGACGTGATCTCCGCGCTCGGTATCGGCCATGCCGACCTTTGGACGGTCGATGCCTGGGACCCCGCCCTCCCGTGGCCGGAGTTGATCTCGGCACTCGCGGCGGCTGTCGCGACGGGGCGCGCACGCTACGTCGGCATGTGCCCGACCTCCGCATGGCAGTCCGCCCTGATCGGCGGGGGCCTGGCCATGCATCCCGACCGCCCGACGCTCGCGGCGGTGACCACGCCCTACTCGCTCCTCGATGCCGTCCAGGGTGCTGAGACGGCGGATGTCGCGCGCGCTGTGGGGGCAGGTGTCCTCGCGGCGTGGCCTCTCGCGGGCGGTGTGCTCACGGGCAAGTACCGCCACGCCACTCCCCCGGACTCACGCGGTGCCGGCGAGCGTCACGCCGCACGCCTGCATCTTTATCGCGCCGCGTGGGCTCGTCCGGTGGTCGACGGTCTCTGCGCCGCTGCTGAGGGCCTCGGCACCTCTCCGGGGGCCCTCGCACTCGCCTGGATCCGGGATCGGCCCGGAGTTTCCGCGACCCTGGTCGGCCCGCGGACAGTGCACCAGTGGCGCGCGGCCCTGGCCGGTGCGGATGTCCAGATGCCCGATGAAATCCGCCATGCCCTGGATGAAGTCGCCGTGCAGGCAGCCCAGGTCGGCCATGATGGTCTGTACGGATCGGACTCCCCCTGAGGAGGAAGTCAGCGATGACGGCCAAGCACGGCGGCTCTTCTGGAAGAGGCACCTATGAGTACCGCGAGTTCGCGATGCCTCGAGAGACCACCCGCGACGTCGCGCGCAGCATGCTCACCGAGTACGCCGAGTACGGCCACTGGGAGCTCGCGCGGCTGCGCGTCTATCCGGATGGCCGGCGTCGGGTGTGGTTACGCCGCCGGGTGATGCACGTCCAGAGGACCGCCTGAAGCTAGGCCAGTAGAACTAGGCCAGGCGCAGGAATCGATCCAGAGTGCGCACGCCGAAGGTCACGGAGTCCACGGGGACGCGCTCGTCTACACCGTGGAAGAGTGCCGTGAAGTCGAGGTCGGGCGGCAGGCGCAGTGGGGAGAAGCCGTAACCCTCGACGCCGAGTCGGGAGAAGGCCTTCGCGTCGGTCCCGGCGGAGAGCAGATAGGGCGCGACCGCTGAGCCGGGATCCTCCGCCTCGATCGCCGCCCTCATGGCATCCACAAGCGGGACGTCGTAGTCGGACTCGAGCGCCACATCGTGGTTGATGAACTCCCGGCGCACGGTCGGACCGAGGAGGCGATCCACCTCGGCGAAGAAGTAGTCCTCATCACCGGGCACGTAACGACCGTCGACGACGGCCGAGGCTTCCCCGGGGATGACGTTGGCCTTGTAGCCCGCTTCGAGCATCGTCGGGTTGGTGGTGTTGCGGGTGCCCGCGCCGATGAAGCGGGCAACGGGCCCAAGCTGGCGCGCAAGCTCCACGGGGTCGTGCAGGTCCAGGTCAAGCCCGTAGGCCTCGCCGATAGCAGCCACCATGTGCCGCGCTGTTGGAGAGAGGTGCACGGGCCAGCGGTGCTGCCCGATGCGCGCGACTGCCGCCGCTACCTCTGTCACTGCGTTGTCATCCGTGAGGGCCGACCCATGTCCGGCCCTGCCCTCCGCGACCAGGCGCATCCAGGCGATGCCCTTCTCGGCCGTCTGGATGAGGTAGAGCCGCCGGTCATCGGGCAGGGTGAGGGAGAAGCCGCCCACCTCGCTCACACCCTCGCTGACACCCTCGAGGACGTCGGGCCGGTGGTCGACGATCCAGTGGGAACCATGCTGGCCTCCTGCCTCCTCGTCCGGGATGAAGAGGAAGACCAGGTCGCGGGCAGCGCGCATGCCCGAGCGACTCCAGGAGCGCGCCAGCGCGATGAGCATGGCGTCCATGTCCTTCATGTCGACGGCGCCCCGGCCCCACACCATCCCGTCGTGCACCTCGGCGGCGAAGGGCGGCACCGACCAGTCGGACGCTCGCGCCGGCACGACATCAAGATGGCCGTGCAGCAGCAGGCGGGGCCTCGTAGGGTCCGTGCCCGGAAGCCGCGCGACCACGCCCTGCCGACGCGATGACGTCGTGCTGAAACGCTCGACCTCGAGGCCTGCCTCGCGCAAGGAAGATTCGACGTACTCGGCAGCGGCAGCCTCGCCGGGACCCGCATCGGTGCCATCGTTGGTGGTGTCGATCCGGATCAGGTCCCGGAGGATGTTGATGACCTCTGCCTGGGCGGCGATCGCCTCGGGGCTGGCGCCGGCCGCCTCTGTGTCCACGGCCCCATCCTGCACCGTGGAGGCAGGTGAAGGCCGGACTTGGCTTGTTGTTATCCTCGCCGTCGGCGATCCGGTCGTGTCCCCACACGATCTGGTCACCCACCACGTCCGGGTGGCGGAATTGGCAGACGCGCTAGCTTGAGGTGCTAGTGCCCCAAAAGGGCATGGGGGTTCAAGTCCCCCCTCGGACACGCGGATCCCCTCACGTCAGTGGGGGGATTTTCGTATTGCGGTGCTCGGCACTCACGGCACCCGCCAGGGACAGTTTCCGTAGCGAATGCTTCGTGCAACATGGTTCGTGCAACATGGTTCGTGCAACATGGTTCGTGCAACATGGATCGTGAGGCCGCCCGAAGGCCCGAACCCATTGCATGCGATTCCCACACGGAACCCGTGCCTAGCGGCTAACCTCCGTCCCGGCTCGTCGTGCAGCGTCGCACCCGCGGCGCCTTCCCCTGACCGGCAGGCCTCCGTCGTCATGTCCTCGGAGGTTTCCTTGTCCGCTCCCCCCACGCAGCGTCCGGTCTCGTCCATCGACCGCTAGTTCTCCCTCACCGCCCGCGGGTCCACCTACGGTCGCGAGATCCGCGGTGGCTTCGTCACGTTCTTCACGATGGCCTACATCGTTGTCCTGGCCCCCCTCATCCTCGGCACGGCCAAGGACGTGAACGGCCTCTACGTCGGCGGCACCGAGGATGCCCTCAAGGCCATCACCATGGTGTCGGCTTCCGTGGCTCTTGTCGCCGGCGTCATGACGATTCTCATGGGGATCATCGGGCGATTCCCCATCGCCATCGCCGCAGGCCTCGGGCTCATTCCCGTCGTCGCATTCACACTTGCACCCCAGATGACGTGGGCGGACGCAATGGGAATCGTCGTCCTGGAAGGCGTCCTCATCCTGCTCCTCGTGCTCACGGGATTCCGCGCCGCCGTGTTCAAGGCGGTGCCCGAGCAACTCAAGTACGCCATCGGCGTCGGCATCGGGCTCTTCATCACGCTCATCGGCCTGGTCGATGCCGGCATCGTTCGACCAGGGGTGCCGCTCCTCTCTTTCGGCGTCTTCGGTGAACTTAGGGGTTGGCCGATCCTCACCTTCGTGCTCGGCCTCGTCATCACCATCATCCTCATGGTGCGCAAGGTGCGCGGAGCAATCCTCATCGGCATTCTCGCGACCACGGTCATCGCGATCATCATCGAGACCGTCTTCAAAGTAGGGCCCAAGACCGGCCCCGACGGCGCGGTCGCCAACCCCACAGGGTGGGGACTCAATGTGCCCGCTGTGCCCAGCACGTGGATCTCCACGCCTGACCTGGGACTCCTGGGACAGTTCAACCTCTTCGGTTCGTTCCAGGCGATCGGCGTCGTCGCCGCACTGCTCGCGATCTTCGCGCTGCTCCTGAGCGACTTCTTTGACAACATGGGCACGGCCTTCGGGCTCGCCACGGAGGCGAATCTGCTCGATGACAAGGGTGAGATCCCGCACTTCCAGAGCATCCTGGTGGTCGACTCGCTCGCGGCCGCGGCGGGTGGCGCCGCATCAGCC
>JBIKKK010000041.1:0-14232 GCA_044360385.1 Candidatus Nanopelagicales bacterium
TCCCGCCGACCCAGTGTGGAATCGCCACCTTTGCCGAGTCGCTCACGCGTGCGCTTGCGCACGCGGGAGCCACCGTGGAGATGGTGGACCTGCCCGCCGGCCCGGAGACCCCGCCCCATGAGGCGACACTCCACCGGCATCGGGGATACCAGGACCTCCCGGTCACTGCGTACCTGCTGAACTCCTTCGACGTCGTCATCCTCCAGCATGAGTTCGGCATCTGGGACGGCCAGGACGGCCACGGCATCGTGGATCTGATCGGCATGGTGGCCACTCCTGTGGTCACCGTCCTGCACACGGTGCCCTCCGCAGCGTCGGGTGGCCAACGACGTGCGCTTCAGCGGATCCTCGACCTCTCCGACGCGGTCGTGGTGCTCTCCCACTCTGCATTCCGGCGGCTCACGCAGGACTTCAGCGTGCGCCCCGACACGCTCGTCATGATTCCGCACGGCGCCACGGCACTGTGGCACCGGCGCCGTCCGGCTGAGGACAAAGCGACGCATCGCATCCTCACCTGGGGCCTCCTCGGGCACGGCAAGGGACTCGAGTGGGGCATCCGCGCCATGGCGATCCTGCGGGATCGAGGGGTGGCAGGTGAATACGTCATCGCAGGGGCCACCCATCCGAACGTACGCCGCTCCGAGGGCGAGGCCTACCGGCGGTCGTTGCTGGACCTCGCCCGCAAGCTCGGCGTGTCCGCATCGGTCACTGTTGCCGACGACTACCTCAGCGAGGACGGACTCAGTCAGTTGATTTGCGAGTCCTCTCTCTTCCTCCTGCCCTACGACTCGCGCGAGCAGATCACCTCGGGAGTGCTGGTCGAGGCAATCGCGGCCGGAGGCCCCGTCATCGCCACACGATTCCCGCACGCCGCGGAGCTCCTGGGCACGGGTGCGGGCATCCTCGTCGATCACGGCGACCCCATCGCCATAGCCGACGCCGTGGAGCACGCGCTGCGTGATGGCGAGGCAAGCGAACGCATGCGCGAGTGCAGTCGAGCGCTGGCAGCCGACCTGGACTGGGGCCGGGTGGGCGACAACTACCTCACACTCGCGGACCAGCTCTGGAGAGGTCGGGCACGGGCCGAGGACGCGGACAACTCGTTGGCGGCGTCCGCATGAACTACGACCACCTTCTCTCGCTGTCCACGCCCCGCGGTGTCTTCGAGCACTGCTCGGGGCAGACCCCTCTCCCGGAGCACGGATACTGCGTCGACGACGTGGCCCGGGCGCTCATCGTGATCGCCCGGGATCCCTCCGCTCCCCCGGCGGTGGATGCCGTCGCTGACACGTGCCTGGACTTCCTCTCAGAAGCGCAGCAGCCCGACGGTTCGATCATCAACCGCCAGAGCACCGACGGCGCGTGGTCGAGAGAGTCCGGCGTCGAAGACCATTGGGGCCGCGCGCTGTGGGCCTGGGGCACTGTCGTGGGCCACAGCAGCAGCGCGGATCGAATCGAGACCGCCGTGGGAGCCTTCCGCCTGTCCAGCAGTCGACGCAGTCCCTTTCTCCGGTCCATGGCACATGCCGCACTCGGTGCAGCCGAGTACCTCCGGCGCTTCCCCCACAATGCCGCCGCGCTCGATCTCCTCGCGGACGCACGCAACCACATCCTGCGGAAGAAGGACGCCTCTATTCCCTGGCCCGAGCCTCGCCTGACATACGCCAACGCCCTCATCCCCCACGTGGTCATCGCCGCGGGGCTCCACCTCGAGGAGAGCGACACGCTCGATCACGGACTGGACATGCTCAATTGGCTCCTGCGCCTGCAGACTCCCCAGGGTCACCTATCGCCGATTGGCAACATCGGATGGTCGCCGGGAGACACGCTCCCCTCCTTCGACCAGCAGCCCCTCGAGGTCTCGCATCTGGTCGATGCCTGCCTCACAGCCTTCGATGCGACGTCGGACGATCGCTGGCTCGACACGGCACGGCTGGGGACGATGTGGTTCTACGGCGTCAACGACGTAGGCACGTGGATGCATGATCCGCGCACCGGCGCAGGATTCGACGGACTCACACCCCAGGGACCCAATCCCAACTGCGGAGCGGAGTCGACCCTGGCATATCTCTCGGCCGCGGGCCAAGTGAGCGTGTACCACGAAGCGCTCCAGGCGCGCTGATGGACATTGTCGACAGGACCGACATTATCCTCAAGGGGGACCCTCACCGGGTCCTCTGCCGCCTCTTCATCCCCGGCGAGGAAGAGCTCATCAGAGGCACCTCCCGCGCCAGGGAGCTCGTCGACCGGTGCATGTCCATGTCGGAGGAGCAGGTCGAGCAGACACTCGAGCAGACGCTGAAGGACTTCGAGTCGCGCCATCAGCACCTCGAGCGCCACCTGCTGGAGCACTACGCCGCGGTCGCATCCCTCGTCGAGCGGACCGAGGGGGCGTCCGTAGCGCGCCGCACCCTGGTCGGTGCCTACCTCACTCAGGAGTACGCATTCGAGTCCACCGCCTACTTCAACCCCTCGCTCACGATCCATCCAGACCAGACGGGGACGGACTCGGGTGCGCTCAGGGTCATCATGAGCGTGCGAGCTGTCGGAGAGGGTCACATCTCATCCCTGGTGTTCCGCACCGGCACCCTGAGCCCGGACGGCGGGATCGTCATTGATCCGCCTTCGCGCTTCGCGTCCACCAGGGCGACACGATTCACCGCACTCCGCAGTCGGATACTCCAGCAGTCAGCAGCCGAAGCCGGAATCGACCTGGCCGACTTGCAGTTCGTCCTCGGCATGCTGCCCGACACCTTCACGCCGGAGGACCTCATCTCACGGCTCAATGCCCTGCCTCACCCCATCGCGATTGAAGACCATGACTCCCTGTCTGCGGTGCTGCACGCGCTGAGCACGACGAGCTACGAGGTGGACTTCGATCCCGCGACCGACCTGAGCGAGAGGGTCCTGTGGCCGACATCCACGGACGAACGCCGCGGGATTGAAGACGCGCGCATCACCCGGTTCACCGACGACCGCGGCGGGGTCCTCTATCGGGCCTCCTACACCGGATTCGACGGGGCCAAGGTCGTGTCGCGCATCCTCGAGACCCAAGACTTCAGGGCCTTCACCTCCATGCCCCTCTCTGGCGTTGCGGTGCGCAACAAGGGAGTGGCCTTCTTCCCGCGACTCATTGGCGGGGCGCACATGGCACTCTCCCGGTGGGATCGCGAGTCGAACTCCGTGGCCTATTCCGCCGATGGCTATCACTGGGATGACTACGTGACCTACCACGTCGCAACCGAGCCGTGGGAGCTGATCCATGTCGGCAACTGCGGCCCTCCCCTCGAGACGGATTCGGGCTGGCTCGTCCTCACGCATGGGGCGGGCCCCATGCGTCGCTACGTCATCAGCGCGATCCTGCTAGACCTCAATGACCCGTCGAGGGTGCTGGCCACCTACCCCGGGCCTCTCATCGCACCGGAGGAGGACGAGCGGAGTGGCTACGTGCCCAACGTCGTCTACTCCTGCGGCGGCCTGATCTATCGGGGAACTCTCGTGCTCCCCTACGGCATCAGTGACTGCGCCACTCGCATCGCGCGCATCAATGTCGATGCACTGCTGGGTGGAATGGTGCCCTCGAAGTCGCGCGCTGTACTTCAGTAGGCGGCCAAGCGCGCAGTCAATGACCGTTGACCGCTGCGGTCAAGGCATGGTCAAGCGCATGCTCAGCACGTTGTGCCAAGCCGTGATTCCACCGAGCATGGATGACGCATCAACAACGAATTTGCATCAGTGGAATGGAGGGACGCCGTGATGACAGACACTCTGCGATTCAGCGATCGCGCCGACGCCGGCAGGCAGTTGGCAAGTGTGCTGGATCGCGTCGCCGGCGGCGACGCAGTGGTCGTGGGCCTCGCCCGCGGCGGCATCCCCGTGGCGGCTGAAGTAGCTGCCCGGCTCAACGCACCCCTTGACGTCCTGCTGGTGCGCAAGTTGGGCGCACCCTTTCAACCAGAGCTCGGGGTGGGGGCGCTCGCAGAGGGCGGAGTGCAGGTCATCGACACCGTGATGTGCGATAGATGGGGCATCACGGATGCCGACGTGCGCCGCATGGTCCGTGCCAGGTCGATCGAACTCGACGCGCGCACCGCCGTCTACCGTCAGGATCACCCTCGCCGTGACGTCACCGGGCGCCTTGTGATCATCGTGGATGACGGGCTCGCGACGGGCTCCACGGCACACGCCGCGATCCGATCGATGCGACGCGCGGGGGCGCGCAGCGTCGTGCTCGCTGTCCCCGTGGGCTCCATCGAAGCCGTCCGCAGGCTTGAGGATGTCGCCGATGAAGTCATCTGCATGGACACACCCGCCGACTTCTCGGCTGTCGGCAATCACTACGACGACTTCTCCGCCGTCTCCGACGCCGAAGCCCTCTCCCGGCTCGGAGCGCCCCTGAGCACCGAGGTCCTCATCCCCATGGAGGACGTGGCCCTACCCGGGATCCTCAGCATTCCTCCGAGGTCCCGACTGCTGGTGATCTTCGCCCACGGCAGCGGCAGTGGCCGCCTGAGCCCGCGCAATGCGGCCGTGGCCCGGATCCTGAACGCCGGAGGTATCGCCACGCTCTTGCTCGATCTCCTCACCGAGAGCGAGGCAGAGGACCGCGATGAGGTTTTCGACATCGATCACCTGGCGAACCGTCTCGAAGGTGCCGTCGCATGGACACGACACGACGCACGCACCGTGCATCTCGGAGTGGCGCTCTTCGGCGCGAGCACGGGGGCGGCCGCGGCTCTCGCTGTCGCCGCGCGATGTCCCGACCTCATCCGCAGCGTCGTCTCGCGGGGCGGGAGACCCGACCTCGCACGGTCATGGCTTGCGCGTGTGCAGGCACCGACCCTGCTCATCGTGGGAGGTGACGACGTCGAGGTCCTTCGTCTCAACAGGGAGGCGCTCACTCACCTGACCTGCCCCGCATCCCTCGAGATCGTGCCGGGGGCGAGCCACCTCTTCGAGGAGCCGGGGGCCCTACGCCGTGTCGCCATGATCGCTCGGGACTGGCTTGCCGCCACAGCCGTCTCGCGCGCCGCCTGAGATCGTCATGCTTGGGTGGCGGTCGCTCAGTGCGCTTGCGTTCATGACCGTGGTCTCCGGAGCGGCCCTCCCCTGGGTAGTGCCCTCGCACTCGCCCGAGGGAGTCGCGTCGCAGCCCATCGCGCCATTTGCTCCGCTGAGGGCTGGCGCAGAAATCGCGGCAGCTGCAGCGCCAACGACCGCTCTCAGCGGCACCATCGTGATCGGGGATGAGCCGGTGGTCGGCGCCACGAAGTGCCTGAAGTCCCGGGGCATCGATGTCCATCCGCAGCCCGCGGAGACGGCCGAGGACCTGCTGGCGATGGCGAGCAGGGCCTCGCGCGATTACGCCGTCGTCGTGATCCACACGGGGCATCGCGGCGGGTTGGTGGACGGGCAGATTGACCGGGTCATCGATGCGCTCGGGGCGCAGCGTCGCGTCGTCTGGGCGACCATACGCCTGCCCTACGGAGACACGGGAGGCTTCTCGTTCGAGGACCGCACCAACGCGTCAATTCGCAACGTGGTGGATCAACACCCGGAGGGCCGCGTCCTGGACTGGCAGGCGATGACCAGCAAACATCCCGAGTGGACCCTTGACGGGTTGAACTTATCGGAGCAGGGCTGCCGTGAGTACGCCCGGAAGATCGCGAAGCTCAGCGGCCTTCCCCGTGGGACCTGACACCGGGTGCGGCTGCGCGCCCACCGGCAACGCAGATTCCAGGAGCCCTGATGCGCGCGCTGCGGCCACTGCTTCCGACCTCGAGTGGACTCCGAAACGCCGATAGATGGCCATGGACTCGATCCGGACGGTGGACTCGCTGAAGCAAATGCGTGCGGCGATCTGGCGATTCGTCATGCCTGTAGCCATGCCGAGAAGGATCTCTTGCTGTCGCGGAGTCAAGGCATCAGGTGACTCTCCTGTCGATGCAGCAGCAGTCACATCGGACTTGTCCTCATCCCACTGCCGAGCGCGCACCAGCGACGGCAGAATCGTGAGTCGAGAGGCCAGGCGGAGCACCTCACCATGATTCACGGCCTTGAGCGAGCAGGTGATGACGGTCTGCAGTCCGTTCTCCGGTCGTAGTGGAATGCACACGTAGCCCAAGGCCCCGGCACCATCGTGGCGAATCCGCGCAATGGTGCGCCCCGCGCGCAAATCCCCGTAGGCGCCCGACCGACCCCAGAGGCACTCGACGGCCCAGACGATCAGATCCGTGTCCATGTGCTGGCCCTCGGGGTGCCGGAGCGCCCCCTGCGCATCGATCTGCACCGTATCGGTCTTGCCCAGGGCCTCCGCAGGCACGATGCGCCTGAGTAGTTCCCCCAGCGCCTCCTCCCGAGCCGCGTCCGGTGCCACGGAGGCAAGGACGTCAAGCACGACAGGCAAGTCCCAGCCAGACTCAGGGCGTCGCCAGGCGTCGCCGGGGATCAACTCCTCAGTCCAGTGCCACGGCACCACGGAATTCCTCATGCGTAACCCCCTCCCCCGAACTCTTCTCTGCTGGCCATCAACGTGTGTCCGTTGTCGCCATAGTCGACCTACGCACCTGGCCAGGGAGGAGCGACACGCATCTCAGTGGTCATTTACAGGTTTCGCCGAGTTCATCACAAGGAGGCCTAAAGCAAAGTCCCACGCGAGATGGGGTCCGACTCAAGACGTAGGACACCGAACTCGGAAGTCGGGACTCAGCGCGGCCGCAGCCCGCCGTCTTCCCATACGAGCTGTCGATCCACCACCCGCTGGGCGACACTCACGATGGACTTCCCCTGGGCGAGGGAATAGGACTCGAGGACCCGGAAGGCCTCCGGGATGGACAGGTGCCCCTTGGCAGCGATGACACCCTTCGCCTGCTCGATCGTGGCGCGCGAGTGCAGGGCGGTCTCGAGTTGCTCGGCCACGACACCGGTCTCGCGCGCAAGTCGCTGCTGGACCAGGCCGACAGCAGCGACGTCGGCCAGGGCCTGAGCGGCATCCAGGTCCCCGGGCGTCACCACCCAAGGCGTGGTCCAAAAGATATTGAGTGCTCCCACGACCTGCGAGCGCAGCCGGAGTGGGACGGCAACCGCGGAAGTGAATCCGAGTGCGCGCGCCTCCTCGATGAAGATCGGCCAACGGTCATCCGAGAGCACGGCGGGCGCCGTGACTACCTCGCCGGTCCTCCAGCATTCGAAGCACGGGCCTTGCTCGCGTTGGAGTTCGAAGACTTCCAGGAGGCGAGTGTCCTCATCGGATGCTGACAGCACCTGTAGATGCCCTGCACCGTCCTCCAGCATGACGCCTGCGGCACCGGCACCGAGGAGCTGTGTCGTCGAGATCGTCAACTGCTGGGCGAGGTCGAGGAACTCGAAGTCGGAGGTGAGGGTCCTCATGGCCTCGGCCATGACGCGAGCGAACTCCGCGTCATGCTCATCGATGCGCCTGGCAACCACCATCACGCACTCTCCTTCCGCTTGCATAGCTCACGCTGCGAAGTCGTCATGGCTTCTCGAATCGAATGTCACCGTCGAGGACGCGCGAGGCCACGACGTAGAGCGTCTGGTCTTCGAGGAAGGCCCGGGCGCGCAAGTGGGCCAGAGCATCCTCGATGGTGCAGTCCAACATGCCCGCAATCATGCCCGTGGCCTGGTGGATGCGGAGTCGATCCACGTCTCGATTAGCCAGCAGGTGCTCGAATTGAGCATCCTCGAGTCCTGCCTGCATAAAGACCAGCGCGTGGGTCGCTATGTCGCCCAGTGCGATGCAGTCCAGGTACTGCTCGTCGTCGAGCTCGATAGGGCGCGTCCGCAGCAGGCTCAACGCTCCGAGGCGTGCCCTGCCCACGCGGAGCGGGAAGCAAAAGGTGGCTGCCACCCCCATATCGCGGGCGACACGAGCGAATTGCGGCCAGCGCTCGAACTCCAGCGAATCCCAGCTGGACGCTTCGACATGCTCGCTCGTTGCCGCGACGTCGAAGTTGGGTCCCTCGCCCAAGGCGTATTCCGCCTTTGCGACGTCCAGGGCCCAGGCGCTCGACGCTGCTACCGGCCCATCAGGGATCCCGCCCACCTGCAGTCCGATGTAGGCCCCGTCGACGGGAATCTCGACGACGGCCAGGTGGCACAGTCGAAGGAGCAGGGAGTCCGGGGAGCCTCCCGTGAGGCGGGCAACGAGCCGCGCACGGCGGTCATCTTCGTCCACTTGGAGCCTCCTTTCTCGGACGGGACGGACAGGTAGGGCGTGTGCGGAACTACACGGCAATGCGATCTATCCCCGGGCGATCCGGGGGGTCGTCGATGACACCGGCCTCGCGAGCGGCCTCGACCGCTTCTCCCCGAGAGTGCACGCCGAAGTGGCGGTAGATGATCAGGGACTCGACGCGCACGGTCGACTCACTGAATCGGATGAGTTTGGCGATCTCGCGATTAGTGAGTCCCCCGGCCATAGCTTCGAGGATCTCGCCCTGGCGCGCAGTGAGCACACCATCCCCCACGTCCTCGGCGTACACCGTTTGGGTCTCGTCGACGTGACGCTCGCTCACCGCGGACCAAAGGCGACTCACGAGGGTGAGGTGGTCGACGCGGTGCCTCAGGGTCTCATCGTCATCCGCGATCAGGGCGACGGCGAGGATGCCGTGCAGGGTCCCTGCATGCACGAGCGGAAGGCAGACCGACAACTGCCGGGCGCCATGAGGCTCCTGGGACATCACGACGGGCAGGCCCTGGCGAAGCCGCTCTCCCGCGGCGGGATCGGTCCACATGCACCCGATGGCCCAGGCGAGCAAGCCGGAGTCGGGCCGCGAAGTCGCCTGGCGTCGAATGCTCCCGGTCGGACTGATCCCAATCACCTCGATCGAGGTCAGGTCCTCGGCCGGGACGATTCGGCTCACGAGTTCGGGTACGAGGCGTGCCAGCGATTCGCTCGAGGCGGTCAGGATGAGGAGATCCAGCAGGGTCGCGCTGTCCCACTCACTCTCGGAGTCACGCCAGGCATCTGCCTTGACGCCCTGGGTGCGCCAGCCAGGCGCTTCACTCGACGTTGGCATCCTGACCCCGTTCCTCGTTCGCTCACCGGACTGATGTCGTGGATCGCGGAGTCAGGAGGATTGCCCAACCGGTCACCCCCATGGTCGGCCGACTCGGCGTCCATCACCGCAACCGACACGCTTGTCACGACCACGGAATACGAACGTAACCCGCAACCTTGGGGCATGCCCACCCTAGCAGCGGTCACTCTGTGAGCCCGGATCACCGCACGAGGCGCTTCACAGGGGTTGCTGACCGGTCATCGTCGAGATTCGCCACAATGCTCCTGTGCCCATCAGGAGTGCCGAGCCATCCGACGTCCGCGAGATCCTGGCGATGATCACCGAGCTGGCTGAATACGAGCGCGCCCGTGACGAAGTCGTCGCGACCGAGGAGCAGCTCGAGCACGCCCTCTTCGGTCCCGAGCCCGCGGTCTATGCACTCATCGCCACGGAGGAGACCACCGGCGAGATCGTCGGCTTCGCCCTGTGGTTCCTCAATTTCTCCACGTGGCTCGGTCGCCACGGCATCTACCTCGAGGACCTCTATGTGCGGTCCTCCCATCGTGGGCACGGCCATGGCAAGGCACTCCTTCAGTCGCTCGCCCGCATCGCGGTGGAGCGCGGCTACGGTCGCTTCGAGTGGTGGGTGCTGGACTGGAACACCCCGGCCCTGGACTTCTATCGCTCCATCGGCGCCGAGCCGATGGATGAGTGGACAGTGCAGCGTGTGAGTGGGGACGCGCTACAGCGACTCGCTAGCAGCACTGAGTTGACCGACAGCGCTGACTAGCGTGACCACGTGAGCCCCTGGGC
This sequence comes from Candidatus Nanopelagicales bacterium, assembly GCA_044360385.1. Lineage (GTDB taxonomy): Bacteria > Actinomycetota > Actinomycetes > S36-B12 > S36-B12 > Mxb001. Next base: position 9,837 of record JBIKKK010000041.1, read on the forward strand.
GCGCTTCGCCCCCGTTGCCTTCGTGATCATCTGGAGCACGGGATTCATCGGTGCGCGCTATGGACTCCCCTACGCCGCTCCCCTGACCCTGCTCGGTGTCCGGATGACACTGGCCACCGCCGCCTTCGCACTGCTCTTCATTGCGCTTCGCGCACCGCGCATCGCGCATCTCCGACAGTATCCGCAGGCCGCGCTCATCGGGATCCTCCTGCATGCGGTCTACCTCGGCGGACTCTTCGTCGCCATCGATCTCGGCCTCGCCGTCAGCGTCACCGCACTCATCGTCTGCCTGCAGCCGATCCTCGTGGCGGTGCTCGCGGGGCCCTTCCTCGGCGAGCGTGTCCGCACCCGCCAATGGGCCGGATTCGTGCTGGGATTCGCGGGTGCGGTCATCGTGCTCTCACCGGGCTTAGCCTCGGGAGGCACCGCCCCAGCCGCTGTCGCCGCCGCCGTCATCGGCCTGGCGGGCACGACCGCGGCCACCCTCCTGCAGAAGCGCTGGGGGGACGACATCCCGCCTGTCGCGGGCACGACCGTGCAGTACACCGCTGCTGCCGTGGTGCTCCTCACCGCGGCAGCCCTCACGGAGCCGCTCTCGATCGACTGGACACTCACCTTCGTCGCCGTCCTGGCCTACATGGTGGTCGTGCTTTCCGTTGGCGCGATCCTGCTGATGTTCTGGCTCATCCGGAAGGGCACCGCCTCGGGCTTCGCCAGCCTCTACTTCCTCGTGCCTCCGGCGACGTTGATCGAGGCCTGGATCCTCTTCGACGAGGTTCTGCCCGCCTTCGCCCTCGTGGGATTCGCAGTCGCGACAATCGGTGTTGCACTCGTGCGCGCGCCGCGCGCGGTCACCGAGACGACCTAGCGAGAAGACCTAGCGAGGGGTGCTAGGAGTCGGCGACAGCGGCCGTCGTGCTCGGCCAGAACCCGGAGACCAGCCCGGCGAGGGCAAGGGCGACCAGGGCGAAGCCCGCACCACGCTCGGCTCCGCCCTCGGCCATGGCGAGGGGGACGCCCACGACCAGTGCGAGGAGCTGCGCGACAACAAGGAGGCTGCGCGCCCAGCGGCGGGCGCGCCAGAGTCCGCGCGCGGCGAAGATCATGGCGACTCCGAAGAGTCCGAAGATCGTGATCTCCAGCGTCACCGCCACCGGACTTGAGACGGCGGCAGGCCCCGTGATCCCGAGGCGGAAGACTTGCACGACGATGTAGGCGGCGTAGATGACGAGCGCGACGCCCTCGATGGCCGCGACCACGGCGCCGACGACCAGGGACGTCACCGGTCTTGCCCTGCCACTGGCCATGTGACCAGATTAGGCCGACTAGGGTTCGTCTGTGCGTGGAGTCCTCGTCGTCAACCCCCATGCGACCACCACCTCCCCGCGCGTCACCGACGTCCTCGTCCACGCCCTGGCCGACGAAGTCGACCTTGAGATCATCCGCACCGAGCACCGGGGCCATGCTGCCGAGATCGCCCGGCGCGCCCGGGCTGAGCGAGCCGATCTTGTGTGCGTCCTGGGCGGGGATGGCACGGTCAACGAAACCGTCAACGGCCTACTCGGCGAAGGCCCGGCGACGCCTGACGGGGGCGGCTCGGACGGCCCCATGCTTGCGATCATCCCCGGCGGCAGCGCCAACGTCGCGGCGCGAGCGCTCGGGCTGCCCGCCGATCCCGTCGAGGCGACCGGCGAGATCCTCCAGGCACTGCGCGAGGGTCGCTCACGTCGTATCGGCCTCGGCATTGCCCGCGTGACACCGTGGGAGGGCGAGCCGTGGCAGCCGCGGTGGTTCCTTGCCAATGCCGGACTCGGGCTGGACGCCGAGATCATCGCGGCGATGGAAGAGGCCCGAGCCGAAGGGCACGAGGCCACGCCCACCCGCTACCTCACCACCACTATTCGCCAGTTCCTCTGGCGCACGAATAGGCGCGAGCCCGCACTGGATGTCGAGTTGCCCGGTGACGGCTCCGACAACGTGCCGGGCGTTTTCGTCGCCATCGTGCAGAACACCTCGCCTTGGACCTACTTCGGCGCGCTGCCCATCGCTCCGTGCCCGGACGCCTCCTTCTCCACCGGGCTCGACCTCTTCGCCGTACGCCGGATGGCTCTGGGCACGGCCTTGCGCTTGGCCCGGCGGATGGTGGCGGGAAGTCGGGCGGGGTCCACGGCCCGCAGCCTCAGGGTCGCCCACGACCTGCCTCGACTGACGGTCCACGCCCGCCGCCCCGCGGCACTGCAGATCGACGGGGAGGGCCTGGGCGACGTCCGCCGCGTGGACTTCGCCTCGGATCCGGATGCCCTGACCGTGGTCGCCTAGGGCGGGATGAGACCGTGCCAGCACGGTTGTACGCCGTCCTATAAACGGACGCAGCGCGATGTTTGACCAGTCATGTGACGAAGGAGACAGCGACGACACGCATCGGGTGTGTCGTTTCGCCTTGTGGGAGGCCTCTGACTCTGCGACGCTTAGAACCCGGACGGGATCCGGCCGCGATCGCCACACGAGCACCTGGCCTCGCGGCTGCGCCCCTCGGGAATGTGCGTGAACGACGTCACAAGCAGGGATAGAGGCGAGGAGGAACCATGGACTGGCGCCACGATTCTGCCTGCCGTGACGAGGATCCCGAGCTGTTCTTCCCCATCGGCAACACCGGCCCCGCACTCATCCAGATCGAAGAGGCCAAGGCCGTCTGCCGCCGCTGCGATGTCGTCGACGAGTGCCTGCAGTGGGCCCTCGAGACCGGTCAGGATGCCGGCGTATGGGGCGGCCTGAGCGAGGACGAGCGCCGCGCCCTCAAGCGTCGCAATGCACGCCTCCGGGCACGCACCACCGCCTGACAGTTTCCCTGACACGCTGCCTGTCGCTGTCGCAGCTGCTCCCTAACCGCTCCAGGGCACGTCCATGCGCACCTCGCAACCCTGTGTCCCGGACGAGATGAAGGTCAGGGCACCGCGCAGATCTTGCTCCACGAGCGAGCGCACGATCTGCAAGCCCAACCCCTCGCGGAGTGGATCCGGCAGACCGTGACCGTCGTCGCGCACCGTGATCCGCATGTCACTCTCCGTGCGCGAGAGGCTCACGACGATGCTCGACGCTGCCGCATGCTCCACCGCGTTGTGCACGAGCTCCGACATTGCCATCGCCAGCGGACTTGCCAGGTCCGTGGAGACCACGCCCACCGACCCATCTCGCGCGATATCGACTCCGGGTGCGTAGGCGGCCGCAAGATCGCGTTCGACCGCGAGGATCCGATCGATGACCGCATCGAAGTCGATGCGGTCGCCTGGCTCCTGGGCGAGCACCTCGTGGATGGCGGCAATGGCCGCGACCCTGCGCCCCGCCTCGGCGAGCGCCTCACGGGCTTCATCCGCTTCGACGCGCCGCGATTGCAGCCGCAGCAGGGCTCCCACCGTCTGCAGGTTGTTCTTCACCCGATGGTGGACCTCCCGCAGTGACGCATCCTTGCTCAGTAGGGCGCGTTCGCGTCGGCGTAGATCGGTGACATCGCGCACCAGCACGATTGCACCCTCGGCCCGACCACCCGGCACCAGCGGGAGCGACCGCAGTGTCACGCAGGCAGATGGGTTCTCGACCTCGGCATCGGCAGCGATGCGCCCGGCGGCCGCGAGCGCCAGTGACTCATCCACGGGACCAGGTCGATGCCATAGGCGCGTGACGATCGCGGCGAGGTCCGCGTCCTCGAGCGAGCGCGCGAGGCCCAGTCGACGGAAGGCAGAGACCGCGTTGGGGCTGGCGAAGCGCACACGGCCCTGCTCATCCACGCGCAGGAGTCCATCGCCCACGCGCGGCGGAGCCGATCCGGTCGCCCACCCGGCATCGCGCGGAGGGAAGCGACCTTCGCTCGCCATCATCAGCAAACGCTCCGCGAGATCCTGGTAGACCTCCTCGAGCAGCCCGGAGCGCCGAGTCGCGGCGTGACGCTCGATGACGCCGACGATCCGCTCGCCGACATGGACCGGGACCGCCTCGGCCCCGGAGGATTCCGTGACGATCCGTCCCGCGGCCGCGGCGCGATCAAGTGCCGGCTGTCGCCCCCGAGGCACGAAGGTACCCACGACATCTTCGGGGACTCCCGTCGGAGCAGTCGCCGGTCGCACGAGGGCTGCCGCGATCCAGCCGCCGGTATTCCAGGTGGGCAGCCACAGGACCAGGTCACTCATGGCCAGATCGGCAACCAGCCCCCAGGCACCCACGAGCGCCTGTAGATGCTCCACCTCCGCCGACGCCAGGTCGGTCCGCTCCTCCGCGATGCGGTCGAGGCTCCCCATGCTCGCGCAGGCTAGGCGGTCGGCCGAGCGGGCCCGCTACCGGGCCCGATAGCCTGCCGGCATCGAAGGGAGCACCGTGCAGAACAAGACGCTTATCACCGTCA
>JBIKKK010000195.1:0-4051 GCA_044360385.1 Candidatus Nanopelagicales bacterium
TCGCGCCAATCATCGAGGGTCGCCGTCTGCACCCCCTCGGCGAGAGCGCGCACCTGATCTTCGGAGAGCGGCTCCGGCGCGACGGGTGTGCCGCGATGGCGGTAGTCATCGCCGTCGATCCGCACGACATCGAAGTGCGCCGAGAGCCCTTGAATCTCACGGAGGAAGTCCTCAGCCGCGAAGCGCTCCTCGCCGAGGCGCTCCGGCAGGGTGTTGGACGTCGCCGCGAGGCGCACGCCGGCATCCACGAGTTTGCCCAGGAGCGTGGACATGAGGACCGTGTCACCAGGGTCATCGAGTTCGAATTCGTCAATGCATATGAGTCGGTACGCCGACAGGCGTGATACCGCCTCCGCGAAGCCCAACGCCCCGACGAGGTTGGTGTACTCCACGAACGTGCCGTAGGCGCGCGGTTCAGGCGCGACATGCCACAGGGACGCGAGGAGGTGCGTCTTGCCCACGCCGAAGCCACCGTCGAGATAGACGCCCGCACGGGACTCGGGAGGGGCGGCACGGCGCCGCCATCGCCGACCCGGGGCTTCCCCCAGCCTCGCGGCAAAGGCTTCTAGGCCAGCGACTGCAGCAGCCTGGCTGGGTTGGGCCGGGTCCGGGGCGTAGGTGTCAAAGCGCACCATCTCGAAGTGCGGGGGCGGGACGAGATCGGTGAGCAGGCGCTCCGGCGTCACCGCCGGGTCTCGATCGACAAGTCGCCCTGGCACCTGCCGGATGCTACGCGCCCACCGGAACCAGGTCCGTGTCACCATCGCGACATGGAGACCACCGCTGCGCCCGCGTCCATCGGTGATCCTCCCTGGGATCTGCCCGTCACACCGCCGATCGCACCCATGCTCGCGAATCTCGCGGGCGATTCCGTGCCGAGTGACCCTGGGCTGGCATACGAGCCCAAGTGGGACGGCTTCCGTGCGATCGCATTCCGATCGGGCGATCGCGTCTGCCTGCAGGGGCGCGGTGGTGACGATCTCGCTTACGCATTCCCCGAGGTGATCTCCGCGCTTCGCCGAGCCCTTCCCGACCGGATCGTCCTCGACGGCGAGGTGGTTATCGTGCGTCACGGATTGCTCGATTTCCCCGCCCTCGGCACCCGGCTTCGCCCACGCAGCGAGTCAGCGTCCATCCTTCGCCTTGCCGACGAGGCGCCCGCCATCTTCATCGCGTTCGACATCCTTGCCCTCGGGGATCGCTCCCTCATCGACGAGAGGTACGCCGATCGGCGGGCAGCCCTCGAGGGGCTGACATGGGAGTCGCCCGGCGTCCGACTGACCCCGATGACGTCCGACCACGCCGAAGCCGTGCGGTGGTTCCACGAGTTCGAAGGCGGTGGACTCGACGGACTCATTGCCAAGGCCACCGATGCGCCGTACCGACCGGGCAAACGCACCCTGCTGAAGGTGAAGCACCGGCGCACCCTCGACGCCGTCGTCGCCGGGTGGCGTCCCCACGCCAAGAACCCGGACGAGGTCGCCTCGCTCCTGCTCGGTCTCTACGACGATCACGGTCGACTCCACCATGTCGGTGCGGCCTCCGGGTTTTCGGCAGCGCGGCGCCGCGAGGTCACCGAGAGCCTGCGACCCCTGCGCCTCGACGGCGATGCGCACCATCCATGGCGCGGAGAAGACGAGGACGTCCGGCGCCCCGGAGGCGTCAATCGCTGGAACCGCGGCCGTGCGCAGGCATGGCACGCACTCACTCCCGTGCAGGTGGCGGAGGTGGCCTATGACCAGTTCAAGGGTAATCGACTGCGTCATGTGGCGACGTGGCTGCGCTGGAGGCCCGATCGCTCCCCCGAGTCGTGCACCTACGACCAGCGACCCATCGACTCCCTCATTGACATCAGCGCCGTACTGGGGATCCCGGGCGCCTGATCCTCAAGGATTCCTCGGGATCACATGGGGTCGCCCCCGGAATTGTCAGGATCGTGTGAGGAAGCCCTGGGAAGCGCCCCGTGAACGGGCTTCGGGAGCCGTGAGCATGTCAACGTGATTCACAGCGATGCGAGCCACGCATCCGGCTTTGGGAGTCACTATGACCACTCGACGCACGATCGCCGCGACAGCCGCCATCTTGCTCATCGGCACCGGTGCCGTCGCCGCAGGAGCCACCGCCGTCCAGGCCCGCGAAGGTGGGCACGCCGGCAAGGGTCCCGGGCTTGGCGTAGGTGTCGGGATCGGCCACGGAGACAAGCTCGGGCAGGGCCAACTCCAAGACCGCTGGCTCGAGCGTCACGTCGACCGGACCTCGACCGACGAGGCTCGCGCTGCACTGAAGGCAGCTCTCGAGTCCGCGCGCACCGCGCTCCGTGACGCCATCGATGCCGCCGGCGACGACGCTGCCGCTCGCGAGGCCGCACGCGTCGCCTTCGCGTCGACTGTGAAGGCTGCCGTTGCGGCGTTCGATACCGCGACCCTGCCTGCGGATCAGCTTGCCGCCGTCACCGCCTACCGGTCAGCCATGGCGGGTGCGATCGAGCAGCTGCGCGCAGCAGTCGGGTCCGCACACGGCACCTTCAAGACAGCGACCTCCGAAGCCCAGACGACACTTAAGGCGGCCATGGCCGCCGCCACCACGCGCGAGGAGCGGCGAGCCGCGTGGTCGGCGTACCGCGATGCCATCGAGCCTGCGCGTGAGGCCCAGCGCACCGCCGTACGCACCGCGTCGGAGGCCTTCAGGAGCTCGGTCGAGGCGGCCCGCGATGCGCTCGAGGCCGCTATCCCGCAGTCCTAGCAACCGCACCGCAAGGGCCCACGAGCCGGCGTTCCCCCTGTAGGGACAGGCTCGTGGGTCCTTGCGTGTGCGCCGTGGCACGATGCCCTCACCACTCACGGGAGGGCGAGCATGGAGTTCTACGGCCACATCATCAACAACGAGGAGGTCCCCTCCCTCGACGGCGCGACCATGCCCGATGTCGACCCCTACACGCGCGAGCCGTGGGCGACCATCGCGTGCGGTGCCAAGGCCGATGCTGACCGCGCGGTCGCCGCGGCCCGCGAAGCCTTCGATTCCGGACCCTGGCCGCGGATGGGCTACGAGAAGCGCCAGCAACTCATGCATCGGCTCGCCGACCTCATGGAGGAGCACGCCGAGGATCTCGCCATGGCGGACACCCGGGACATGGGCAAGCCCATCACCCAGTCCCGTCACGACGTAGCCCGCTCCGTCCTCAACGTCCGCTTCTTCGCGGATCATGCGCGCATGTCAACCGCGGAGACGCTTCCCATGGACACGGGCCACCACGCCTACACCCGCTGGGAGCCCGTAGGCGTCGTCGTGGCGATCTCGCCGTGGAACTTCCCGCTCATGCTGGGCACCTGGAAGGTGATGCCCGCGCTGGCCTGGGGCAACACGGTCGTCTGGAAGCCTGCAGAGGACACGCCCGTCTCGGCCACGATCATGGGCCGCCTTGCGGTCGAGGCCGGCTTCCCCCCCGGCGTGCTCAACGTCGTCCACGGCTACGGCCCCGATTCAGCCGGATCGGCCCTCACCGAGAATCCCGATGTCGAGCGCATCACCTTCACAGGCGAGTCCGGCACGGGCAAGATCATCAGCGCTGTTGCGGCGCGCAACCTCACTCCCGTCAGCCTTGAGCTCGGTGGCAAGGGCGCCAACATCGTCTTTGACGATGCCGACATCGACAACGCGGTGCACTGGGCCGTGGAAGCGATCTTCCGCAACGCCGGTCAGGTCTGCCTGGCAGGCAGCCGCCTCTACGTCCAGCGTGGCATCTACGAGGACTTCATGGCCCGCTACAAGGTCGCAGCGGAGGCGCTCGTCATGGGTGATCCCAAGGACCCCGCGACGCAATTCTCCGCGGCGCTCGCGAGCCAGGAGCACTTCACCAAGGTGCAGGGCTACCTCGGCACCGAGGCACTCGGCGGGGGCCGCGTGCTCACCGGCGGTGTGGGCGACGGCTGGAGCGTCAAGCCGACGATCATCACCGACGCTCCTGCGGATGCCCGCGTCGTCAAGGAGGAGATCTTCGGCCCCGTGACGGTGGCCACGCCCTTCGACACGGAGGACGATGCCGTCGCTCTCG
>JBIKKK010000196.1:0-4047 GCA_044360385.1 Candidatus Nanopelagicales bacterium
TCGCCGGCGTGGTCTTCGGTGCCGCCCTCTACGCGATCTTCCGTCGTATCGGGCGGACGCCGCGGGGCGTCACCTTGACTACACCGGTGTGACGTTGCCGTTCATGTAGACAGCGAGGATGCTGAGGCCGCCTGCACCGTTGTCGTAGTTGACGTACCAGCGCAGCTTGCCGAAGTCCGGAGGAGCTGTCGTTGCCTGCATGAGGTTCATCATCACGAGCGGCTCATCAAGCGGGAAGTCCGCGACATGCTTCTTGCGGTACTCCTGGGCGAGCTTGAGCGCCTTGTTGGCGCTGACCTTGAGCGGCTTGTTGGTCCCGGTGCTTCCGACCCAGGGGGAATCGACGACGACCGTCGTGCGGTAACACAGGCCATCGAAGCGCACCTGGGCGCTCGCAGTGAACTCCGTGCCGCCATCCATCACCTGGAGGTTGTACGACACCCGGTTGCTGGTGAGTGTGGCGGCGTCGGTCGGCTTGGTCGTGCTCCCGGGAGCGGCGAGCAGGTCGACCTCCATGCGCGTGGAGGACCTGATAGATGCGTCCGAGCCGTACAGGGCTTGGATTCGCTCGAGGACCCGCTCGGATCGGACCTTGCGGTCAGCCCTTTCCATGAGCGGAATGACGTTGCCGCTCCATCCGCAGTCCTTCTCCTTGGCCTTCGCCATTCCCACAGGGGCCAGGCCCACGGCTAGCGCGAGGGCAGCGGCTACCGCGAGGATCTTGCTGCCACGGACCAGATGTGTGCGCATGACGAACTCCCTTCGAGTCTTTCGTCAAGCGTATGCATCAACGAGGCGCAGATGCTCGGCGCAATCGGTCAGCAATTGCCTCGCTGACTCCTTCATCGTCGGGCGCCGGGGCTACGGCCACGATGAGGTTGATGCCGGAGGCGTCCGCTCGGCGGAGGGCGTCGTAGAGGCCGCGGGCATAGGCGTCCAGGGATGCCGGCTCGAGCAAACGAGTCGCGCCCTCTGGCGTATCCATGCTGGACGGCGCGATGACACCGATGCTGGCTGGCGGCGTCCCGCCCTCGACCGCGGCGTCGACGTATGCCTGAAGGGCCTCGACGTCGGGTGCGAGCGCGATGCTTGCCGCGGGTGCGTAGTGGGAGGGCAGCGCCCCGGGCACACGGATGCCGGAGGCCATGGAGTCATCGGCTCCGAGCCCCGTCACCCGCTCGATGTCCGCGATGCCGATCCTCCCCGGGCGTAGCACGCGCGGCCGCGGACCGGTGCAATCGACGATCGTCGACTCAACACCCACCTCGCAGGCTCCGCCATCGATGGCCAGGTCGTCCGCGGTCAGCTGATCGCCCAGGTCGGCGAGCGCGTGGGCGACGGTCGTCGGGCTCACGTGGCCGAAGCGATTCGCGCTCGGTGCGGCCACTCCGTGGGGAGCCCCGCCGGGATCGAGGTCGTCCATGGCGCGCAAAACCGCCAGCGCGAGGGGATGCGCGGGCACGCGCAAGGCCACGGTGTCCTGACTTCCCGTGACGTCGTCGGTGGCCCGCGCGGAGCGCGGCAGGATGAGCGTGAGGGGGCCCGGCCAGCATGCTTCGGCCAGTTTGCGCGCGTAGTCAGGGACCTCGCGCACCCACGATCCGGGGACCGAGGGGTCCAGGATTGGGTCGGCGACATGCACGATCACCGGGTGCAGCGAGGGGCGGCCCTTGGCGGCGTAGATCCGCCCAACCGCTGCCGGATCGTCGGCACGTCCCGCCAGGCCGTAGACGGTCTCGGTCGGCAAGACGACGAGCGCACCCTGGAGGAGCGCCGCTGCTGCAGCGCGAGGATCCTCGGTGAGCACGCCTATGCACCTGCCCGGACGTGACGCATCTGGTGCCCACCGCTGCCGAAGGCCTCCGGTGGTGGAGTCGCACCCTGCGTCACGAGGTCGAGTACGCGGAGGTTGAAGTCGCAGTCGGGGATCGCATCCGGGTCGTCGGCACGAAGCACCTCGGGGATCTCGAGGTATGCCGCGCGCGCCGCGGCATAGCGCTGGCGCGATGCATCGTAGCTCCCGAGGCGTCCCAGGAGGGCCGCGGCCTCATGACTGCACTCCGCGGCGCGCTCGGCGAGCCCGGCCTCGGCGTACGCCGCTCCCGCTGCATCGAGGAGAGATAGGGCCTCGACGGACTCGTGGGCGTCAGCACTGCGCGTGCGCACGATCGCTTCGCCGTGGCGGGCGTCCGCGGCGCGGATCGGGTCGGGCAGGCGCTCCGCCACTCGGACCGCGGCCGCGAAGGAGTCGATGGCGGCGTGGGTGTCGCCGAGCAGGTCGTAGGCAGTGCCGCGGGTGGCCAGCAGATCCGCCTCGCTGGCGCGGTCGTCGATCGCGCGAGCAGACATGAGTGCGCCGTCGATCACCTCGACGGCCTGCCGCCCGTGGTCGCGCTCGGCAAGGCGCCAGGCCAGCCCGGGCGCTGCCGCGACGACCGCGTGATGATCCTCCAGGGCTCGGAAGCCATCGAACGCCGCCCGCAGGGTCGCGTCGGCTTCGTCGTCCATGCCCTGCGCTGCCAGTGCCGCGCCGAGCACCTGCCGCGCTCGCGCGGTGAGTGCCGGGTCGTCGTCGGAGTCCCTGATGACGACGAGGGCCTCGCGCGTCGCCTCGTCGTACCTTCCCTCCTCGACCAGATGCGCCGCTCGCTCGTAGCGCGCGAGACGGCGATCCGCATCGGGCAGGGCTGGATCCCGCAGCGTGCGATCGAGGGCACCGAGTGCCTCCGCGCCCGCGCCGTCCATGCGCGCGATCTCGTCGGCAATGGCATCGAGCTGCTTGCGCAGACCTCGACGGGTGAAGCCCTTCGCCCACGGCCGGGCTTCGTCGACGGCCACGCGGGCGTCACTCCAGCGGCCCAGTCGTGCCAACGCTGCTGCCCGCCCGATCCGCGCCCATGCCTCCAGGGAATCGAGATCCCCGAGCTCCTCGCCCACGGGCGGCAGCGAGAGGGAGCCCATGTGGAGCAGTCGCTGCCGCTCGTGTTCGCCATCGTCGCGCAGCATCGCGAGGTAATCGAGGGAGGCGTCGAGGTCGGCCAGAGCCTCCTCGGGGCGGCCGAGCGCGATGAGCGCCTGTGCCGCGCGGGTGCGCTGCAGGGCCACGGAATAGGACTGGCCCTGCGCGCGCGCGGCCTGCTCTCGTGCGCGCGCGTCGGCGAGGAAGGCTTCAGCCTGGTCGCGCATGGCCGACTCATCTGCCATCCGTCCACTATGGCGCACGTCACATCGATGCGTGCCCAGGGGTGTCCTCGTGCGAATCCCGAGAGGATTCCGTGGCCCACGTCACTCGCTGGACATGTCGAGTCCACGGCCGTGACGCGTCGACGGATGATGATTCATGCGGATCCCACCGGATCCCAAGAGATATCGACGGACCGCCCACAAGGCGGTCGAGGAGGAACCATGAAGACCCTGCTGACGTGGCTGAAGCCCAAGCCGGGTAGCCCGGAGACCATCCGCCGCACCTGGGATCGCGAGCGGGCGCGCGCCATGTCACCGTCGCACCGCGACGAGATCGACGCGATCTTCTCGCGCTACCTCTAGCCTGCCGCGGCCCGTGGAGTCGTCTCGTGCGGGCCGCATGCCGCCGGATTGTGCGGCTGGGAGCGAGTCTCCTCGTCGCTCAGCCGCACAATCCGCGTGAGGTCGCTGATCGGGCGTGCCAGTGTCAGGATCATGTAAGGACCTCTGCGAACGGCCCGACTCGGGGAACATCCGTCCCGGAGGAGGCGTCACCATAGAGAGACGCCGGGCTCGGGCACTCCGCCGGGCCGCCGACGAGGAGGACAGACGTGAACGACGAAACGACGGGCCGAGACCCCTACGCGCCGGAGCCGACACCCCCGACACCGGCTGAGACGCCGGGCATGGGTGACACCCGCGCGTATCCGACGCCGGTTGACCCTTACGCCGTCCCTTCGGCGCCGGCCGATCCCTACGCCGCTCCGGCGGATCCCTACGCCGCGTACCGCGCTCAGGGCTACGCGCAGTCCTACTCCACCGATCCCTACGCCGCCTACGCCGGCACCGCGACCGCGGCACCGC
>JBIKKK010000197.1:0-3929 GCA_044360385.1 Candidatus Nanopelagicales bacterium
ATCATGTCGCCCTACGGTGGGCCGCACGCGCGCCTCGTCGTCGCAGCGGGACTGATGTACGGCACCGACCAGTGGCTCGCCGATCAGGGCTACGTCGTCGTCGTGGCCGATGGGCGCGGCACGCCAGGTCGCGGACCCGCCTGGGATCGCGCCGTCCGCGGCGATCTCGCCACCCCCGCGCTCGAGGACCAGGTGGCGGCCCTCGAAGCCGTGGCAGCGGCGTACCCCGACGATGTCGATCCGAGCCGCGTCGGGATCCGAGGCTGGTCCTTCGGTGGCTATCTCGCTGCGCTCGCGGTACTCCAGCGCCCCGATGTCTTCCATGTCGCCGTCGCGGGCGCTCCCGTCACCGAGTGGCGGCTCTACGACACCGGCTACACCGAGCGCTACCTCGGGCTTCCGCAGGAGGAGCCGGACAACTACGACAGCACGTCCCTGCTGCCGCTGGCACCGGGACTCACGCGACCGCTGCTCATCATTCACGGCCTCGCCGACGACAACGTCGTCGTCGCGCATTCCCTGCGCCTGTCATCTGCGCTGCTCGCCGCAGGACGTCCTCACGCGGTGCTGCCACTCAGTGGCGTGACGCACATGACCCCGCAGGAGATTGTGGCCGAGAACCTGCTCCGCGCCGAGGTGGACTTCTTCGCCGCCGCACTCGGGTGAGACGGGCCTAGATCCCCTCTCCGGGGTTGGCCGAGTCCAGGCGGGTCGTGCCGACGCCTCCGAGATCGGTGATGGTCTCGCTGAAGTAGCCGGGCTCGCCCTCAGCCGGGGCCACGAGTCCTGAGTCGGGGCCGTGGATCACGCCGCCGCTGAGGGGCTCGGTGATGGGGAAGTGACACGCGACGGTGTGACCCGGAGCGAACTCCCGCAACTCCGGCTTCTCGGTGCGGCAGCGCTCCTGGGCGATGAAGCACCGCGTGTGGAAGACGCACCCCGAGGGTGGATTGAGCGGGCTCGGCAGATCACCGCCGAGAACGATGCGCTCACGCTCCAGCTGCACGCGCGGATCCGGCACGGGCACCGCTGACATGAGCGCATGCGTGTAGGGATGGAGCGGATGCGCGAAGAGCTCCTCGCGCGGGGCGTTCTCGACAATGTGACCGAGGTACATCACGGCGACACGCTGTGCGATCTGCCGCACGACGGCGAGGTCATGGGCGATGAAGAGGTAGGAGACACCAAAGTCGGACTGCAGGTCCTGGAGGAGGTTGAGGATCTGGGCCTGGATCGACACATCGAGTGCGGAGACGGGCTCATCACAGATGATGAGCTTCGGGCGCAGCGCGATGGCGCGCGCGATACCGATGCGCTGGCGCTGCCCGCCGGAGAACTCGTAGGGGTAGCGGTTGACGTGCTCCGGATTGAGGCCGACCCGGTCCATGAGCTCGCGGACCGCCTGCTTCACGCCACCGGGCGGGTCGACCTTCTGGATGCGGAAGGGGGAGGCGAGGATCGCGCCGACCGTCTGACGTGGGTTGAGCGCGTTGTAAGGGTCCTGGAAGATCATCTGCGCCTGCTGGCGAACGGGGCGCATCGCGCGGCGCGAGAGGCCCGCGACGTCGGTGCCGTTGATGAGCACGTGGCCGGAGGTCGGGTCGACGAGGCGCAGGATCGCCCGACCCGTCGTCGACTTGCCGCAGCCGCTCTCCCCCACAAGACCGAGAGTCTCGGCAGAGCCTAGGTCGAAGCTCACGCCGTCGACCGCCTTGATCTGCCCGATGGTGCGCGGGAAGACACCGCGTGACTTGTGCGGGAAGTAGACGCGCAGGTCCTCGACCTTGAGCACTTCTTCGCTCATCGCGCACCTCCCGTCGCGCCCGGCTGCGCGAGGTGACAGCGCACGAGATGGTCCGTCGCGACGGTCACAAGGGCGGGCTCTTCCACTCGGCAGCGATCACCGGAGACCTCGTCGCGTCGCGAGCACCGCGGGTGGAAGACGCAGCCCGTGGGGAGGTTGATGAGCGAGGGGGGGTTGCCCGGGATCGGATCGAGACGCTCGACGCGATCTGTGGCCAGACGCGGCACCGAGGCGAGGAGACCCTGCGTGTAAGGGTGCTGGGGCCGGTAGTAGATCTCGCTCACGGGGGCGTACTCCACCACGCGTCCGCCGTACATCACGCAGACCTCGTCCGCCATGTCGGCCACCACACCCAGGTCGTGCGTGATGATGATGAGGGTCGTCCCGGTCTCGCGCTGGAGCTCGGACATGAGTTCGGTGATCTGGGCCTGCACGGTGACATCGAGCGCCGTGGTCGGCTCGTCAGCGATGAGCAGGCTGGGCGAGTTGATCAGAGCCATCGCAATCATCACGCGCTGGCGCATGCCCCCAGAGAGCTGGTGGGGGTAGTTGTCGATGCGCTTGTCCGGGGAGGGGATGCCCACGCGATGGAGCGCATCGATGGCACGCCCCCTCGCCTCCGACTTGCTCACCTTGTTGTGGACGCGCACAGCCTCGGCGAGCTGATCGCCGATGCGATAGAAGGGATGCAGGCTCGACAGCGGGTCCTGGAAGATCATCGCCATCGTGGAACCACGCATTTCGCGCACCTGATCGTCGTCGAGTGCGAGCAGGTCGGTGCCATCGAGCACGATGCGGCCCGAGACGTCGGCGAAGTTGCGGTTGAGCAAGCCCATGATCGCCTGCGCGGTCACGCTCTTGCCGGAGCCTGACTCGCCCACGATCGCCAAAGTGCGGCCCTTGGCGACCGAGAAGGTCGATCCGGCGACCGCCTTCACGACACCGTCCTCGGTGGGGAAGGAGACGGCGAGGTTGTCGACCTCGAGGAAGGGGGCGGTCACGCGAGCCTCACCCGGGGGTCAATGACGGCGTAGAGGACGTCGACGACGAGGTTGGCAACGATGATGAAGACCGCGGTGACCAGAGTTACGCCGACGAGGATCGCCAGATCGGGATCAAGGACAGCGGATACGGCGAGGCTGCCCAGCCCAGGCAGGCTGAAGATCGTCTCGAGGATGATCGCGCCGCCGAGCAGGCCGGCGAAGTCCAGGCCAGCCGCCGTGACAATCGGCGTGAGACCAGCGCGCAGGGCGTGCTTGCGCACGACGACGCGCTCGGGCAGTCCCTTGGCGCGCGCGGTGCGGATGTAGTCCTCGTTGAGCGTCTCAAGCATCTGACTGCGCGTGAGTCGCGTGTAGAAGGCCGCGTACAGGACGGCGAGCACCAGCCAGGGCAGGATCATCGTCTGGAGGAAGCCGATTGGATCTTCCCAGGGTTGGACGTACTGCGGGAAGGGCAGGATTTGCCAGCGAATGATCACGAAGTAGATGACGACGAGTCCGATGAAGAACGAAGGCAGTGAGTAGCCCACCAGGGAGGCGCCCATCATGGTCTTGTCCTGCCAGCGTCCGCGGCGCAGGGCGCTGTAAACGCCCAGCGCGATGCCCCCGACGAGGAAGAGGACGAAGGCGCCGAGCGCCAGGAAGATCGTCGCGGGCAGCCGATCGAGGAT
Organism: Candidatus Nanopelagicales bacterium; assembly: GCA_044360385.1. Taxonomy (GTDB): domain Bacteria; phylum Actinomycetota; class Actinomycetes; order S36-B12; family S36-B12; genus Mxb001. Next base: position 3,477 of record JBIKKK010000197.1, read on the forward strand.
GAGCTGCAGAACCGGCTCGTTCTTGGTGAAGGAGTAGCCGAGGCATGGAGCCGCGCACACGATCGCGGCCTCACCCACTCCGTAGGTGCGACCGAAGAGGAGCCCACTGAGGAAGATCCAGTACTGCTCCCAGATCGACTTATCGAGGCCTAGGCGCGCCCGATTGAGCTCGATGGTCTGGTCCGTGCACACCTTGCCGCAGGTGAGGCGTGCGACATCGGCAGGGAGCAGGCTGAAGAGCACGAAGACGGCGAAGGTGAGGAGCAGCAGGAGCAGGATCATGATGAGCACGCGTCTTACGACGTAGGCACCCATGACCCTTCCTCCCTTCCTCAGCTATGTGATGTGCGACAGCTATGTGATGTGCGACAGCTATGTGATGTGCGACAGCTATGTGATGTGCGACAGCTATGTGATGTGCGACAGCTATGTGATGTGCGACAGCTATGTGAT
>JBIKKK010000042.1:0-13803 GCA_044360385.1 Candidatus Nanopelagicales bacterium
CGCGGGTTCGGTCGTCGCGCTGCGACCAAGCGGGCCATCGTGTCCGTGGCGCAGGGCGATCGCATCGACATCTTCGGCGGACCGGTCAGCTAGGGCGAGGGACGAACACCATGGGAATCCGTAAGTTCAAGCCGACGACCCCCGGTCGCCGTGGCGCGAGCGTGGCCGACTTCGTCGAGATCACCCGCTCCACTCCGGAGAAGTCGCTCGTCCGCCCGCTGCCTAACAAGGGCGGCCGCAACAATCAGGGGCGGATCACGACCCGCCATCAGGGTGGCGGTCACAAGCGCGCCTACCGCGTCATCGACTTCCGTCGTGCCGACAAGGACGGCGTGCCGGCGAAGGTCGCTCACATCGAGTACGACCCCAACCGCACTGCGCGAATCGCCCTGCTGCACTTTGCGGATGGCGAGAAGCGCTACATCCTCGCGCCCAACAAGCTCAACCAGGGCGACACGGTGGAGACCGGCCCTTCGGCGGACATCAAGCCCGGCAACAACCTGCCGCTGCGCAACATCCCCGTCGGTACCGTCATCCACGCCGTGGAGATTCGCCCCGGTGGCGGAGCCAAGATCGCCCGCTCCGCTGGTGCCAGCGTGCAGCTTGTCGCCAAGGACGGCCCCTACGCCCAGCTGCGCATGCCCTCGGGCGAGATCCGCAACGTCGATCTGCGCTCGCGCGCGACGGTCGGCGAGGTAGGCAACGCCGAGCAGTCCAACATCAACTGGGGCAAGGCCGGCCGCATGCGCTGGAAGGGTCGTCGCCCGACCGTCCGCGGCGTGGCCATGAACCCCGTCGACCACCCGCACGGTGGTGGCGAAGGCAAGACCTCCGGCGGCCGGCACCCGGTCAACCCCAAGGGCAAGCCCGAGGGTCGCACCCGCAAGGCCAAGAAGCCGAGTGACAAGTTCATCGTCCGTCGACGCAAGACCGGCAAGAAGCGCTAGGAGACGACTGTGCCCAGGAGCTTGAAGAAGGGTCCCTTCGTGGACGACCACCTGCTCAAGAAGGTGGACGCCCAGAACGAGGCCAAGAGCCAGCAGGTCATCAAGACCTGGTCGAGGCGTTCGATGATCGTGCCGGCGATGCTGGGCCACACGATCGCGGTGCATGACGGGCGCAAGCACGTCCCCGTTTTCGTCACGGAGAACATGGTCGGCCACAAGCTCGGTGAGTTTGCCCCTACGCGCACGTTCAAGGGGCACATCAAGGAAGACCGGAAGGCCAAGCGCAAGTAGCGCTGGCACCGGAGATCACGAGAGTCACGAGAGGCAAGGGGAGAGCGATGGAAGCCAGGGCCCAGGCGCGGTTTGTCCGTGTCACGCCCATGAAGGCGCGGCGGGTGGTGGACCTCATCAGAGGTCTGCCGGCAGCTGACGCCCAGGCGGTGCTGCGCTTCGCTCCGCAGGATGCGAGCGATCCGGTGGGGAAGGTGCTTGATAGCGCCATTGCCAACGCCACCAACAACCACAACCTCGACCCCGCTTCCCTCGTGGTAGCAGAGGCCTACGTCGACGAGGGTCCGACCATGCGGCGCTTCCGCCCGCGGGCCCAGGGCCGCGCCTTCCGCATCCGCAAGCGGACAAGCCACATCACCGTCATCCTGGAAACGGCGGACGCCCTTGAGCCGGTGAAGGCCCCGGCCAAGAAGTCCACATCGACCAAGGCCGCGCCGAAGGCTGCCGCCAAGGCGACCGACAAGCCCAAGGCAGCGGCGAAGAAGTCGGCCGAGAAGAAGGCCGACAAGCCCGAGGCCGCTGAGACGACGGCTCCCGCGAAGAAGGCGGCTGCCAAGAAGGCCCCGGCCAAGAAGGCTGCGGCCAAGGAAGAGGAGAGCTGAGATGGGTCAGAAGGTAAACCCGCACGGCTTCCGCCTCGGCATCACGACCGACTTCACGTCCCGGTGGTTCGCCGATAGCGCTAAGCCCGGCCAGCGCTACCGCGACTACGTCGAAGAGGACGTGGCCATCCGCAAGCTGCTGTCCAAGGGCATGGAGCGCGCGGGAATTAGCAAGGTGGAAATCGAGCGCACCCGTGAGCGCGTGCGCGTCGACATTCACACCGCGCGTCCCGGCATCGTCATCGGACGCCGCGGCGCCGAGGCGGATCGCATACGCGCCGACCTGGAGAAGCTCACCGGCAAGCAGGTGCAGCTCAACATCCTCGAGGTGAAGAACCCCGAGATGGATGCCCAGCTCGTCGCCCAGGGCATTGCCGAGCAGCTCTCGAGTCGCGTCTCCTTCCGTCGTGCCATGCGCAAGGGCATGCAGAGCACCATGAAGGCCGGAGCCAAGGGCATCCGTGTGCAGGTCTCGGGTCGCCTTGGTGGCGCGGAGATGAGCCGCACGGAGTTCTACCGCGAGGGCCGGGTCCCGCTGCACACGCTGCGCGCCGACATCGACTATGGCTTCTACGAGGCGCGGACCACCTTCGGTCGCATTGGCGTCAAGGTCTGGATCTACAAGGGCGACGCCCCGACCAGCCGCGCTGAGCGCGAGGCTGTCGCAGCAGCGGCTCGCCTGGGCAAGCGTCCCGAGCGTCCCCGTCGCGGCCTTCGTCGCGATGACGAGGCGCTCGAGGCGGCGACCGTGGTTGCCGCCGAGGTTCCCGCACCGACAGAGGGCGAGGTCTGATCATGTTGATCCCGCGCAAGGTCAAGCACCGCAAGCAGCACCACCCGAAGCGCACCGGCGCTGCCAAGGGCGGCACCGAGGTGACGTTCGGCACCTACGGGCTGCAGGCGCTCGAGCCGGCGTACGTCACGAACCGCCAGATCGAGTCAGCTCGTATCGCCATCACGCGCCATATCCGCCGTGGTGGCAAGGTGTGGATCAACATCTACCCGGACCGTCCGCTCACCAAGAAGCCCGCTGAGACCCGCATGGGCTCGGGCAAGGGCTCTCCTGAGTGGTGGGTGGCCAACGTCAAGCCCGGACGCGTGATGTTCGAGTTGTCGTACCCCAATGAGAAGACCGCAGTCGCGGCACTGACCCGGGCAATGCACAAGCTGCCCATGAAGTGTCGGATCGTGCGTCGCGACGATATTGCGGAGGTCTGATGGCTGCCGGCACATCACCCCAGGAGTTCCGCGGCCTCACGGACGAGGAGCTCGTCACGCGCCTGCGCGAGGCCAAGGAGGAGCTCTTCAACCTCCGCTTCCAGGGCGCTACGGGCCAGCTCGAGAACCACGGGCGGCTTCGTGCGGTGCGCAAGGACATCGCGCGCCTCTACACCGTGATGCGTGAGCGCGAGCTTGGCATCACGCCCGTCGAGCACGTGGGCGGTGCGGCATGACCGACGAGAAGGTGACCGTGACTTCAGAACGCAATGCACGCAAGGTCCGTGAGGGTCTCGTCGTGAGCGACAAGATGGACAAGACCGTCGTCGTCGCCGTCGAGGACCGCTTCAAGCACCCGCTCTACGGCAAGGTGGTGCGACGCACAAGCAAGCTCAAGGCGCATGATGAGCAGAACTCCTGCGGCATCGGCGACCGTGTGCTGCTCATGGAGACCAAGCCGCTGTCGGCGACCAAGCGCTGGCGCGTCGTCGAGATCCTCGAGAAGGCGAAGTAGGGGAGACGACGTGATTCAGCAAGAGTCCCGACTGAAGGTCGCCGACAACACGGGTGCGAAGGAGCTTCTCTGCATCCGCGTCCTCGGTGGCTCCGGCCGTCGCTACGCCGGCATTGGCGACATCATCGTGGCAACCGTCAAGGACGCCATTCCCGGTGGTGGTGTCAAGAAGGGCGAGGTCGTCAAGGCCGTCATCGTCCGTACCCGCAAGGAGAACCGTCGTCCGGACGGCTCCTACATCCGCTTCGACGAGAACGCCGCAGTCATCCTCAAGGGTGACGGCGAGCCCCGCGGCACCCGCATCTTCGGGCCCGTGGGACGCGAACTCCGCGAGAAGCGCTTCATGAAGATCATCTCTCTGGCACCGGAGGTGCTCTGACATGGCTGCCCTCTTCGTTCGCAAGGGTGACCTCGTGCAGGTCATTAGCGGCAAGGATCGCGGGATCACCGGCAAGGTCATCGAGGTCTTCCCCGAGTCCGACAAGGTGATCGTCGAAGGTGTGAACCGCATCAAGAAGCACACCAAGGTCGGCCAGAACAACCGTGGCGCCAAGACCGGCGGCATCATCACGACGGAGGCACCGATCCACGTCTCCAATGTGATGGTCGTCGACCCCGAGGACAACCGACCCACGCGCGTCGGCTCCCGCAAGGAAAAGGTCGAGAAGCGCCGTCCCGATGGCAGCACGTACGAGGCGACGCGCAGCGTGCGCGTATCGAAGCGAACCGGCAAGGATCTGTGATGACCACCATGACCGAGCGCCAGATGCCGCGACTCAAGTCGCGCTACCGCGAGGAGATCGTGCCTGCGCTGGAGGAGCAGTTCTCCTTCGAGAACATCATGCAGGTGCCCCGTGTGACGAAGGTTGTCGTCAACATGGGCGTCGGCGAGGCTGCACGTGACTCCAAGCTCATCGAGGGCGCGATCCGTGACCTCACGGAGATCACGGGCCAGCGGCCCCAGGTGACCAAGGCCCGCCAGTCGATTGCCCAGTTCAAGTTGCGCGAAGGCATGCCCATCGGCGCCCACGTCACGCTCCGCGGCGATCGCATGTGGGAGTTCCTGGACCGCCTGCTCTCCGTCGCTCTCCCGCGCATTAGGGACTTCCGCGGGCTTTCCGGGAAGCAGTTCGATGGCCGAGGCAACTACACGTTCGGCCTCACGGAGCAGTCGATGTTCCATGAGATCGACCAGGACAAGATCGACCGCGTCCGCGGCATGGACATCACGGTCGTCACCACCGCTAAGAACGACGAGGAAGGGCGCGCACTTCTTCGCCTCCTCGGCTTCCCCTTCAAGGAGAACTGACCGTGGCGAAGAAGGCACTGATCGAGAAGCAGCGGCGCAAGCCCAAGTACGCCGTGCGCGCCTACACGCGCTGCACGCGATGTGGGCGCCCCCACTCCGTCTACCGCAAGTTCGGCCTGTGCCGGATCTGCCTGCGCGAGATGGCGCACGCCGGGCAGCTTCCCGGAATCACCAAGAGCAGCTGGTAAACCACGACGCCGTAGGTCCCTGCGGGGATACCACGGCGAGAAGGGCCTGATGGCCATGACGATGACCGACCCGATCGCGGACATGCTTGCGCGACTGCGCAATGCCAACTCCGCGTATCACGATGCGGTGACCATGCCGCATTCGAAGATCAAGGTGGGGATCGCTGAGATTCTCACGCAGCAGGGCTACATTGCCGGCTGGAGCGTCGAGGACGCCCCGGTGGGCAAGAACCTCGTGCTCGAACTGAAGTACGGACCCAGCCGCGAGCGTTCCATTGCCGGCCTGCGCCGTGTCTCCAAGCCGGGTCTCCGTGTCTACGCCAAGAGCACCGCGCTGCCCAAGGTCCTCGGCGGCCTCGGTGTCGCCATCCTATCGACATCATCCGGACTCCTGACCGATCGTCAGGCCGCACAGAAGGGCGTAGGTGGGGAAGTCCTCGCCTACGTCTGGTGAGGGGGAGTCATGTCGCGCATCGGACGTCTGCCCATCGCCGTCCCCTCAGGGGTTGACGTGGCCGTCGATGGTTCCGTCATCACCGTTAAGGGCCCCAAGGGCACCCTCACCCACACGATCGTGGAGCCGATCGCCGTTGAGCGCCAGGATGACGGCACCCTTGCCGTGACCCGGCCAAACGACGAGCGCGACTCCCGTGCTCGCCATGGCCTCACGCGGACCCTCATTGCCAACATGGTGCTGGGTGTCACGCAGGGCTACGAGAAGGGCCTCGAGATCGTGGGCACCGGCTATCGAGTCCAGGCGAAGGGCAATGACCTGGAGTTCGCGCTGGGTTACAGCCACCCGATCGTCTTCCCGGCCCCGGAGGGCATCAGCTTCGCCGTGGAGTCACCGACGAAGTTCAAGGTCATGGGCATCGACAAGCAGCAGGTCGGCGAGGTCGCCGCGAACATCCGCAAGTTGCGCAAGCCCGAGCCCTTCAAGGGTAAGGGAGTGCGCTACGAGGGTGAAGTCGTCAGGCGCAAGGCCGGGAAGGCGGGCAAGAAGTGAGTTCTTTCGCCCCGAAGATCGGCTCGGGCAACCCCAAGCGCACGGCGCGCGCGCGGCGTCACCTGCGCGTGCGCAAGAAGATCAGCGGCAGCGCGCAGCGCCCCCGCCTCGTGGTCTCGCGCTCGTCTCGCCACGTCGTGGCTCAGGTCATCGACGACGGTGCCGGGCGCACGCTCGCGTCCGCATCCTCGATGGAGGCCGACGTCCGTTCGTCGGGCGCTGACAAGACCGCTCAGGCCCGCAAGGTCGGCGAGCTCCTTGCCTCGCGAGCCAAGCAGGCCGGTGTCGAGACCGTGGTCTTCGACCGCGGCGGCAACATGTTCCATGGCCGCGTTGCGGCCCTAGCAGAGGGCGCCCGCGAGGGCGGCCTCGAGTTCTGACGGTCGAGAGAGGTATAGGCATGTCGACAATGGACCGCCGGGGAACCGGCGCCGCTAACTCCGGGGGCGGACGCGATCGCCGCGAGCGACGCGACCGCGCGCCCCGTGAGGAGAAGTCCGCCTTCCTCGAGCGCGTGGTGACCATCAACCGCGTTGCGAAGGTCGTCAAGGGTGGTCGTCGCTTCAGCTTCACGGCGCTCGTCGTCGTGGGCGATGGTGACGGCACCGTGGGCGTGGGCTACGGCAAGGCCAAGGAGGTGCCCGCGGCGATCGCCAAGGGTGTCGAGGAGGCCAAGAAGCACTTCTTCAAGGTGCCCCGCATCCAGGGCACCATCCCGCATCCGGTGACCGGTGAGGCCGCCGCGGGCGTCGTGCTGCTGCGTCCCGCTGCTCCGGGCACCGGCGTTATCGCGGGTGGTCCCGTGCGCGCGGTGCTGGAATGCGCCGGCATCCACGATGTCCTGTCGAAGTCGCTTGGCTCAGACAATGCGATCAACATCGTCCATGCCACCGTCCAGGCTCTCCGCAATCTCGAGCGTCCCGAAGAGGTCGCGGCACGACGCGGACTCCCCCTCGAGGACGTGGCTCCCGCGGCTCTGCTGCGGGCTCGTGCGGCGGGTGCGTCATGAGCATTCGCCTGCAGGTGACGCAGCGGAAGTCGCCGATCGGAGGGACCCACAGCCAGCGCGAGACCCTGCGCTCGCTGGGCCTCAAGCGCATCGGCGACACCGTGGTCAAGGAGGATCGCCCCGAGATCCGAGGCATGATCGCCACGGTCTCCCATCTCGTCTCAGTCGAGGAGGTGCAGTGACATGGCTCTGAAGGTTCATCACCTACGTCCCGCCCCGGGCGCCAAGACGCCCAAGACCCGCAAGGGCCGCGGCGAGGCATCGAAGGGCAAGACCGCAGGCCGTGGCACCAAGGGCACGCGGGCCCGCAACAAGGTGCCCGCTCGCTTCGAGGGCGGCCAGATGCCGCTCCACATGCGGCTGCCCAAGCTCAAGGGATTCACCAATCCCAACACGGTGACCTACCAGGTGGTCAATGTCGCGGCGCTCAACAAGCTCTTCCCTCAGGGGGGTGCTGTGACGGTCGCTGACCTCGTGGCGGCGGGCGCGGTCCGGAAGGGCCAGCCGGTCAAGGTCTTGGGCCAGGGCGATATCTCCGTGGCCGTCCAGGTGAAGGTCCAGGCCTTCTCCGGCTCGGCCCAGGAGAAGATCGCGGCTGCCGGCGGCAGCATCGAGAAGGTCTGACGCTAAGGCTCCCCCAGGATTCACCCAGGGTCGCCGGGAAGGCTTCCGTAGGGGCCTAGGTTAGGCTTCAACAGGCCTGGAACGGCTAGCGTCCCCGGTACGGTCATCGTCCACGACATGGTGAAGCAGCCGCTTCGCCAAGGAGGTAAGCGTGCATCTCGGCGCCTTCGTCGCGGCGTTCCGCACCCCGGATCTGCGCAAGAAGATCATCTTCACGCTGGCCCTACTGGCTGTCTTCCGCCTCGGATCGGTCGTTCCGACCCCCGGCGTGGACTACTCAGCCATCCAGCGGTGTATCGACCAGACCTCCGACAACTCCGTCTACGCCGTCATCAATCTCTTCAGCGGCGGGGCGCTGCTCCAACTCTCGGTCTTCGCGCTGGGCATCATGCCCTACATCACAGCGAGCATCATCCTGCAGCTGCTCACCGTGGTCATCCCGCGTCTGGAGATGCTCAAGAAGGAAGGGCAGTCGGGCCAGGCGAAGATCACGCAGTACACCAGGTACCTCACCATCGGCCTGGCGATCCTGCAGTCGACCGCCATCCTGTCGCTCGCTCGCACGCCCGGCCAGCTCTTCAGCGGCTGTAACGAGGAGCTGATCCCCAACCAGAGCCCGCTCCTCATCATCGTCATGGTGATCGTGATGACGGCGGGCACTGCGGTGATCATGTGGCTCGGAGAGCTCATCACCGAACGCGGCGTGGGCAATGGCATGTCACTGCTCATCTTCACCTCGATCATCGCGACGATCCCGGCACAGTTCATCAACGTCTTCGTGAGCCGCGGCACCTTCTCCTTCGCCCTCACCTTGCTGGTCTCCCTTGTGGTCCTGGCGCTCGTCGTGTTCGTCGAGCAGGGCCAGCGCCGCATCCCTGTGCAGTACGCCAAGCGCATGGTGGGGCGCCGGATGTACGGAGGGACCTCGACCTACATTCCTCTCAAGGTCAACATGGCTGGTGTCATCCCGGTCATCTTCGCCTCATCCCTGCTCTTCCTCCCGACCCTCCTCGTGCAGCTCACGGGAAGCCAGGCGGAGTGGGCGCAGTGGATCGCCACGAACTTCTCGACGGGCACCACGACGTGGTACCTCCTCGTTTTCTTCGTCCTCACGGTGTTCTTCACCTACTTCTACGTGTCGATCACCTTCAACCCCGTCGACGTCGCCGACAACATGAAGAAGTACGGCGGCTTCATCCCGGGTATCCGTGCGGGACGGCCCACGGCCGAGTACCTGTCCTACGTACTCAACCGACTGACGTTCCCCGGCTCGATCTACCTCGGCCTCATCGCCGTCATGCCGGTCTTCGCCTTCAACCTGATCGGTATCGGGGATCAGTTCGTCTTCGGCGGCATCAGCCTCCTCATCGTGGTGGGCGTCGGCCTCGACACGGTCAAGCAGATCGACTCCCAGCTCCAGCAGCGCAACTATGAGGGCTTCCTCCGCTGATGAGGCTGCTCATCATGGGACCACCCGGGGCTGGTAAGGGCACCCAGGCGGTCGTCGTCGCCGCGTCCCTGGGCATTCCCCACATCAGCACCGGCGACATCTTCCGTGCCAATGTGGGAGCCGGCACGCCTCTCGGCGAGGAGGCGCAGCGCTACATGGATGCGGGAGAGTACGTCCCCGACTCCATCACCAACGCCATGGTGCGCGATCGCATCTCGCATGACGATTGCCAGCCGGGCTTCCTCCTGGATGGCTATCCGCGCACCCTTGAGCAGGTCAACGAGCTCGACATGATGCTCGAGTCCGATGGTCGACGCCTGGATCGCGTCGTCGAGCTCACCGTCGTCACGGATGAGGTGGTGGGTCGCCTCCTGAAGCGGGCCCAGGAGCAGGGTCGAGCCGATGACACGGCTGATGTCATTCGTAGGCGCCTCGAGGTCTACTTCGAGCAGACGGCTCCGTTGGTCGCCGTCTATCGGGAGCGCGGCATCCTCCTCGAGGTCGATGGCATGGGCGATGTCGCCCAGGTCAGCGATCGGATCCTGACCGCGCTGCGCAACTGACCATGTTTCGCTCACGCGATCGCATCGAGATCAAGTCGGCGGACCAGATCCAGGTCATGCGTGCCGCGGGCCTCGTGGTCGCGCGCACGCTGCAGCGCGTCTCGGAGATCGCGGCGGCGGGCGTGACCACCGCTGCCCTTGACGAGTGCGCTGCTCAGTCCATCCGCGACGAGGGGGCCAGCCCTTCCTTCCTGGGCTATCACGGGTTCCCCGCGCATATCTGCGTGTCGGTCAACGAGGAGGTCGTCCACGGCATCCCGGGTGCCCGACGGCTAGCCGAGGGCGATGTCGTCTCCATCGACTGCGGCGCCATCGTTGACGGCTGGCACGGCGATGCCGCCCTGACGGTGCTCGTGGGCGACGTGGCCGAGGATCTCCGGGAGTTGTCGCGCGTGACCGAGGAGTCCCTCTGGGCCGGTCTTGCCGCGGCGCGCCCCGGCAATCGACTCTCGGACATCGGGCATGCCGTGGAGTCCGTTGTGCGGGCCCGGGGGGAGGCCTACGGCATCGTCGAGGAGTACGTCGGCCACGGCATCGGATCGAGCATGCACATGGAGCCCGCGGTGCCCAACTACGGGCGCCCGGGCAAGGGGCCCCGCCTGGTGCCTGGCATGGCCCTGGCCGTAGAGCCCATGGTCGTCCTGGGCGACCCGGGTGTGCACGTCCTCGACGACGATTGGACGGTGGTGGCCAGCGACGGTTCACATGCGAGCCACTGGGAGCACACCGTGGCTGTCACCGACGACGGACCGTGGGTCCTCACCGCCCTTGGCGACGTCAGGCTCTAGCCGCCCCGGCCCGGGGGGCAGCGGGGCTGTGAGGGACCTTTTCCACCCTGGCTCGTGACGTCCGAAATGCGGAAAATCCGGGTGCGGGGACCCCGATTAGGTCCCGGGGAGCCCCGCGCGTACACTTGATGGGCTGATCATCGGGCCTCCCCGTTCGTCCGCCACCCCCTCCCTTGGGAGCGGGGTCGTGAGCGTGCAAAGGGTCCGATCGGAGGAGAGCAGAGGGCATGTCAAAGAAGGACGGCGCGATCGAGCTCGAGGGCACGATCACCGAATCCTTGCCCAATGCGATGTTCCGTGTGGAACTGGACAACGGTCACAAAGTCCTGGCCCACATCAGCGGGAAGATGCGGATGCACTACATCCGAATCCTCCCCGATGACCGCGTCGTCGTAGAGCTTTCGCCCTACGACCTGACTCGGGGTCGCATCGTCTACAGGTACAAGTGACAGCAGTCAGGTAGAGAGTTGGGATTCCGGTGAAGGTCAAGCCGAGCGTCAAGAAGATCTGCGACAAGTGCAAGGTGATCCGTCGTCACGGGCGGGTCATGGTCATTTGCGACAACGTCCGCCACAAGCAGCGCCAAGGCTGACAGCACGTCGCGCGTGCGAGGGGAGACAACCCGGACACGCACCCCACGGTCCGACCGGTCCGTGGATTGCGGTACCCGCCCCCCGCGGCCGGCACGTGCAGGCTGCGGGACGCCACCCTCGGACGAGAGGCCGAGGACCCCTCCGGGTGGAGGGGACCGGTGCCGCCCCCACACCTCTCGCGAAGACAAGAAGAGGACACCCATGGCACGTCTGGTAGGCGTCGACCTGCCCCGCGATAAGCGGATGGCCGTCGCGCTGACATACATCTACGGGGTCGGCCGCTCCCGCGCCGCCGAGGCGCTGGCAGATACCGGCATCAGCCCCGACCTGAGGGCTCGCGACCTCACCGACGACCAGGTCATCGCGCTGCGCGACTGGATCGAGGCCAACCTGCGCGTCGAGGGCGACCTCCGCCGCGAGGTGGCCGCCGATATCCGCCGCAAGGTCGAGATCGGGTGCTACCAGGGCGTCCGCCACCGCCGGGGACTTCCCGTGCATGGCCAGCGCACCCACACCAATGCCCGCACCCGCAAGGGTCCCCGCAAGACCGTCGCCGGCAAGAAGAAGGCCGGCAAGAAGTAGTCCGCGGGTCTGCGCTTCCGGCGAACGCCGGAGACCAGCGGACCGATGACCTCAGGAGTAAAGCGAATGCCTCCCAAGACCGGAGCAAAGCCGGGCGCCAAAAAGGTGCGCCGCAAGGAAAAGAAGAACATCGCCCATGGACAGGCTCACATCAAGAGCACGTTCAACAACACGATCGTCTCCATCACCGACCCCAGTGGTGCCGTGATCGCCTGGTCCAGTTCGGGCCAGGTCGGCTTCAAGGGCAGCCGCAAGTCGACGCCGTTCGCGGCTCAGCTTGCCGCCGAGTCCGCCGCTCGCCGCGCCATGGAGCACGGCATGCGCAAGGTCGATGTATTCGTCAAGGGTCCCGGCTCCGGCCGTGAGACCGCCATCCGCTCCCTCCAGGCCACCGGCCTCGAGGTGGGCTCGATCCAAGACGTCACCCCGGTCCCCTTCAACGGGTGCCGCCCTCCCAAGCGCCGCCGCGTCTGAGAATGGAGAACTGACACACCATGGCTCGTTATACCGACGCGGACTGCAAGCGCTGCCGACGCGAGAAGACCAAGCTCTTCCTCAAGGGCTCCAAGTGCGAATCCCCGAAGTGCCCCTTCGAGAAGCGCCCCTACCCGCCCGGCCAGCACGGCCGCGGCCGCTCGAAGGACAGCGAGTACCTCCTGCAGCTGCGTGAGAAGCAGAAGGCGACGCGCATCTACGGCGTGCTCGAGAAGCAGTTCCGTAACTACTACGAGGAGGCACAGCGTCGCTCCGGCAAGACTGGCGACAACCTCATGCGGATTCTTGAGTCACGACTTGACAACGTCGTCTACCGCGCGGGCTTCGCCAAGTCCCGTGACATGGCGCGCCAGCTCGTGTCCCACGGCCACTTCACGGTCAATGGCCACAAGGTCGACATCCCGTCGTACCGCGTGCAGGCCAACGACATCATCGAGGTGCGCCCCGGCTCACGTGACATGACGCCCTTCGTGGTGGCTCACGCCGAGATCGGCGAGCGTCCCGTGCCGGCGTGGCTCGAGGTCATCCCGTCGCAGATGCGGATCCTCGTCCACTCGCTGCCGTCACGCCAGGTCATCGACACCCCGGTCCAGGAGCAGCTCATCGTCGAGCTCTACTCCAAGTAGTTGCTTTCTTCCCCCAAACCCGACGTCATATAGCGGTCGTCGCCGAAAGGACACCACGTGCTCATCACGCAGCGCCCCATCCTCACTGAGGAGCCCATCAGCGAGTTCCGGTCTCGCTTCGTCCTCGAGCCTCTCGAGCCGGGCTTCGGATACACCTTGGGCAACTCCATGCGCCGCACACTGCTTTCCTCGATTCCCGGTGCCGCCGTCACGAGCATCCGCATCGATGGCGTGCTTCACGAGTTCACCACCATCCCGGGCGTCAAAGAGGACGTCACCGAGCTGATCCTCAACATCAAGCAGCTCGTCGTGTCCTCCGATCATGACGAGCCCGTCGTGATGTACCTGCGCAAGCAGGGCCCGGGCGCGGTCGTGGCTGCGGACATCGCCCCTCCGGCGGGCGTGGAGGTCCACAATCCCGACCTCCACATCGCCACGCTCAACGACAAGGGCAAGCTCGAGATGGAGCTCGTTGTCGAGCGCGGCCGTGGCTACGTCTCGGCGACGCTCAACAAGCAGCCCGGCCAGGAGATCGGCCGCATTCCGGTTGACTCGATCTACTCGCCCGTCCTCAAGGTCACCTACAAGGTCGAGGCCACGCGCGTTGAGCAGCGCACGGACTTCGACAAGCTCGTCCTGGACGTGGAGACCAAGTCCTCCATGCTGCCCCGCGACGCTGTTGCCTCGGCCGGCAAGACCCTGGTGGAGCTGTTCGGACTCGCGCGCGAACTCAATGTCGATGCCGAGGGCATTGACATTGGGCCCTCGCCCGCAGACGCCTTCGTCGCCGAGCAGTTGTCGACGCCGATCGAGCAGCTGGATCTCACGGTCCGCTCCTACAACTGCCTCAAGCGCGAAGGCATCCACACGGTGGGTGAGCTCATCGGTCGCAGCGAGGCCGATCTGCTCGATATCCGCAACTTCGGCGCCAAGTCGATTGATGAGGTCAAGGTCAAGCTCGTCACCCTGGGCCTCGCCCTCAAGGACAGCCCTCCCGG
>JBIKKK010000198.1:0-3909 GCA_044360385.1 Candidatus Nanopelagicales bacterium
GGGAGATCGAGCCATCGGCGACACGCTCCTCGACCAATCGGTCGTCGCCGGCTTCGGCCTCATCTACGTGACCGAGACACTCTTTCTCAGAGGGATACCGCCTCAGGCTCCCGTCGCCTCGATCGCCGACCTGCCCGCCCTTGTCGAGACGGGTCGCGCCCTCATGCGGGCGAACCGCGCCCGTGGCTCGCAGGCCTCTACCGGCAGCCTGCGCGATCAGCACTACGTCTACGGCCGGGCAGGGAGGCCTTGTCTGCGCTGCGGAACGCGCATCACCTACGCGAAGCAGCGCAGCGGATCATACGAGCGGGACGCCTACTGGTGCCCGCACTGCCAGCCCTCACGTCCTTGACTGGCGACTTGTGGCAGGCGACACGCCGTAGGCGGGTGCGACAACCCGCCACTCAACGAACTTCAGGCGGCGCGGATGACAGGCGCGTCCTCGTGGACGGCGATGTCGTGTGCGACGCTCGCGAGCACCCGCGAGAGCGGCACGCCAAGGGCCCCGCAGATGGCGAGCAGCATCTCCGACGAAGCTTCCTTCTCGCCGCGCTCCACCTCGGACAGGTACCCCAGCGATACGGATGCCGTCGCGGAGACGTCCCTCAGGGTGCGGCCCTGGAGCAGCCGGACGCGGCGCAACTCAGCACCGAGGACCTCACGAAGCATGATCACAACTCCACGCTACTCGCACTGGCCGACGATCGCCCGTCGTCACCGGTCCCTTCGAGGACACGGCCCAGCAAGCCCAGAGCGGCCTCGACCGCGGCACGGCGCACTCCCTCACGATCGGGCCCCTCGCACACGAAGCCCGCGACCACCTCGCCCTCAGGTCCCGCCACCGCGACGAAGCCGCGCCCTGGGACCACCGGGCCCGTCATCGCTCCGCCTGGATCGGGGTCAGGCCCAGCCGCACCCGTGGTCGCGATAGCGAAGTCGCTGGCAAGCAGGCGGCGCGCTCCGATCGCCATCTGCACGGCCACGGCCGGATCCACCGCACCCTGGCGCTCGAGCAGGCCCGGGTCCACCCCGAGCACCTCTGCCTTGACCGATACGGCGTAGGACACGACGCCACCGCGCACGACCGCGGACGATCCCGGCACCGACGTGAGTGCTGCGCAGACTAGTCCTCCAGTGAGGCTCTCCGCCGTCGCCACGGTCGCGCCACGCGCGACGAGGGCGGTAATGAGGGAGTGGGCGTCCGTGCTCATCGCTGTGCCCTCGACATGCGCCACGCCCGCACGGCGTAGTCGATACCCGTCACGATGGTGAGGACGACTGCGATGCCCATCGCGATGACGCGCAGCGGATCGGCCCACTCACCGAGCGGCGCAAGATACAGCGAGATGGCGATGACCTGGGCGACGGTCTTGGCCTTGCCGCCGCGCGAGGCCGGGATGACACCGTGCCGGATGACCACGAAGCGAAGGACGGTCACCGCGATCTCGCGACCCAGGATGATGATGGTGACCCACCAGGGCAGCGCACCCAGGATCGATAGACCGATGAGGGCGACGCCGGTGAGGGCCTTGTCCGCCACGGGGTCAGCGATCTTGCCCAGCGTCGTGACCGTGCCGCTACGCCGGGCGATCTCGCCATCGGCGAGATCCGTGAGAGCGGCGATAACGAAGACAGCGGTCGCTGCCCAGCGAAGCGCAGGATCTGCGCCGTCTTCGGCCAGCAGGAGCACGGCGAGGACCGGCACGAGCAGCAGTCGGATGAGCGTGAGGAAGTTGGGCAGCGTGGCCCATCGGGAGGTGCCCACGGGGTCTCCGGCGTGGTCGGGGACTCCGAGCAGCGGTTCCTCCGCCCCGCCCTGTCTCATCGGGGCTCTGCCACGAGGTCGAACCCCTCCACGTCGATCACGGTGGCGCGCACGACTTCGCCGACGGCATACGACGCATCGATGAGCGTGGCGGCATCGTCGGGCCCCTGGTGCGCGGCGCGCGCGAGGCCAGGCTCCTCGACCAGCAGCTCGACCTTCTCGCCCACCCGCTCCTGCGCGCGCTCGAGCATGAGCTCGTCGACGAGTTGCGCCATGCGCGCCACCCTGCGCTCGACTTCCTCCACGGGCAGGTGGCCGTCCATGCCCGCGGCCTCGGTGCCCTCCTCGTCGGAGTAGCCGAAGACACCGACCGCGTCGAGGCGGCCCGCCTCGAGGAAGGCGGCGAGCTCGTCGAAGTCCTCCTCGGTCTCGCCGGGGAAGCCGACAATGACATTGGTGCGTACGCCGGCCCGCGGATCACGTGCGCGGATGGCATCGAGCAGACCGAGGAAGTCCTCGGAGCCACCGAAACGACGCATGCGGCGCAGCACGCGCGGGCTCGCATGCTGGAAGGACAGGTCGAAGTAGGGAGCGACACCGGCGGTGCCCGTGATGACATCGACCAGACCGGGTCGCATCTCCGCGGGCTGCAGGTAGTTGACGCGCAGGCGCAGGATCCCCGGCACTCGGGCGAGGGCGGGCAGGAGGCCCTCGAGCATGCGGATGTCGCCGAGATCCTTGCCGTAGGACGTGGAGTTCTCGCTCACGAGGACGATCTCGCGCACGCCTGCGTCGGCGAGATCGGCGACCTCTCCCATGACCTGCTCAGGGCGTCGACTCACAAAGGAGCCGCGGAAGGACGGGATCGCGCAGAAGGTGCAGCGGCGGTCGCAGCCGGAGGCGAGTTTGACCGACATGACCGGTCCGGTCACCGCGCGCTGCAGCCCCGCATGACCGGGCGCCGACTCCGAACCGGCCCGCTCAGCCGGGGCCAGCGGGAGTAGGAGTCGACGGTCGGTGGGCACATGCGCCGCGAGGGTCTCCCCCGCAGCCACGCGGCGCACGCGATCAGCGATGTCGGTGTAGTCGTCGAAGCTGAGCACGGCCGCGGCCTCCGGGAGCGACTCCGCAAGCTCCTGCCCGTACCTCTCGGCAAGGCAGCCGGTAACGACGACGCGTGCACCGGTGTCAGCGGCCGCCAGGATCGCATCGATGGAGTCCTTCTTGGCCGAGGCCACGAAACCGCAGGTATTGACGAGCAGTACGTCGACGTCGCCAGCGTCGTCTTGCACGGGGATCCCATCGGCGACCAGGCGTGCCTCAAGCTCGTCGGCGTCGACGTCATTGCGCGCGCAGCCCAGGCGCAGGACACCGACCCGGGGATTCACCCCCTCAGGGTAGAGACTCGTCGTGGCGCCTCAGGGCGCGGGCGGTCGGCGGAGCGTGGACGCCTCGTCGTAGGCGGCGAGCAGGCAATCCGCGTCGATGTCGAGGACCCCAGCGATCACTCGCAAATGGCCCCGGGCGTAGACATCCCCACCGGTGTCGGAGAAGTCGTCTGCCTGCATCTGCTCCAGCAGTCTGCCGCGCAGCCGCGTGGACTGCGCGAGGTCGTCCAGCGTGAGCCCACCCCGACGCAGGGCGTCGGTGATCATCGCCCCGGGAGTGGGCTGCATGGACTCGGACACGCGCCCAGGCTAGAGGCACGATCAGTGAAGCGCACCGTGCGAATGTGGCGGTCCGCGTCCCCGCTTTGGTGGACATCTCCGGACGATGAGCAGGGACAGCGGCTCGTGCAGGCGACTAAGCCCCGCCGCGGACGTCCATGAGGAAGCCGGGAAGATCATCGGGCTTGAGCAGCACCTCGCGCGCCTTGGAGCCTTCGCTCGGGCCGACGACGCCGCGGGACTCGAGCAAGTCCATAAGCCGACCCGCCTTTGCGAAGCCGACGCGCAACTTCCTCTGAAGCATCGATGTCGACCCGAACTGCGTCGTGATGACGAGTTCGGCGGCCTGACACAGCAGGTCGAGGTCATCGCCGATCTCCTCGTCGACCTGACGCGCAGCCGCAGCCGGACTCGTCACGTCCTCGCGATAATCAGGGTCCATCTGCTCGCGCACGAAGCGCACCACCGAGCGGATCT
>JBIKKK010000199.1:0-3874 GCA_044360385.1 Candidatus Nanopelagicales bacterium
GCGCTTCGGTGTGCCGATCTGCTCGGTGAAGAATGCGTGAATCTCATTGCCCGCCCGCACGCCATCCTCGACCGCCCAGCCGTTGCTGGAGTAGGAGGAACCGGCCAGCGCGTAGCCACGCTCCAGGAGCGCTTCCCCAAGGCCCTTTTCACCCGAGTCCCAACCGGGCACGGGCGTCGCGGTCGTGACCACCGCGCTGAAGTTGGGTGGGAAGGGCTCGGCAGGCCGATAGCCGTGCGAGTAAATCAAGAGCGTGCCGTTCCACGTGGCGGGCATGACGATCTCGTACGCCGCTCCGTTGATCTCGCCCGTGCAGGCGACCGTGTCGCATCCCGTGAAGGGCACGGCGGTGGACTGGTCGCGGACCTGGGGCGTCGCCACGGCTGTCGCGCAGCCGGCGAGGAGGAGCGTGGAAGCGGACGCGATGGCGAGGACGAAACGGCGCATGCGGGCAGTGTGCCACGGGTTGGCCCGACCTCGGGCGCTAATGGCCGGCAGACTCCCAGGTCGGCCCCTCACCGACGGACACCTCGAGGGGCACCCTCAGGCCCGCCGCCTCGCCCATGGCCTCGACGACCAGCTCCCTCACGACTGCCGACTCGCCCGGTGCCACCTCCAGCACGAGTTCATCGTGGACCTGGAGCAGGAGTCGTGACCCAAGCCCCCGCTCTCGAATGGCGCGGTCCGCCTCGAGCATGGCCACCTTGATGATGTCTGCCGCCGACCCCTGGATCGGGGCATTGAGTGCCATGCGCTCGGCCATTTCACGTCGTTGCCGGTTATCGCTGGCAAGGTCGGGCAGGTAGCGGCGTCGGCCGAGAATTGTTTCGGTGAACCCACTTTGGCGAGCTTCGTCAACGACGCCGCGTAGGTAGTCGCGCACTCCCCCGAATCGCGCGAAGTAGTCGTCGCGGAGCACTCTCGCCTCATCGGGCTCGATCCCGAGTTGCTGTGCGAGACCGAAGGCCGACAGTCCGTAGGCGAGGCCGTAGGACATCGCCTTGATGCGTCGGCGCATCTCTGCATCGACCTCCGATGGCGCCACTCCGAAGACGCGCGCGGCCACCGTGGTGTGCAGGTCCTCGCCCTCCGCGAAGGCGTCGATGAGGCCGGCATCCTCCGAGAGGTGCGCCATGATCCGCATCTCGATCTGGCTGTAGTCAGCGGTGAGCAGGGAGGCGTAGCCCTCGCCCACGACGAAGCACTCCCGGATGCGTCGACCCGCCTCGGTGCGGATGGGGATGTTCTGCAGGTTGGGGTCGGTGCTCGACAGGCGCCCCGTGGCCGCGACCGTCTGCTGGAAGGTCGTGTGGATGCGCCCATCGCGTTCGGCGAGCGGAAGGAGGCCATCCACGGTCTGCCTCAGCCTGCTCCAATCCCGCCACCGGAGGATGCACTCCAGCACCGGATCTTCCGTCTTGGCGAAGAGGGATTGCAGAGCCTCGGCATCCGTGGTGTATCCGGTCTTGATGCGCTTGGTCTTAGGGAGCCCACGCTCCCCGAAGAGAATCTCCTGAAGTTGCTTGGGCGAGCCGAGGTTGAAACCGCGCCCCACGATCCCGTGTGCGTCGGATTCGGCCGCACGCGCCTGCTCACCGAATTCCCGGGACAGCTCGCGGAGGCCGTCTATATGGACCGCGATCCCCACGCGCTCCATGCCTGCGAGGACCCGCTCCAGCGGGAGTTCGACATCTCCCAGCAACCGACCGGCCCCGCGCGCTTCCACCTGGGGATCCAAGACGCCCGCCAGTTCACCGATGGCCACTGCCTCCGCCACAAGATCACCGTCGCCGCCGTCATCCAGGGCCAGTTGACCGTCGTCGCCGGGTGCGACGGAGCGGCCCAGATAGCGCTCGCACAACCCTGTCAGGTCGCCCGCCCGCTGCCCGGGCTGGACGAGGTAGGCCGACAGGGCCGTGTCCGCGGTGACGCCGCGCAGGTCCATGCCCTCAGACCACAGCGCCAGGAGGGGGCCCTTGGCGTCATGGAGCACCTTGGATCGCCCCTCGTCGGCGAGCCACGCGCCCAGGGCGGCGCGGTCAGCGTCCGGCATGGTGGCAAAGGGGCCCGTGGCGACCGCGGTGCCATCGGCGCCCGCGAGCGCGATCCCCTCGACAGTGCCCACGCCCGACCCCCACGTGCCGCGCACGGCGACCGCTACCGGTCCCGACGACGAGTCGAGCCAGTCCGCCCACCGACCCTCCGCGAGAGCCTCGACATCGACCTGAGGTCCGACGGAGAGTTGTGCCTCCTGCGTGGGAAGCGATTCGAAGAGCCGGTCACGAAGCACGCGGAATTGCAGCGCGTCAAAGACTTCGTGGACGGCCTCTGTCGACGGCGATACGCGCTCGAGCTCGTCCAGATCAACGTTGAGCGGCACATCGCGCACGAGCTCGGTCAGTTGTCGGTTGATCAGCACCTGCGGCAGTGCCATGCGCAGCGCGTCGCCGGTCTTTCCGCGGACGTCCGCCGCATGATCCACCAGGCCCGACAGTGAGCCGTACTCCGAGATCCACTTCGTCGCGGTCTTTTCGCCGACGCCCGGGATGCCCGGGAGGTTGTCGCTCGGGTCGCCTCTCAAGGCTGCGAAATCGGGGTATTGCGCGGGGGTCAGCCCGTATTTCTCCTCGATGGCCTCGGGTGTCATCCGCGCAAGATCGGAGACACCCTTGCGCGGATAGAGCACCGTGATGGCTGACGACACGAGCTGGAAGGCATCGCGATCACCGGTGATGATCGCCGTGTCCATGCCTGACGCCTCCGCCTGCGTCGCCAGCGTCGCAATGAGGTCATCGGCCTCATAGCCCTCACGCTCAAGGAAGCGAACCCCCATGGCGGTGAGCACATCGCGGATGAGATCGACCTGGCCTCGGAACTCCTCGGGTGTCTTCGCCCGCGTCGCCTTATATCCCTCGAACGCCTCGCTGCGGAAGGTGACCCTTGACACGTCGAAGGCCACGGCAATGTGCGTGGGATCGAGATCGCGCAGAGCGTTGATGAGCATCGAGGTGAAGCCGTAGACCGCGTTCGTGGGCTGCCCGGAGGCTGTCGAGAAGTTCTCGACGGGCAAGGCGTAGAAGGCGCGGTAGGCCAGAGAGTGGCCGTCCAGAAGGAGGAGCCGTCCCGTCGCCACGCGCCGATCCTAGGCGCGCAGTCCTACCCCCGGTGTGCGCGCCTAGGCTGCTCGCATGAGCGAGACGCCTCAGTCGGCCACCGATGCCGCTGTCCTGCACCACATCGCCGCCGCAGACCATGGCGGCCTGGGTGAGCGCATGGGCATGGAGTGGCTGGAGACCACTCCGGAGCGCGTCACCGCGCGAATCCCCGTCGCCGGCAATACGCAGCCCTTCGGGCTCCTCCACGGCGGCGCCAGTGCCGTCTTGGCGGAGAGCGTCGGGTCGGTCCTGGCCAATCTCCGCGCCGGGCCCGGGCGATTCGCCGTCGGGATCGAGCTCTCCTGCAGCCACCACCGATCAGCGCGCGAGGGCTGGGTCACCGCCGTGGCGACCCCCCTCACTGTCGGTCGCACTCTGGTGACATCCCACATCGTCGTCTCGGATGAGTCTGGGCGCCCGATCTGCACCGCCCGTCTCACCTGCTATCTGAGGGACGCTGATCCCGCGTGAGCCATCACGGCTTCATCGCGAATCCCCTAATGCGCTACCCCTCCGACACGGGCCGACTATGCTCGCGAGCGCTGGAAGGGCCCGAGGCGGGTCCCGTGACTTCAGGAGGCCGAGTGCATCGGGGAATCGCCCGTCTCGTCCTGGTCGTGGTGGGCTTCTTCGCCGCCGTCATGCTGGGGCTCAGCCCCGCCCAGGCGGAGGGCCCGTCCATCACGGCGGTCGTGTCGGGAGCCGACAAGGCCCCCATC
>JBIKKK010000200.1:0-3864 GCA_044360385.1 Candidatus Nanopelagicales bacterium
ACGGTGATCGGCAGACATGCCCGCATCGGCAGCGACACGATGCTGGTCGCCCCAGTGACGGTGGGCGACGGTGCCTACACCGCAGCGGGCTCGGTCATCACCGATGACGTCCCTCCGGGAGCGATGGCCGTCGGCCGAGCTCGACAGCGCAACATCCCCGAATGGGTTCAGCGCAAGCGCCCCGGCACCGAATCGGCGCGCGCTGCCGACGAAGACCACGATCAGCCCCCGACGAGCGAGGAGTCATCGTGAGCGAGTTGACCATCCCACCCAGCAAGCGGCTCGTACTCCTGACCGGGCGGGCACATCCCGACCTGGGCGAGGAGGTGGCCTCTCATCTGGGCACGGACCTGTGCCCGGTCGATGCCTACGAATTCGCCAACGGCGAGATCTTCGTGCGCTTCAAGGAGTCGGTGCGCGGGTGTGATGCCTTCGTCATGCAAAGCCACACGACTCCAATCAACACCTGGATCATGGAGCAGATGATCATGGTCGATGCGCTCAAGCGCGCCTCGGCCAAGCGCATCACGGTCATCGCGCCCTTCTACGGCTACGCGCGCCAGGACAAGAAGCACCGGGGCAGGGAGCCCATCTCGGCGCGACTCATGGCGGATCTCTTCAAGGCTGCGGGAGCGGACCGGCTCATCACGGTCGACCTCCACACATCGCAGATCCAGGGTTTCTTCGACGGCCCCGTCGACCACCTCTTCGCACTGCCGCTGCTCGCCGACCACATCTCCGCTCGTGTCGACCTCGATCGCATCACGGTCGTGTCACCCGACGCCGGTCGTGTCCGCGTGGCGGAGAAGTGGACGGACATCCTGGGCGCTCCCCTCGCGATCATTCACAAGCGACGCGATCCTGATACGCCCAACGAGGTGCGCGTCTTCGAGGTGGTGGGCGACGTACGCGATCGCATCTGCATCGTCGTCGACGACATGATCGACACCGGTGGCACCATCGTGAAGGCGGCCGACACGCTCTTTGAGAATGGCGCTGCCGAGGTCATCGTCGCCGCCACGCACGGCATCCTCAGCGAGCCCGCGGCACAGCGACTCCAGGAGTCGCGTATCAGCGAGGTCGTCGTCACCAACACCCTCCCGATCCCCGAGGACCGCCAGTTCGAGAAGCTCACGATCCTGTCGATTGCCCCCTTGCTGGCCCAGGCGATCTACGAGGTCTTCACGGACGGCTCGGTCACCCGCATGTTCGAGACGCCCGAACGCATGCCGGTATCCCACTGACGTCAGTCCCACTGGGGTGAGTCCCACCGGGGTGAGTCCCACCGGGGTGAGTCCCGATCCCCACCCCCCGCTCCCTTAAGCGGCGGGGACTCGGCTAGAGTCGGCCCGCTCCTCGGCGAGGGTGCGCACCATGGCACCGTGATCGACGTGGCCGCTGGCCGCACCACGCCGTGGCTGCTCCGTTCGGAGGTCGTCTCCGACGGTGGACGAGGAGGTCGCATCGTGAACATCCGCCTGGAGGCCGAGCCCCGCTCCGACTTCGGCAAGGGTGCCGCGCGGAAGTTGCGCCGTTCCGGTCGCATCCCCGTCGTCCTCTACGGGAGCGGCACCGAGCTTGTGCACCTGTCGCTGCCGGGCCATGAGCTCGAGCAGGCGCTCCGCAAGCCGAAGGTCACGCTGGAGATCGTGCAGGGCTCCGCAACGACCCTCACCAAACCCCGCGACGTGCAGCGCGATCCCGTGCGCCGCACGATCGAGCATGTCGACCTCATCATCGTGAGCGCTTCCGAGGCGCGCGAACGCGCGGCCGAGGCCGAGGTCCTCGTGGCCGAGGCCGCTGCCGCAGCCGAGGCCGCTGCCACAGCCGCCGCACCCAAGGGCCCGGTCGAGGGCGACGAGGTCGTTGCCGTGGTCGAGTCCGCTGGCGACTCGGCTGGCGACGAGTCCTGAGGCTCTTCCGCCGCTCACGCGGCGAGGAGGGAAGCGACGCCATGCCTGCCTGGCTGGTCGTGGGACTCGGCAATCCCGGCCCCGAGTACGCGCCAACGCGCCACAACGTCGGTGTCATGGCTGTCGAGGCGCTTGCTGAGCGATGGGGCGGGCGATTGAAGCCCGATCGCTACACCCGGTGCGAGATTTTCGATGCACTCTGGCAGGGCCACCGCGTCGTCCTGGCGCGCGGGCGCTCCTACATGAACGAGTCAGGCGGCCCCGTCAAGTCACTCGCCTCCTACTTCAATGTGCCCGTGGAGCGCACGCTCATCGTCCATGATGAGCTGGATATTCCGTTCGGCGCCCTGCGCGTGAAGCAGGGAGGTGGCGACGGCGGCCACAATGGACTGCGCAGCATCCGCAAGGTCCTCGGGACGGGCGACACCATCCGCATCCGGGTCGGGATCGGTCGCCCCCCGGGCCGACAGGATCCGGCCGACTATGTCCTCAAGGCATTCGCCGCGGGGCAACGTGATGAACTCGCCCTGCTCATCGAACGCGCCGACGACGCGATCGAATGCGTCATCGAGGATGGAGTCCCGGTGGCGCAGAATAGGTTCAATGCCGAGTAGGCCCCGGCGCCATCCAGCGCACCGCACATCCGACACCCCGAAGGGCACGCCATGACCCCCACCTCCCTCGCCGACGCGACCGACATGGAGGTCTCCGCGACCGTGGCCGCCGAGGCGGGACGCCTGCTGCTGGATCTGCGCGAGGGCTTCGGACCCGTCGAGGACAAGGAGACGGCCGACGCCCTGCGCAAGAAGGCGGACGCCTCATCGCATGAGCTCATCGTCGCCCGGCTCGCGGAGGCGCGACCGGATGACTGCGTCCTCAGCGAGGAGGGTGCCGATGACCTCATCCGGCTGAAGGCCGAGCGCGTGTGGATCGTCGATCCGCTCGATGGCACCTGGGAGTACGGCCAGGGACGTGTCGACTTCGCCGTCCACGTCGTGCTGTGGAGCGCAGACCCGGCTGCGCCGGGTGGCGGCCGCCTGAGTGCAGGCACGGTCGATCTGCCCGCACAGGGCCTCGCGCGCCGCTCGGACGACGTGCCCGTGCCGGTGCGGGGACTCCCGCAGGATCGACCGGTGCGGATCGTCGCATCGCGTACCCGCCCCCCAGCCGTGCTCGCCGACGTCGTGGCTGTGCTCGATGCCAGCCTGCGCGAGCAGGGGCACCCTTACGGCGTCGAGGTCATCGATGTCGGCTCTGTCGGAGCCAAGGTCAACGAGATCCTCTCGGGTCGAGCCGAGGCCTATGTGCATGACACCGGCTTCTACGAGTGGGACGTTGCCGCTCCCTTGGCTGTCGCCCACGCTCATGGACTCACCGCATCGCACGTCGATGGCAGGCCGGTGAGCTTCAATCTCGAGCGCCCGTACGTCACGGACTTCCTCGTCGGACTTCCCGACTTCGCCGAACAGTTGCGCGCCGGCATGCTGCGCGCTTCCGGGGCGTGACCCTCCCGGGCCTGAGGCGGGCACTCGGAGACATTCCCGGGATCACCGAGGCTGTCGAGCGTGCCGTCCGCGGCGTGGACGGCGTACACGTCACGGCCATCCCGGAGGCACGTCCGGCCCTGGTCGGCGCGGTCGCCGCAGAGATCTCGGACGAGCGGCGCATCCTCGTCGTCACCGCGACCATGCGGGAGGCTGAGGACATCGCCGATGCGGTGGAGGATCAGCTCGGAGCCGGCAGTGCGGTGGTCTTCGCCTCGTGGGAGACGCTCCCGCACGAGCGCCTGAGCCCTGCGGCGGACACCGCAGGCGGCCGTGTCGCCGTGCTGCGTCGGATCGCGCATCCTGAGCCCGACGATCCCTTGCGCGTCGTATGCGCGCCCGTGAGGTCGGTGCTGCAACCTCTCGTGGGGGGCCTTGCGGACCTCGAGCCGATGGTCGTGGAGGAG
>JBIKKK010000201.1:0-3857 GCA_044360385.1 Candidatus Nanopelagicales bacterium
GCTTGATGACGATGCGACGATCGGGATCGACGCCCTCAGACTCGCTCACGAGTCCGGCTGACGTGACGACGTCGTGCACCACCTTGCGCTCGAAGGCGTTCATCGCGGCCAGGCGAACCGGCTCGCCGGTCTCCTTGACCTCATCGATCGCGGTCTTGGCCAGGGACTCGAGGTCGCGGCGGCGCGCAAGTCGGAAGCCCGCGATGTCGAGCATGAGTCGTGAGCGCTCACCGGTCGCCTGCGCAGCCGCGAGGCGCGCCAGCTCCTGGAGGGCGTCCAGCACCTTCCCGTCATCGCCGACAAGGGCGACCAACTCGCCCGCATTGATCTCCACAATGGATACCTGTGCGCGGTCACCCTCGACATCGATGTCGATGTCACCGTCAAGATCCGCGATGTCGAGTAGGCCCTCGAGGTAGTCCGCCGCGGCGTCACCCTCCTTCTCGAGCAGGTCGGCTGCGGGAGCCTCGGTCTCGGTGCTCATGACGTTCCCTTCGTGGAGGTG
Organism: Candidatus Nanopelagicales bacterium; assembly: GCA_044360385.1. Classification (GTDB taxonomy): domain Bacteria; phylum Actinomycetota; class Actinomycetes; order S36-B12; family S36-B12; genus Mxb001. The sequence goes on from JBIKKK010000201.1 coordinate 506, forward strand.
CCGGCGGAACTGCCGCCGCCCTTGGATCGCTTCGACTTCGGCTGTCGCTTGGGTTGCACGCGTGGGGCCGGGGCCGCGGGGGCCTCCTCCACCACCTCGACGACAGCGACGCCGCCCTTCTTTGCTGCCTTGCGCGCGGCCTTCTCGGCCTTGCGCGCCTCCCATGCATCAAACGCCGGGGTCCCGGGCTGTGGGTTGTTGCGGATGACGTAGAACTGCTGACCCATCGTCCAGAGGTTGGTGGTCATCCAGTAGATGAGTACGCCGATCGGGAAGTTGATGCCGCCGACAGCGAAGATGACCGGGAAAACGTAGAGCAGGATCTTCTGCTGCTTGACGAAGGGGTTGTCCGGAGCCGAGTTCTTGACGATCAGCTGGCGCTGAGTGAGGAACGTCGTCGCCGTCATCAAGATGATGAGGATGAAGGACAGCACGCGAGTGTTGAGCGGGTTGAAGCCATCAGCCGCCACCTCGCTGGCACCCATGAAGTAGCCATAGAGCGGGGCGCCGAAGATCGATGCGTCGTGAGCCTGGGGGAGCAGGGCGGCGTACTGCTCCCATCCGAAAACACCCGGCGGGTTGTAATCCGGGTTGTCCGGGTTGTACATCGCGATACCCTGCAGCACTGTGAAGAGGGCGAAGAAGATAGGGGCCTGGAGCAGGATCGGCAGGCAGGATGACAGCGGATTGGTGCCCGTCTCCTTGTAGATCTTCATCATCTCCTGCGACTGCTTCTCGCGGTCGCCGGCGTACTTCTTTTGGATCTCCTTGATGCGCGGCTGGATGATCTGCATGTTGCGCTGCGCCTTGATCTGCTTCACGAAGAGCGGGATCAGCAGGATGCGGATCACGACCACGAGGCCAACGATCGAGAAGGTCCAGGTCCAGCCACTGGCCGGATTCATGCCGAGCGCGGAGAAGAGCGCGTGGAACTGGACGAGGATCCAGCTCACGCCGGTCGCCAACCAGTCGATGATGAACACGGGCTCTCCCAGGACAGGCGGCACGGTGCCGCCAGAAGAGAGTATTAGGCGGTGGGAGCGCCGGTGACCCGCGGGGTGCCATCGGGGTGGATATCGGGTCGCCACGCACCACGTGAGGGCACAGGATCAAGGCCCCCGGGTGTGAAGGGATTGCAGCGCAGCACTCGCCACGTGGTCAGCACCGTGCCCTTGGCTGCTCCGTGCACCTGGAGAGCCTGGAATCCGTACGCAGAGCAGCTCGGGTGGTAGCGGCAGGTCGGGGGGAGAATGGGCGAGACCGTGTGCCGGTAGACCCAGATGAGGCTGAGGAGCAGTGACCGGATGGGCCAGCCGATCAAGAAGAGGACTCGGTGGATGCCGGTAGGCGGGGGCTGCGCCCCTGCCTCGGTGCCGGTGGAAAAATCGTCCGTTGCCGGTGCTTGCGCGTCCGGGTCCACGGAAGGCTCCAGGGCGACGATGCGCTCCAAGGCCCGCTCGAGGTCTGTGCGCAGTTGGGCACTGGACGATGTGGCCGCTTCAGGCATGGCCCGAACCACGACGTCACTGCCCCCGGGAAGGCGATCCAGGAGGGGTGGCATGAGCCCGCGGAGTCGGCGTACGACGCGATGCCGGGTGACGGAGTCCCCGACCGCCTTACTCACCGCGAAGGCTGCTCGGGCCGGCGTGGCTGCTCCTGCTTCCCCGATCTGGACATGGACGACGACAGCACCTCGGCGCGCGCGGCGGCCATGACGAATGGTGCGGGAGATATCTGTGCTCGAGTGGAGGCGATAACGCGAGGGCAGCATGTGGGCCCTCCGTGCACTCAGGCCGAGAGGCGGGCGCGCCCCTTGCCGCGACGAGCGGCGAGGATGGCGCGGCCAGCGCGGGTGCGCATGCGGGTCCTGAAGCCATGCGTGCGCGCCCGACGACGATTGTTGGGCTGGAAAGTGCGCTTCGACATGTCCTGGCTCCTGCTCGCATCCGGTCACGGAACTATCCGTGGGCCTCATGAGGGTACCCGTGGGCTCGTGGTGGATCAAATCCGCCCCGATGGGCCGCATTGAGACACCCATGGAGACATCTGCGCCTTGATCCACAGTCGGGACCACCGGGCTCTTGAGTCATCCACAGCCGACCACTAGGGTCGGGCGGGCGTCCTTGCCCGGCTAAGCATTCCACAATCTGTGGACAACTTGTGGGAAGAGTGGGACGTGCGTGACGAGGGGAGATCTACGTGGACACCACCGCTGCTGAGCTTACGGACCTATGGGCAAAGGCGCTGGAATCCCTCGGTGACGGCACCCTGACCCCCCAGCAGCGCGCCTTCGTCTCCCTCACCCGGCCCCTGGGCCTGGTCGAGGACACCGCACTCATCGCCGCACCCAATGACTTCACCAAGGACGTCCTTGAGACGAGGTTGCGGCCCGTGGTGACCGCCGCCCTCACCGCCCAGCTCGGACGCGAGGTCCGCCTCGCCGTCACGGTGGACCCCGGCATCGCCGCACCGCCGAGTGAGGACGAGATCGACGAGGTGGCTGACGCCACCTACCCCGCCGAGGCAGACCTCTTCGACAACCAGGCTGACCGCCCGGGCACGGGATCCCCCGGCCCCAGTGGGGATCGTGTCGCCGCCCGCAGTGAAGACGGACGCCTCAATGCGAAGTACACCTTCGACACTTTTGTCATCGGCTCGTCGAATCGCTTCGCGCACGCCGCGGCCGTCGCCGTCGCTGAGCAGCCCGCTAAGGCCTATAACCCGCTTTTCGTCTACGGCGGATCGGGCCTTGGTAAGACGCATCTCCTCCACGCCATCGGTCACTATGCCCGCACGCTCTACAAGGGCACGCGCGTCCGCTACGTCAGCTCGGAGGAGTTCACCAACGAGTTCATCAACTCGATTCGTGACGATAAGTCCTCGGCTTTCCAGCGGCGCTATCGCGATATCGACATCCTTCTCGTCGACGATATCCAGTTCCTCTCGGGCAAGGTGCAGACGCAGGAGGAGTTCTTCCACACCTTCAATACGCTCCACAACGCCAACAAGCAGATCGTGATCACGTCCGATCTTGCGCCCAAGCAGCTGCAGGACTTCGAGGATCGTATGCGCTCGCGCTTCGAGTGGGGACTCACCACAGACGTCCAGCCCCCCGACCTCGAGACCCGTATCGCCATCCTTCGCAAGAAGAACGCCCAGGAACGGCTCCAGGCTCCCCCTGAGGTACTCGAATTCATCGCGTCCAAGGTCTCCAGCAACATTCGCGAGCTCGAGGGAGCACTCATCCGCGTCACCGCGTTCGCCTCGCTCAATCGCTCCGCCGTGGACCTTGGGCTCGCTGAACTTGTCCTCAAGGACCTCTTCCCCGCTGAGGCCGGGCCTGAGATCACCG
>JBIKKK010000043.1:0-13555 GCA_044360385.1 Candidatus Nanopelagicales bacterium
ATCATCGGCCGCAACATCTACAACCTCACGCCGTACGTGCCCATACATCCCGGCGGCCCGCAGGAGATCAGCCGCGTGTGCGGCAAGGTGGGCACTTCCGCCTTCAACGGAGAGCACGGCGGCAATTCGTCCATTCATCGCATGCTCAAAACCTACCGAATCGGCGCCCTGAAGCCCTAGAAGGCCAGCAGGCCGGTGCCGACGACTACCACGACTAGGGCGATCGTCTCGAGGCGCGCCATGCGCTCGCGCAGAAACACGAGGGCGAGAAGTGCCGTTACGAGGGGACTCAGCGACCCCAGAACCGACACCACGCCGATGTTGCCCTCGTTGGCCGCCGTGAAGAAGGCGACCTGCGCGAGAGCAACCGCCAGTCCGGCACCCACGACGATTGCGAGGGACCGTCCGGTGAGTCGACCGCGCACCTTCTTGATGCCGAAGGCGATGACCAGGGTCACGAGGATCTGCGGGAACTGCGACACGAACATCGTCCCTGTGACGCTCACGCGGGTGCCGAGGTCCAGGGCGATGATGGCCAGGCCCCACAACCCAGCTGCAAGCAGGGCGATGACGATCGCCTCGAGCGAATGCGGCTCTCCCGGCGTGCGCCTCGTGGCCGCAGGAACATAGAAAATGACGAGCCCAACGATGATCACAACCAGCCCGGCAACCGCCATTCCCGTGAGGGTCTCGCCCAGGGCGAAGGAGTAGGCGAGCGGCACGAGGGCAGCGGTCGCGGCCACGCCCGTGACCACGCCAATCTTCCCGATCTCGTAAGCCTTGAGGACGAGAAGCGTGCCACTGACATTCAGCAGTCCGCCCGCGAGGCCTTGCAGGACGTCGGTGGAGTCGAGAACGAAGTCTCCACTCGCGAGGCCCAGTCCGAGGTAGACAACGACGGAGGTGCTGCAGCACCCGAGCAGGACGATCTCGCGAGGGACTCGGCCGCGGAACTGCCCGAGGGCGAACTGCCAGACACCGAAGAGCAGTGCGCTGGCCAGTGCGAGCAGGAGATACAACGTCAACCCTTCGCCTTGCAACCCCGACGTGGAAGAGTAGACCCATGCGCGTCACACGGTTGTCCACCACGCCCATCAAGGGCCTAGCGCTGCATCACCCCGAATCCATCCGGGTGGACGAGACCGGAGCAGTCGGTGATCGCGTCTTCTTCCTCGCTGATCCGCGACCCTCGCTGGTCTCTGTTGCCAAGACAGGTGCTCTCGTGGGCATCACGGCGGAGTACGACGCTCCGACACGCCGCCTCACTGTGCGCGAGGGCGCTACCGTCCTCGCCGACGACGAGGTGCGTCTCGGTGCAGCGATCGACTCGGACTTCTTCGCCTTCCGCACCGCCCCCGGACGCATCGTCGAGGGCCCTTTCGCCGCCATCCTCTCCGAGCGAGCAGGGCGGCCGCTCGAGTTGGTGCAGGCCTCCGACGCGCTGCGCGGCCACGACGTCGAACCCCTCACCCTCCTCGGCCAGGGCTCCATCGACCGGCTGAGCGAGGTCGCCGGCGAGGCCGTCGATGCGCGGCGCTTCCGCATGCTCATCGAATTCGACGGCGGCGAGCCACACGTCGAGGACACCTGGATCGGCAAGAGCATCCGCATCGGCGATGCCACCCTCGTCGGCGGCGGCCCTGTGCAGCGCTGCGCAGGCACGACACGGCATCCGGACACCGGCGTCATTGACCTCAAGACACTCGCGCTCATCGGGGAGTACAGAGGACGCAAGGACTCCGTCTTCGGTCCCGGCTTCAACTTCGGCGTCTACGCCCGCTGCATCGTGCCGGGCGAGATGCGGGTCGGGGACGACGTCATCGTCGCCGACTGAGTGCTACGGCAGTGACGGGATCTGCGAGCAGGCCGACTCGACGGCGCCGCTGGTCACGCCGAGGGACTGACCGGAGGGATCAGCGGCAAGTGCCTGCTTGGCCGCGCCGAGCGCTCCCTCGAGATCCGACATCCCTGGCACCTCCGGATAGGCGACGACCACCCCGCCCACAATGGAGACAGCCTGCTGGAGCAGCGACGCGGACTCCTCGGGCGGCGTACCGGGCTGCACCGCCTCGCGCACGAGGTCGCACGCACCATTGAGCTGGCGCGCGGCGTCCGCGGTGTCAGACGCCGTGCCGACGGCATCCTGGCCGGCCTCGATCGCCGCTGATCCCGCATCGACGACCCCCTGGCCGACGTCCAGAGCCGTCTCGGTGGCATTGCGCACCGAGTCGAAGCCGAAGATCGCCACGACGGCGACACCGGCGGCGATGAGGAGGATGAGGAGACGACGCATCGCCTTCGACGGTACGTAGGGGTGTCCCGAGGAGGCAACTCGCCACGCGCATTCCCAGGGACCTCCTACGATCATTCCGTGGAGATCGCGAGCGGGCCGTGGGATACCTCACAGGTCAACACCTTCCTTGATGAGACCGTGATCCCGATCCGTATCGCGAGCGCAGGACGCACCTCGCCCCTGGTGCAGTCCCTGTGGTTCCTCTACGCCGACGACTCGCTGTGGTGCTGCACGCAGGCCGACGCCGTGCTCACGCGACGTCTCACGAGCGATCCGCGGTGCGGATTCGAGGTCTCCGGCGACCTGCCGCCCTATCGAGGCGTGCGCGGCACGGCCAAGGCCGAGATCCTCCCCGATCGCGCCGCCGACGTACTCCCCAGACTCATCGAGCGATACCTCGGCGACTCTCCCAGTCCCCTCGCCGCATGGCTCCTGTCGCGACTGGATCGCGAAGTGGCGATCCGTCTGCACTCACTGCGCGTGACGAGCTTCGACTTCACGACGCGCATGTCGTGATCAGCGACTGAGTGCGTCTACTCCCCCGCCGGCCGCGACCGCGAGACCCATCTCCGCGAGCGCATCCGTCGCCATAGCCATGCCATCGGCAAGCGAGGAGTCGGCACCGAGCTGCTGTCCCGCCAGCGTGCGCTTGCGAATCGACTCCATGATCACCGCCAGCTTGAGCCCGGAGAGCACCACGCACACATCGAGATGACCGACATCGAGTCCGCTGCGCTCCGCATAGCGCTCCACCAACTGCCCGCGCTCCCAGAAGCCGTCACGATCGGTGACGAAGGCAGCGAACCGAATCTGATGACGCAGTTCATCGCCGGGTCGCGACCAGTAGATCAGCATTGTGGCGAGGTCCATGAGCGGATCGCCCAGCGTCGCCATCTCCCAGTCGAGCACAGCACGGATGCGCGGCTCGACCGGATCGACGATCGCATTGTCCAGGCGGTAGTCACCGTGCACGATCGACCACGGCAGGTCTGCGGGCAGCCCCTCCACGCGAGAGTCGAGCCACGAAAGCAACTCGTCGATCGCGGGGAGATCGCGCATCTTGGAGAGCTCCCACTGTTTGGCCCAGCGCGCGACCTGACGGGCGAGGAATCCCTCTGGGCGGCCGAGTCCGCCCAGGCCCACCTCGCGTGCATCGATCGCGTGCAGGGCGGCGAGCACATCGACCAACTCCGCTGAGAGTGCGGATGCATCCGTCACCGTGAGGCCCTCGGCAGCCGCGTCGCTGCTGATGATGCGACCTGCGACGTACTCCATGACGAGGAAGCGCGCGCCAATGATCGACTCGTCATCGCAGTAGGCGAGCGGCCGCGGTGCTGGGAAGTCACCCTGCGTCACCCCGCTCAGCACGGTGAACTCCCGGCCCATGTCATGAGCAGTGGGCATGACATGGCCGAGAGGCGGGCGCCGGACGACAAGTTGGCGATCACCCTGGGAGACCAGGTAGGTGACGTTGGACAGGCCTCCTGCGAGACGGATCGCCTCCACGGGGGCGTCCTCGACCAGTCCCTGCTTAGCCAGCCAGGGGCCGACCGTGGCGAGGTCGAGTCCCTCGGGTGATGTCACGCCTCCGACGCTACCGGGCTCTAGCCCTTTAGGCTCCCGTCATGGCATTGCCGGGGAGGGACTACGCCGCACAGATCGCCGGAGCCCGGCGCACGGCGCGACGCGTCCACATCTTCGCCGCGATCTCATGGGTCTGCGGCTGGGCCACGATCATCGCGTGCCTCATCGCATGGCTCGGGTTCGGCGTATCCATCCTCGACAGCCTCGAGATCATGCTCGCGATCGGAGTCGCCGGCCTGCTGGGCGGCGTCGGGCTCTACGCACAGGGCCGCAACCTCGACCTGTCTGCCTCGCGCCTGGAGATCGCCCTCGAACCCAAGGGCCCGTGATCAACGCGCGGTGAGGGTCACCTTGCCGGTCGTGCGGCGAGCCCGCATGTCCTCGTGGGCGCGGCGAGCATCCTCCAGGGGGTACGCCGTGCCGGGCAGCGGACGCAACTCGCCGGAGGCGACGAGTCGCACAAGGTCCGCGAGCGGCTGGGCGACCATGCCGATCGGGTCGACCTTCATGCAGTCGACCAACCAAAACCCGATCACGCTGGTCGACCCGGTCATGAGCGAGGACGGCGCGATCGGCGTCGCGGCCTCACGTGAGGCCATGCCGTAGACAACGAGGCGGCCGAAGGGCGCGAGCGCGCGCAGTGAAGCGTCCGTCGTCGCGCCTCCCACCATCTCGAGCACGATGTCGACGCGCTTGCCCCCGTTGGCCTCACGGATGGCGGCCGTCATCCCCTCCGGATCAGCATCGATCGCGACGTCAGCACCGAGGTCGAGGGCGAGCTGGCGCTTCTCCTCACTCGACGCGACCGCGATGACACGACCGGCACCCCAGAGCTTGGCCAGTTGGATCGCGAGCGATCCCACTCCACCGGCGGCTGCGTGCACGACAGCCGACTCGCCCGGCACCATGCGCGCCGACGTGCGCAGCAGGTGCCATGCGGTGAGGCCCTGCACGAGAAGGCCGAGAGCGGCGGCATCGCTTACGCCGTCGGGCACCTCGAAGGCTGCAGCTGGTGCGACGAGTGCGCGGTCGGCGTACCCACCCGACCCTGACGCGGTGAATCCGCACAGTCGACGCCCGTCAGCTGTGCGGCCGACCACCTCGGCACCCGGGACGAAAGGGAGTTCCTGCGCGGACAGGTAGGAGTTCTCCACCGCGTGCGTGTCGGCGTAGTTGACGCCGGACGCATCGACCTCCAGCACCTCGAGTCCCGGGATCGGATCGGGGTCGGGCAGATCGACGAGTTCGAGGACTTCGGGACCGCCGAAGCGGGTGACCTGGATTGCACGCATCGGCCCAGGCTAGGGGGTAGGCGTGAGTCGGGCAGGACGGCGGTGCCGGCCCGGTCCCACGGCGCCGAACTTGGGGTGAATAGTGCCCTGGCAGGGCGTGATCTACCCAAAGTTCGCAGATTCGGGGTGGCTGCGGTGCAGCCGAGTGTCAGCGTGCCGGCCCTACCGGGCTAGACCGCGCACTCGCCGCCGTCGCAGCAGGGCTGGATGTAGTAGCACTGGGGACAGAAGTCCTTGCCGCCGCGGCGCTGCAGGTCGACGCTCTCGCAAGCGGGGCACGGACCCGGGGAACCCATCACGGCACCCGACGCTAGTTCGTTGAGTGGCGGGTCGTGACGTGTCGCTACGGCGTGTCGCGTGCGATAAGCCGCCACTCAACGAAGTGGGGCTACCAGGAGCCGCCGCCACCACCGCCGCCACCACCGCCGGAGAAGCCGCCACCGCCCGAGAAGCCCGATCCGCCCGAGGCGCGCGGCGGGGTGGACGCCGCGCTCACCGTCGAGGCACCCACCGACATGAGGCTGTGGATCGCGGCGGTATTGACCAGGAAGAGTCCGGTCGAGTGCAACTGCTCCTCGGTGAGGTCGGGGAAGGCACCCGACCACGCATCCTCGAGGTCGAAGAGCACGGCGTAGGGAAGGAAGGTGGCGTAGACGGCGTAATCCGGCAGTCCCAGCCTCTGCACCAGGTCACGACGCGCGGCCCCGGGATCGGTGTCGAGCAGGCGCTTGAAGCCCTCGACCTCGGCTTCGAATCGAGCCGTCTCCCGCGTCTCCCTGTCGGGCACGAGATACGCCGCGATGAAGAGGCCGAGTGTCAGCGCAAGCAGGACGGGCGCGACGCCGGCGTAGAAGATCGCGTTGTCGGTCACGCTGCCGAAGCCGAAGGCGGGGATGGTCATGAACAGGCCGATTCCCGCCATGCAGCCCACCCGTCGGCGCGGTGAGCCCGCCTGCGGATCCAGTCGCTGCGCGGCCACGGCTTCACGGGTCAGGTCGGTGCGCACGCGCTTCACGGCGCTGGCGAAATCCGCGTCGTAGCCCTCGAGGGTTGCCCGGTCACGGCCCTCGAAGATCTCTCCGGTGAGCCGCTCCTCCCAGGGACGCAGTGTGTCGGTGCCCGCACCCCACCAGGCCAGGTCGATGCGGCTCTCCTTCAAGAATCCACCGGGGTCAGACGACAGCGTGATGTGGCGACGAGCCACGAGATCCAAGAGCGTGGCGAGTACGCCGCGCGAGCTGAGCTCGCCGTCGAGGCTGACCTCGATCTCCGCGGGTCGCAGGCCTCGCGGTGGGCCGAACTGCACGGGCGAGCCCGGGATGTCGACCCCGCGGATCCGACGACGCAGGCCGAGGACCATGAGCGACGGCGCGACGAGCGCGAGCAGCGAGAGCGTGAGCGCGACAGGGAAGAAGACACGGCTCGCGTCTCCCGAGAGCGGCATCGCCTCGATGCGTCGCACGGGTGGTGTCGTGAACGCCGATCCGGGATAGGCGATGACCGCGGTCAGGCCCTGGTAGGGAAGGAGGGAGGCCTTGCGAAGCGTGACGGCCTCCCCGCTGATGCGGTCATTGCAGCCTGCCGTCTCGCCGTAGTAGCCGGAGTAGCACTGTGCAGCGAGGACAGCGCCGGGGCCTGTGACGATGACCTGGGCCTGGTAGATGTCCACGCCCCAGCCATCGCCGATGAAGTCCCAGTAGAGCTCGACATCGCCCGCGGCGAAGCCATAGGGGTTGCCCGCGGCAAGCTCCTCCGCGGTCATCGTCCGCAGTGCGCCTTCGACGACGTAGGAGATTTCGTAGACATGCTCTCCCGTGATGGTGACATCGGGATCCCCGATCTTGACCTCCAGGAAGGGGTCGTCCTCGCTTGTCTCGTAGGGCGCTGATGCGCCGTCCATGGAGACGGACTGCAGGGTGGCCGGATGCATCCAACGGGTGCCGTCGGGCAGGGCACTCCACATGGGGATCATTCGATAGATGCCGCGCCGCTCGCTCCCAGCGAAGTCATACGCGATCGTCTCCACGACCTCGAGGCTGCCGTCGGTCTGGACCGTCGCGGCAACGTCGTACGACGTGATCCGCTCGGAGTCAGCGCGCGCGGGCGAGACGAGTAGGAAGAGGGTGGCGCCAGCGAGCGCCAGCACCGCGAGGAACCGTGCGGTGGCGCCGCGGAGCATGGTCGGCCCGATCAGAACTGCACGCCGGGGGCAGACCGACGGCTCTCGTCCGGCTCGCGGTAGACCTCTCGCTGTGACACGCCCGCGATGCCCGCGAACCACATCGACGGAATCGTGCGGAGCGCCGTATTGAGGTGCACCACAGCGTCGTTGTAGTACTGCCGCGCGAATTGCAACTGCCCCTCGATCTCGGCGAGCTGCACCTGCAGTGTCTGGAAGTTCGATGTCGCCGTGAGTTGGGGGTAAGCCTCCGCAACGGCAAAGAGCCGACCGAGGGCGCCGGTGAGTGACGCATCAGCCTCGGACTTCTGGTCGAGTGACTGGGCCGCCTGCGTCTGGGTACGCGCGACGGTTACGGCCTCGATGGTGGACGCCTCGAAGTCGCGTGCGCCCTTGACGGTCTCGACGAGGTTGGGCACGAGATCGGCGCGCTTGGTGAGGAGGGTGTCGATATCACCGAGGGCGCCGATGCACAGGACGTCGAGGCGACGCAGCTTGTTGAACTGGACGATGCCGAAGACGACCAGCACGATCAGGAGGACGCCGACGACGAGGAGCCACCACATGGGCCCAGTGTCCACCTCTGACGCGGTGCTCGGACCCCGGTCCCGCACATTGCCCGGTCAGGAACGACGAATCCCCCGGGCCCTGGGGGCTCCGGGGGATTCGCGCGAGAGTGGTCCTACTCCGTCACGGTGACCGTGACGACCCACTTCTCATCGGTGTTGTCCATGTTGGTGAGGGTGACCTCAGCCGTGCCAGGCGCGAGGGCCTCGCCACCCGGGAGGAACTGGGCCGAGCCGTCGTCCTTGCCGGCGGTGACGGCCAGGACGGCCTCGTCGCTGGAAGAGATCATCCAGGCCATGACGTCATCGACGCTGAAGGTGATGACGCGGCCGACCTGCACCTCAGCGGTGGTCTGGCCCGGCTCCACGATGACGGGTCCGATCATTCCTGCGCCTCCGTCGGTCTCTGAGGGGGCCGCAGCGGAGCTGGACGTCGTGCTCTCCGACGAGCCACCACATGCGGTGAGCACGCTGGCTCCCCCGAGGGCGATGATGCTTGCGGCGGCAATGGCGAAGCCGCGGCGGGTGCTCGAACGCATATCTCCTGCTTCCTGTTACGCCCCTGAGGGGGTGAGCCACTCGGCTCCTGGCCATTGTGACGGGTGAAGGGCACTCCGGGTTCCTCCGCCATTCGGCTGATCTCGGCCCACGACCGGGCATAGCCCCTCTGCCCGTTGCAGCGGATGCCCCAGGTCCCTGGTGAACGAGGGCCCGGGGGACCACACTGGCCCCATGACCAGTCGGCGCAACCCCTCCAATCGCGAGCGGGAGCAGGGATCCACCCAGGCCCCGAAAGTCGAGTTCGAGCAGACGACCCCCTACGACGCCTACGTCCGTGCCTCGACCCTCGCAACCTTGCAGAAGACCGCCACAGACGAGCCAGGCGAGTACATGTTCTTGGTCCTCTCCCAGATCATGGAGCTCTACTTCAACCTGCTGGCCTTCGAGTGGCGCACCGCGCAGCACTACCTGCGTCGGAATGAGCTCGGCGAGGCCCTCCTCGCCCTACGCCGCAGCCGTGACCATTTCCGCGGCCTCAATGCCTCCTGGGTGAGCTTCACCTGGATGACACCGCCGGACTTCAACGCCTTCCGCGAGGCACTCGGTGAGGCATCGGGATTCCAGTCATTCCTCTACCGCCATGTCGAGTTCCTCCTGGGCTTCAAGGACCCGGCACTCCTGCGACCGCACAAGCATCTCGCCGGCAACCACTACGACGAGCTCGTGGCCGCGTTCAATGCGCCGAGCCTCTACGACGACGTCCTCGCCTATCTCGCCCGCCAGGGATACGCCGCACCGCAGGAGGTCCTGGACGCCGGGACCGACTCGACGCACGAGTGGGATGAGCGCATCGAGGACGTCTGGGTGGAGGTCTACGCCGACAACGGTCACGGCACGCAACTGCGCGAGCTCGCGGAGTCGCTCACCGACATCGCCGAGGAGTTCAGCGACTGGCGCTACCGACACCTCATGGCGGTGCGTCGCTCCATGGGCGCGAAGATCGGCACGGGCGGATCCGCCGGCGTCGCATGGCTGGAGAACAGCCTCCAGCGGCAGGCCTTCCCCGAGTTGTGGTCGTCACGGACGAGAATCTGAGCGTGCGCGCCTACGACCCCGCTCTCGATCACGAGGATCCCGGCTGGCGCGACCGCTTCCTGATCCCGCCTTTCGTTCCGCCCCTGGACTACCCCGACGCACCCGGTGCGGCGTACCCCGAGGTGTCCTACATGGCGGGCAACTCCCTCGGGCTCAAGCCCGCCAGCACGCGCGAGGCACTGCTCGTCGAGTTCGATCGCTGGGCGACGTGGGGTGTCGAGGGGCAGCTCTCCGGACCGCGCCCGTGGAAGGACTACCACGAAGCGCTCACCGATCCGGCCGCGCGCCTCGTCGGAGCGCTCCCGCACGAAGTCGTGGTGATGAACTCGCTCACGGTCAACATCCATCTTCTCTTCGCCACCTTCTACCGACCGGAGGGCAGACGCACCAAGGTGGTGATGGAGGACATCGTCTTCCCCTCCGATGGCTACGCCATCGCATCGCAGGTCACCTGGCACGGCCTTGACCCGGCCGACCATGTCGTGCGCCTGCGCCCGCGCGATGGGGAGGACGTGCTGCGCACCGAAGACGTCGTCGCGGCGATTCGGGAGCTCGATGACGAGGTGGCCGTCGTGTTCTTCAGCGCGGTCAACTACCTCACGGGCGAGTGGATGGACATGCCCGCCATCACTTCCGCGGGGCACGAGGTCGGCGCCATGGTCGGCTGGGATCTCGCCCATGCCGCGGGTAACGTGCCGGTGTCGCTGCACGATTGGGATGTCGACTTCGCCGCCTGGTGCTCCTACAAGTACCTCAACTCCGGGCCTGGCTCCCTCGCCGGAGCCTTCATCCATGAGCGCCACGCTCGCGACACGACCCTCCCGCGGCTCGCCGGCTGGTGGGGCACGCGCACTGAGACGCGCTTCCGCATGGAGCGCGACTTCGACCCGCCCCCGACCGCGGATGCCTGGCAGGTGTCCAATCCGCCGATCTTCGCCATGGCGCCCGTGCAGGTCTCACTGGAGATCTTCCACGAAGTCGGCATGGCAGTGTTGCGCGAGCGCAGCCTGCGCCTCACCCGCTACCTGCGAGCGCTGCTCGACGAACTCGCGACGAGCCTGCCTCTCGGCTCCCTGCAGGTCGTCACGCCGGAGGAGTCCGACCGGCACGGCTGTCAGCTCTCTGTCCGCTTCACTCGCGACATCCACGGAATCGCCGCGATCCTGCGCGATCTCGACGGGGTCATCGCCGACACGCGCAATCCCGACATCATCAGGTTCGCCCCCGTGCCGCTTTACTCGACGTACCTCGATTGCTGGCGGGTTGCGGATGCCCTGCACCGGCGCCTGAGCTGACGATGCGCCGCTTCATCGAGCCCTACGGCGAGCACTCGCGGCAGTTCGGCGAGTGGTTCATCCCTGCCGAGCCGGATCGGCCCCCGCTTGTCATCGTCATCCACGGTGGCTACTGGCGCCCGGTGTGGCGACTCGATCTCGAGGAGGCCACCTCACTCGACCTCGCCGCTCACGGATTTGCGGTGTGGAGTATCGAGTACCGCACTTACGAATTCCCCTGGCCCACGACGATGAGCGACGTCGCGACCGCGATCGACCAGGGACTGGCCGAAGCCGCTCGCCACGGCATCGACACGTCCCGCCGCGCACTCCTCGGCCACTCCGCCGGCGGGGGGCTCGCTGCATGGGCCACCTCGCGCCGCTCCCTCCCCGATGACGCCATGGGGGCAGACTCGCATGCCGCTGCTTTCGACCTCGTCGTGCTCCACGCGCCCGTCGCCTGCCTGGAGCTGGGGAGTCGTGAACGTCTCGGCGACGGCGCGATCGACACCTTCATGGGCGGGCGACCCGAGGACGTGCCCGAGAGGTACGCCGTCACCGACCCCCACGCGCTCGTCCCGGATCCCGGCTCGCGTCGCCTGCTGCTGCACGGGACCGAGGACATCGACGTGCCCGTCTCCCAGAGCGAGGCCTACCTCGCGCACCTGCACGCGCACGGAGTCGATGCCGATCTCACGATCATCCCGGGGGACACGCACTACGAGATCCTTGATCCCACCTCGCGGGTGTCGGCCCTGCGCCGCGAGGCGCTCACCCGCGCGCTCATGCCCTGATCAACCGTCGCCGAGTCGTCAGGCGACGGGCTCAGGCTCGCGGAGTTCGACGTCCACGGCGACGCAACCTGGTCGACCCCCTGGGGCTTGGACCCTTCGGGCATGACCCGGCCGCGCACGGGCAATTGCCGAGCATGCCTGCGGGGGAACACAATGGCCCCATGGCCGGTGACGCGAGCAAGGCCCGGCGGGACGACAGAGCCGCCCCTGTCGGGCTGTCCCGGGTGGTCCCCGGCAAGGCGACTCCGCGCGGTGCCTACCCCCATGTCAAGGTCGTCGGCGACCTGGTCTGGGTGTCGGGCACGAGCAGCCGGCGCGCGGATGACTCCTTCGCCGGTGTCGACGTCGCCGCCGACGACAGCGTGCGACTCGATATACGCGGGCAGACCCGTGCGGTCATCGACAACATCCGCGACATCCTGCGTTCGGTCGACTGCGACCTGAGCGACCTTGTGCAGGTCACGTCCTATCTTGTCGACATGGCGGACTTCCCGGGATACAACGAGGTGTACGCCGAGTACTTCGATCACACCGGCCCGACGCGCACGACCGTCGCCGTCCGCGAACTCCCGCATCCCCATCTGCTTATCGAGATCCAGGCTGTGGCGGTACGAACCGCCGGGCGAGAAGAAAAGGAATAGCCATGTCCGATGTGACCAAGACCCTCAACTTCAACGCCTGGGTCGATGAGCACGGCCCGAGCCTCAAGCCGCCCGTGGCCAACAAGGAGATGTTCCCCGGGCACGAGGACTTCATCGTGATGGTGGTGGGGGGCCCTAACCAGCGCACCGACTTCCACGTCGACCCCTACGAGGAAGTCTTCTACCAGGTGCGCGGCAACATGCATGTCAACGTCGTGACCCCCGAGGGCCCTGCGCGCGTGGACATCCGCGAGGGCGAGATGTGGGTGCTTCCGCGCAACCTGCCCCACTCGCCCCAGCGCCCCGAGGCCGGATCGATCGGCCTGGTCTTTGAGCGTCCGCGCGAGGAGGGCACGCTGGAGAAGTTCCAGTGGTACTGCCCCGATTGCGACGCCAAGGTCCACGAGGTCGAGCTGCAGGTGCGTGACATTACCGCCGACCTTCCGCCGATCTTCGAGGCCTTCTACGCCGATGAGGACGCGCGTATCTGTCCGTCGTGCAGTCGGCTCCATCCCGGAAAGGGCTGACCTTGCCCGTCATCGACGTCCACACCCACGACGTCCCACGCGGCTGGCCCGACCTCGCCGAGGCCACCGGCGCGCCCGGGCCGTGGCCGAGCCTGCGCCTCGAGGGAGAGCGCGACGCGATGATCCTGCTTGGCGACCGGGAGTTCCGCCAGATCACCGACCAGTGCTGGGACCCCGAGGTCCGCGCTGCGGACATGGACGCCGATGGGATCGACATGCAGGTCGTCTCGCCCACTCCCGTCTTCTTCTCCTACGAGCGCACCCCCGCAGAAGCAACCGCAGTCGCCCGGATCTTCAACGACCTCACACTCGAGATCTGCTCCGCCCTTCCCGAGCGCCTCGTGCCCTTCTGCCAGGTGCCGCTGCAGGATGTCGATGCCGCCTGCACTGAGCTCGAGCGCTCACTCGCCGCGGGCCATCGCGGCGTGGAGATCGGCAACCACGTGGGGGATCGCGATATCGACGACCCCGGCACGGTGGAGTTCCTGCAGCAGTGCGCGTCGTTGGGCGTGCCGGTCTTCGTCCACCCGTGGGACATGGGCGCCAGCCCGCGCACCGCGCGGTGGATGGCGCAGTGGCTCGTCGGCATGCCCGCCGAGACCCACCTGACGATCCTCGCGATGATCCTGGGCGGGGCCTTCGACCGGATCGATCCCTCACTGCGCATCTGCTTCGCTCACGGCGGCGGCTCCTTCCCCTACTGGCTCGGCCGACTCGAGAACGCCTGGCACCAGCGCCCCGATCTGGTCGGGGTGTCGGCGCAGCCGCCATCGACCTACCTCGATCGCTTTTCCGTCGACTCGGTCGTC
>JBIKKK010000202.1:0-3804 GCA_044360385.1 Candidatus Nanopelagicales bacterium
GAGCTCGAGGGAGCACTCATCCGCGTCACCGCGTTCGCCTCGCTCAATCGCTCCGCCGTGGACCTTGGGCTCGCTGAACTTGTCCTCAAGGACCTCTTCCCCGCTGAGGCCGGGCCTGAGATCACCGCGGCCCAGATCATGACGGCGGCGGCGGCCTACTTCGGTGTCACCGTCGATGACCTATGCGGTACGTCGCGCTCTCGGGTGCTCGTTACCGCGCGGCAGATCGCGATGTACCTGTGCCGTGAACTCACCGATCTCTCCCTGCCCAAGATCGGGCAGGCCTTCGGTGGCCGTGACCACACCACGGTGATGCACGCCGACCGCAAGATCCGTCAACTCATTGGTGAGCGTCGCAGCCTCTACAACCAGGTCGCCGACCTCACCGCCCGCATCAAGTCCCAGTCACGGGGATAGCTTCACGTCACAGGTGTCTCAAGGTCACCGGGAGGTCACGGCATCCCCAGAATGGGGAATACCTGTGGACAACTCACATCCCTCTCCCCACAAGTATGGGGTGCTCTGTGGATAACTTCCCCCGATTTGTGAGTTTGTGGGGTCGCCCTACTTCCTCTCCACCGGTGACCCGATGCCACCCACACTCCATCCACAGGACCTGTGGGCGGCCATTCTGCCTCTGACGTGGAGCGACGTACCTCATCCCCAACGTCCACCACGGCTATGACGAAGACGAGTAATTACATCAGGGGAGTCCAAGATCCTCATAGGCCTGCGATCTCCTGTGGACTCTTTCGATCCCCCACGCAGAGATACCCCTAGCCCGGATATGGGCTCGGTGGCAGGATGACGCGTCTGCGGGCACGGCCGTGCCCCCTTCGGAGGTTGCTGTGAAGTTCCGCGTCGAGCGCGACGCCCTCGCTGATTCGGTGGCCTGGGCCGCGCGCACGCTGCCGAGTCGACCGTCCATGCCGATCCTCGCCGGCTTACTCCTCGAGACAGATGCCAGCGGCCTCGTCGTGTCGAGCTTCGACTACGAGACGTCATCCCGTGTGGGACTCGATGCCGATGTCAGCGACCATGGTCGTGCGCTTGTGCCCGGCCGTCTTCTCGCAGACATCAGTCGCGCACTCCCCGCTGCACCGGTCCAGATCACCCTCGATGGCACACGCGTGAGTGTGGTGTGTGGCAAGTCGACATTCGCACTCCCCACCTTCCCCGTCGAGGACTACCCCACGCTCCCCACCATGCCGGATTCATCCGGATCTCTCACGGGCGCTGACTTCGCTCATGCCGTCGCGCAGGTCGCGATCGCCGCAGGTCGCGATGACACCCTGCCCACACTCACCGGCATCAGGGTCGAGATCGACGGCACCAAGGTGACGCTTGCCGCCACGGATCGCTACCGCCTGGCCGTGCGGGAGTTCACCTGGACTCCTGCGTCACCCAAACTCGAGGTCCAAGCACTCGTCCCTGCGCGCACGCTCGCCGACACCGCCAAGTCCCTCACGGGTGCAGAGATCGTCCATCTGTCGATGGCTGAAGGCGGCGAAGGACTCATGGGCTTCGAGGGCAATGGCCGGCGTACGACGACACGCTTGCTCGACGGTGAGTTCCCGAAGTACCGCTCACTCCTGCCTTCCGAGAGCCTCGCGGTCGCCAACGTTTCCACGGCGCAACTCGTCGACTCCGTCAAGCGCGTTGCACTGGTCGCGGAGCGCAACACGCCTGTCCGACTCGCCTTCGCGGCCGGCGAGCTCACACTTCGTGCCGGAGCCGGCGACGAGGCACAGGCGACGGAGAGCTTGGACTGCGCCTTCGATGGTGATGAGATCGACATTGCCTTCAATCCGCAGTACCTTCTCGATGGCCTGAGCGCGCTTGATGCTGCCGAAACGCGCCTTTCCTTCACGCAGTCCACGCGACCGGCCGTCCTTAGTGGCGGCGGCGATGACGACGCCGACTACCGCTACCTGCTCATGCCGGTGCGCCTCGCTGGCTGAGATGGGCTCGCCCGCCGACCCCCCCGTGCGGGTGCGGCACGTCTCCCTCGCTGACGTGCGCAATTACGCGCACCTCGAGGTGAGCCTCGAACCGGGGATCAATGCCTTTGTGGGGCCTAATGGCCAGGGCAAGACCAATCTCGTTGAGGCCATCGCCTATCTGTCCACCCTAGGCAGCCACCGGGTGGCTACCGATGCGCCGCTGGTGCGTCAGGGGGCGGAGCGCGCGGTGATCCGCGCGGATGTCGTCCGAGACGACCGCTCCCTCATCCTCGAGATCGAGATCACTGCCGGCCGCGCTAATCGCGCGCGCATCAACAAGGCTCCTGTGCAGCGCACGCGCGAGATCCTCGGCATCCTGCGCACCGTGGTCTTCGCCCCGGAGGACCTTGCACTCGTCAAGGGTGATCCAGGTGAACGCCGCCGCTACCTCGATGACCTACTTGTGCAGCGACACCCGCGACTTGCCGGCACGCGCGCCGACTACGACCGGGTCCTCAAGCAGCGCAATGCACTCCTCAAGTCAGCGGGTGCAGCGCGACGCTCCAGTCTCGAAGAGGTCGAGCGCACCCTCGAGGTGTGGGATGAGCAGTTGGCACGACTCGGCGCGGAGATCATCGAGGCGCGACGTGCGTTGACCGCGGCGCTCGCACCCCTTGCCGCCGACGCCTACGGCGAACTCGTACCGGGAGGCGCGACGGTAGCCATCAACTATCGCTCGGTGGTCGACGAGGCGGATGCCGTGAGCGTCGAAGAGGGCTTGCTCGCGGAGATGGCTCGGCGCCGCAAGGAGGAGCTCGACCGCGGGATCACCCTGGTCGGACCCCACCGCGATGATCTCGACATGGCATTGGGTGATGCTCCTGTGAAGGGTTACGCCTCCCACGGTGAGTCCTGGTCGGCGGCACTCTCCCTACGCCTTGCGGCGTACGATCTGCTGACTTCGGAGTCAGGAGCACCGGTGCTCGTACTCGACGATGTCTTCGCCGAGCTCGATTCCCGTCGGCGCGCGCACCTCGCAGAGCGAGTGGCGGATGCACCCCAGGTGCTCATCACCGCGGCCGTCGCCGCCGACGTGCCAGCGGCGATGTCAGGCACGTGGTACGACGTCGTCGAAGGCTCGGTGACGCGTCGTGACTGAGCCGACACCGGAGTCCAGCCCGCCACCCAGCTCCGAATCCGGCGGCGACCTTGCCCGCACCGCGCTTGCGCGCGCCAAGGCGAGCGCGCGATCAGCGCCGACCAAGAAGGCACCCGTCCGTAGGGTGCAGTACGGCGATGACCGTGATCCGCAGACGGTCGACAGGGTGCTGCAGGGCTGGCTGCGCGATCACGGCTACGAGTCGCAGGTCGGTTCAGGTTCACTCATTGCCCGCTGGCCCGAGATCGTGGGTGATGCGCTCGCCGATCACGTCGTGCCTGACTCTGTGCGCGAGACCGATGAGGGTCGTGAACTCTGGCTCCGCGCCGACTCCACAGCGTGGGCGACGCAGGTGCGCCTGCTCATCCCGCAGATCCAGGGGCGTATCCGCACCCTGCTCGGCGCCGGTGTGGTCGATCGCATCAGGGTGACCGGGCCCGCACCTCCCACCCGCAATCCCGGCCCGCGTCGGGTGCCCGGCCGCGGGCCCCGCGACACCTACGGCTAACGGGGCGGATTAGGCGATCCCGGCGGGGCGGCGTACCCTCGGGGAGGTCCTATTCGGGACCACCCGGGGAGCAATCCCCCACCTCCTGCTCCGGAGAGACCGGAGCCGATGAGTCCAAGGGAGGTCGGCGACCGCATGCGCCGATATGAAGTCATGGTCATCCTCGACCCCGATCTCGAGGAGCGCACTGTCGC
>JBIKKK010000044.1:0-13447 GCA_044360385.1 Candidatus Nanopelagicales bacterium
GCCCGCACGACGGCCGGCGTCGGCTTCGTCGCTCTTGTTCCCGCTGCGCAGGACGACCTGCTGCGCCGAGTCGAGCGGGGCGAGGTGGCGACCGACTGGCGCATCGACCCGGCCGAGTTCTTTCGCACCGCGGCGGAGCATGCCGGCGAGGGCTACTACGGCGACCCGGGCAATGGCGGCAATAGGGACGGGGTGTCCTGGCGCATGATCGGCTTCGAGGTCACCGGATGAGCAGCTACGACGTCATCGTCGTGGGCGCTGGGGCCGGTGGCGGGGTCGCCGCGGGCGTGCTGGCCGAGGCCGGCAAGAGCGTGCTGCTCATCGAGCGCGGTCGCGAGCTCGCCTTCGACGACATCCCGCGCGACCACCTGCGCAACCACCGCTACTCGCGCTACGGGCACAACACCGGACCGAGCCTGGAGGGTAACCCGCGCGTGGTGGTGGACCAGGATGGCCACGAGCACACGCTGCTGCCTCACGAAGACGCCTACCAGAACAACGCCGCGGTCGTGGGCGGTGGCGCCCGGGTGTACGGCGCGCAGGCCTGGCGGTACCTGCCGCTCGACTTCGAGATGGCCAGCACCTACGGCGTGCCGGCGGGGAGCTCGCTGGCCGACTGGCCGATCGGCTACGCCGACGTCAAGCCGTACTACGAGCGCGCCGAGTGGGAGGTCGGCGTCTGTGGTGACAGCTCCGGGAGCGCGGAGCTCTGGCCGCGCGACAAGGGCTATCCGATGCCGCCGGTGCAACTCAATCGCCAGGGCGAGGTCATGCGTCGCGGAGCGGAAGCGCTCGGCTGGCCGGCCCTGGCGGTGCCCCTGCTCATCAACAGCACGCCGTACGGCGGCCGGCCGGCCTGCATCCACTGCCAGCACTGCATCGGCTTCGCCTGCCCCGTCGACGCCAAGAACGACAGCCAGAACACCCTGCTGGCCCGTGGGCGCGCGACCGGTCGGATCGAGGTGGTGACCGAGGCCATGGTGGAGCAGGTCGACACCGTAGGCGGCCGGGTGGTCGGCGTGACGTACTTCGATGCCGAGGACCAGCGCCGGAATGCGCGCGCAGAGGTGGTGGTGCTGGCCGCGGGTGCCATCGAGACCGCTCGGCTCATGCTGAACTCGCGCTCGCCAGAGCATCCGCAGGGGCTGGGCAACGCGCACGACCAGGTCGGGCGCAACCTGCAGGGCCACTACTACCCCGGCGCTGTCGGCCTGATGTCCGAGCCGGTCTACGACGGCATCGGACCGGGCGTGACGACGGCGATCACGAAGTTCAACCACGGCAACGCCGACTTGATCGGCGGCGGCATGATCGCCGACGAGTTCTTGGCGCTGCCGATCATCTTCTGGGCCCGCAATCTGCCACCGGATCTGCCGCGCTGGGGTGCCGAGGCCAAGCGCTTCATGCGCGACAACTACACCCGCGTAGCGCGCGTGATGGGTCCAGTGCAGGAGATCCCCAGTCCGGATGCGCGCGTGACCCTTGATCCGACCGTGCACGATCGCTGGGGGATCCCCGTCGCGCGACTCGCGGGCACGACGCATCCCGAGACTGTGCGCACGGCCACATTCATGTACGAGCGTGCCCAGGAGTGGCTGGCCGCGTCGGGCGCGGAGCGGATCTGGGGATCGCAGCCCAGGTTGAAGCTCAGCGGTGGGCAGCACCAGGCCGGCACCTGCCGCATGGGCGATGACCCGGCGACCTCGGTGACCGATCGCTGGGGCCGGGTGCATGGATACGACAATCTGTACGTCGCCGATGGCTCGGTGCACGTGACCAACGGCGGCTTCAATCCGGTGCTCACCATCATGGCGCTGGCCTTCCGCGCCGCCGAGCATGCCGCCCTGGAGTGGTAGGGCCTCGGGACCGGTTTCATCGGTGCCCGATACGGCATTCCGTACGCAGATTCAAGGCTAGCCTCACGCGCACTCCTGTCTGCTTGACTTGCGCGGTGAGGGATCCCGTCCCGCTGACGCCGACCACTGTGTCATGGATGTACCGGATCACCTCCGGGCTGGGGATCGTCGGCCTGACCGCTGGCACGTTCGCGTCCACCGTCATCACCAACGAGTACGGCGGGGTGAGATACGGGGCGTTGGTCACCGCGGGCTGGATCGTGTTCCTGGTGGCCGGGCGGCTCCTGGTGGCTCCCTACGCGCCGCTGGCCATCCGAAAGTTCGGGCCGCGGCGTACGTTCCTGACGGTCAAGGTCCTGTCGGTCGTGCTGTGGATCCTGCTCGGAATCCTGTTGGCGATGGGCTCCGTGGGGGCACTGAGCCTCTACGCGACGGCCCCCATTGTCGGTGCGATCGCCGCATTCGCCTCCACCCTGACGACGCTCTACAGCGGCGCATACATCAACGGCCACGACATGTCCGGTGCCCTCGCGCGCATGGCCGTTGTGCGCGGTGGTGGCATCGCCGTCGGCGCGTTCGTCGCGGGGGTCCTCGTCCTGACGGTTGGCCCGGCCTGGGCGATCATGGCGCGGGGCGCGTTGGAGATCCCCCTCATCATCGTGCTGTTGTTCTTCCGCCCCGGCGAGGAACCAGCATCGCCACAGGCTGACCGGCAGGTGTGGCGCGGTCTGCGTGACGATCTACGCAGTAACCCTGGTCTGCGACTGCTGGTGATCCTGGGAATGGGGTTGACGATCTTCGCGATGCCGTTCAGCGAGCTGCTCGTGCCGATCATCACGCAGTTGCGCGCATCCGACGCCGTGCCCGGGGCCGCGCTGATGGTGGCATCGATCGCCCTGGGGCAGTCCTTCTCGATCTTCCCCGTCGACTTCCTGAAGGACCGATTCGTGACGGGCGTGTCTGCGGCCCTCATGGGTGGTGTCCGCGGCCTGGCCCTCCTTGCCTTCGGCCTATCCGCGCTGGTGGCCACCGGCGGCTGGGAACTGGCGGTCTGGGCCGTCATCGGCTGCGCCTTCGGTGCTGCACGCGCAGCCTCGGGCGCGCTCATGGCAGGGGCGACCATGGCCAGCGTCATCAAGGAGGACGGATCCCGTGCGCTTGTCGCTTTCACGTTCGCCTGCACCCTGACTAGCCCCATCGGCGTTCTCCTATGGGGGACACTTATCGCCGTCGTGGGACTCGAGTGGACGCTGCTCGTCGGCGCCGTCGGCGTGCTGTCCGTATCTTGGTACGTCCTGCGCCGGGCCCGATCGACATCGCTGGGCGCTGCTGCGGATCTCCACCGGACGCCGTGAGGCCCCACCGGCGAACCGGTGCGCGGGCCTCACGGTCTATAGGCGGTCGGACCCCTTGGGTCGCTGAGCGCCCTGGCGACAACCCTACGTGAGGGCGGCGAGCCCAGTCTCAGTTTCTTGATGCCTGCCGGATGTCCACAGATCCGGGGAGCGTGGTGCTGCGTCCGTCGGCATCGACCACGGTGATGGTGGCTCCCGCGAGTTCCTCGACCGGCACCGGGAACCAGGCGGCGAAGGGCGTGGTGGTGCTGGTCGACCCGAGGGATGCCTCGGCCTGAGCGCCGCTGGCGAGTGTCACGAGAACCTTGGTCGCCACCGTGTCCACGGCTCCGTGCACCGAGGAGAGGTCGCCTCCGTCGGGCAGTTGCGCGGACATGGCGGCGACGACGCCGGCGGGGCCGGCCGTGTCGGCTCCTGACGCTCCGGCGAAGCGCCACGCGCCGTCGACCCGTGCGAGCGTGCAGACGTAGGACGCCGAGCCCTCTCCGAAGATGGCGACGGCGCCGGCCCCCCGGATGTCAAGGACCTGCAGGGTCGACTCCATGATGGGGACGAGTTGGGGAATCTCGCGCCCGAGAGACTCCCGCGTGCCATCTGCGGCGAACGGCTCGGCGCACTGCACCACCGCGCTGGCCGTGTCGGCCGACGTCGCGGCAGAGGGGACGGCCGCCCACGCCGCGGACCCTCCGCCGACGAGGGCGGGGACGGTGGCCGCTGCCGCCACCGTGGCCGCGGCCACGCCCGCGGCAGCGGCCACCCATCGACCGTGTCGGCGCTCGACCACGGGGGCCGGCAGGGGCAGCGTCATGCGGACGTCGGCGAACGCCGCGCTCACGGCGGCAGCGGTCTGCCGGTCGGCTGCGTCGTGGATGTCGAGGTGGCTCATGTCGTGGTCTCGCCTTCTGGTGTGGGTGGCCGATCATGGCTAATGGGGGGTACGACGTCGGCGGGGCTCAGAGTTCGTCGCAGGGTCGCGAGCGCCCGATGCAGGTGCGTCCCGACGCTCTGTGCCGAAATGCCAAGGGCCTGGGCCGTCGACTCGGCCGACAGGTCCATCAGGACCCGCAGGGCGAGCACCTCGCGCTGGCGCTCGGGGAGCCGTCGGATGGCGGCCAGCACCGTCGGGTCCACGGGCGCGGCCGGGGCCGCGACGACCTGGTCCGCGGCCATCCGCGGGAGGATCCGCAGGGAGCGCACGCGGCTGCGGTGACGATCGCGCAGGAGGTTGACCGCGGTGCGCATGACCCAGGCCCCCGGAGCGGGATGCGCGCTGACGTCGGCCCAGCGGGCCAGTGCCCGGGCGAAGGCCTCGGCCACCGCATCCTCCACGTCGTGATCGCCGCCGGCGACGGCCTGGGCCGAGCGCAGGACGCGATCGCGGGTTCGCAGGAAGAACGCCTCGAAGGGCTCGTGCTCACGCCGGCAGGGCGCCCCGTCGGGGCCCGGCGTTGTGGTGAGCGTCATACCCCATAACGTCCCATGCCGCCGCGGCATTGACACGCGCCGCTCGCGAGAGGAGAAGTGCTTGAGGTGATGGCCGGCTTGAGGCCATGCTGCTGAAGACGGGAGTCGGAGGAGCAGACGACATTGCCCGCGCCCGGACGAGGCCTACGGGCTCGGCCTGTTCATCCGGTCGCTCGTTGACCTCGACCGCGAGGCAGCGACCGAGACCTTCGACGAGTTCATGAGGCCCCCGACCGGCGAACCGGTGGGGGCCTCACGGTCTACAGACGGTCTGCCCTCATGCCACCAAAGCGTTTCCGCAGGTGAGAGGGGGTGGAACCGGCCTTAGGCCTTCTTGGTCTCCCAGAAGATCTCGGAGATTTCGTCGATCTTGCCGAGCAACTGGTCGGCCACGGCAACGTCGACGGTGCCCTTGGTGCCACCAGCACCGGCGAGCTTGGTCGCCTCGTTGAAGAGCTGGTTGAGGTTGGGGTACTTCTCGAAGTGCGGGGGCTTGAAGTAGTCGGTCCACAGCACCCAGAGGTGCTCCTTGACGAGGTTGGACCGTTCCTCCTTGATGGCGATGGCCCGCGCCTTGAAGTCGGGATCGTCGGAGGCGTGGTACTTCTCCATGCACGCCTTGACCGACTGGGCCTCGATCTTGGCCTGCGCGGGGTCGTAGACACCGCAGGGCAGATCGCAGTGGGCATGGACCGTGGTGCGCGGGGCAAGCCACGCGGTGATCCGAGTAAGCATCTTTCCTCCGTCCGGGGCGCTGTGCGCTGTGGGATCCACCCTAGTCTGGCCGCCCCCGGGCGGCATCCGGTGTTCGGGCATGATCCCGGCATGGCCCGCCTGCCGTGGTTCCCCGTCGCCGTCTCCGGCGACTCGATGGAGCCGACGCTGCGCTCAGGGGAGTGGTGGCTGGCTCGGCGCACCCACCGAGCGGCCGTAGGCGATGTGGTGGTGGTCCGCCAGCCTGAGCAGGCTGGGCTGCTCACCGTGAAGCGCGTCACCCGGCGTGATGGCGCGCGGTGGTGGGTCGAGGGTGACAACCCCGGCCGCAGTCGCGACAGTCGCCACTACGGCCCCGTGGACCAGGAAGCGATCGTCGGGCGGCTCGTGGTGAGGTACCGGCCGCTGCCGCTGAGGCGCACATCGCCCCGCGGTGGTTGACTACACCCCCATGAGCGACGAGGCGAACACCATCGATCCTGCCTTCCCCCTCCATCAGGGCGGCAAGATCGAGGTACGCCCGACCGTGCGTATCCGGGATCGCGAAGGACTCGCCCTCGCCTACACGCCGGGCGTGGCACGTGTGTCGACGGCGATCGCTGAGAACCCTGAACTCGTCCGCGAATACACCTGGAAGTCCAACACCGTGCTGATCGTCACCGATGGCACGGCAGTGCTGGGGCTCGGAGATATCGGTCCCGAGGCATCCCTTCCCGTCATGGAAGGCAAGGCCCTGCTCTTCAAGGAGTTCGGCGGCGTGGACGCCGTGCCGATCTGCCTGGCCACCAAGGACGTCGACGAGATCATCGAGACGGTGATCCGCATCGCCCCGGCGTACGGCGGGGTCAACCTCGAGGACATCAGCGCACCGCGCTGCTTCGAGATCGAAGAGCGCCTGGACGCCGCGCTCGACATTCCGGTCTTCCACGATGACCAGCACGGCACCGCGGTCGTCGTGCTCGCGGCGCTCCTCAACGCGGCCCGAGTCGTCGGTCGACCCATCTCTGACCTGCGCGCGGTCCTCTCAGGCGCGGGGGCGGCCGGAGTTGCGGTGACCGACATCTTGCTCGAGGCCGGCATCGGCGACATCGCCGTCGGGGACTCGGTGGGCATCATCTCGAGCTCCCGCGAGGACCTCACGCCGGTCAAGGCGGCACTGGCCGCGCGCACCAATCGGCTGGATATCGAAGGCTCGATCGAGGAGGCGATGGCAGGCGCCGACGTCTTCATCGGACTCTCTGCCGGCAAGGTGTCTGACGCGGCCGTCGCGTCCATGGCACCCGGGTCGATCGTCTTCGCCCTGGCCAACCCTGAGCCGGAGATCCATCCGGACGTGGCCCTGCGCACGGCGGCCGTCGTGGCCACGGGGCGCAGCGACTTCCCCAATCAGATCAACAACGTGCTGGCATTCCCCGGAATCTTCCGGGGGGCACTCGACGTGCGGGCCTCGACGATCACCAAGGGGATGAAGCTCGCGGCCGCTCAAGCGATCGCGGATGTGGTCGTCGACGAGCTCGCACCCGATCTGATCGTGCCGAGCGTCTTTGACCCGCGCGTCGGAGTGGCCGTGCCGCTTGCCGTCGCGGCAGCAGCGCGAGCTGACGGCGTCGCTCGGATCTAGGACGGAGCTGCAGCAGGCTCCCGGCCATCCTCGGCGGGCGTGAGCATGGGGCGCAGTGTCTGGGCGAACACCGCCGCACCGATGCAGCCCAGTCCGACGATCACGGCCCACACGACTCCGCGCCCGGCGCCGATCAGCAGGCCCGAGAGCACCGGGGCCAGGCTCGCGCCGAGGCTCCAGGTGAGCGACTGCGCGGCGTTGTAGCGACCGCGCAGGTGGTCGGGGGCGATTGCGTTGACGAGCGCCGGTGCAGTGGGGCTCCACAGCGTCTCGCCGAGGGCGAAGACAACAGTGGAGACCATGAGAATCGCGATCGCCGGGGCGGCCGGGACTCCGGGGACGACGGAAAGCATGAGCCAGGAGGCGCCCCACAGTAGGCCGACGACGCCGATCACCCGCGTCCTCGAGCGGCCCTGAAGCATGCGCAGGACGAGCAACTGGCCGATAACGATGGTGATGGTGTTGGCCAGCCACACGATGCCGATGATGCGCTCAGGCAATTGCGCGGTATCCGTGATGAAGATCGCCAGGCCCGCCTCAAGCGAGCCGTATCCGCAGGTGAGCAGCAGCAGCGAGACCGCGACCTGCCTGCGCAGGCGGGCATCGCGTAGGACCGTGGTCCACCCCTGGCGGTGCATCGTCACCGTCGCTTCGTCCGCTCCCGAATCCGTGCGGTGTGCCGGGCGCCCACCCCGCCCGCGAAGGCTCGCGACTGTCACCCAGGCGAAGAGGTAGGTCGCTGCATCGGCGAGGTAGAGCAGGACAAAGGTCTCGGGGCGATCGATGTCGACGATGGCCGCACCGATCAGCCCGCCCATGCCGAGACCGAGGTTGAGCAGCATGAAGCCGACGGCGAAGGCCGTAGGCCGCTGCTCCTCCGTGACGAGTTGTGCGGTGAATGTGGTGACCGGACCCCAGATGCCCGCGGCGCCCACAGCCATCAGGGTGGCGACGGCGAACGCCGCAGGCACGGTTGTCACCTGCGACAGCAGCGCGACGCCGCTGGCCTCCAGGAGGATCGCGACGAGAATGACGGGGCGCGGGCCGAAGCGATCCGTGAGCGTGCCCGCGGTCGGTGCGGCTGCAAGCCCCACCACTGCCATCCAGGTGAGAACGAGCGAGGCGGTGAGGATCGCAAAGCCGCGTACCTCGGCAAGGTAGACGACGAGCAGCGACATCGTCAGGCCGCTGCCGATCGCGTCGAGGAATCGGCCCAGAGCGAGCGTGCGGAAGGGGCCGTGTAGGACGGCGCGCACCTCGGCGATCGTGCTCACCCGGCGCCCCTTCCCTTGACGAAGGGGCCAGTCTGGCCGATCAGTCCTCGGGATCGTCGAGGCGGGCGAGCCAGGTGGCGAGCCGCTCGAGGGGGATTTCGAACTCGGGATTGAGGTCGACGAACTCGCGCATGCGCTCCGCGAGCCAATCCAGGGTGACCTCCTCCTCGCCGCGGCGGCGCTGGAGTTCCTCGATGCCCCTGTCGGTGAAGTACATGGCTCAGGCGAACGCCGCTTCGACGACGGCGCGCTGCTCTTCCTCGTGACGGTGATGGCTGCCCACGGCGGGTGAGGAGGACGACGGACGAGAGATGCCCTCGATAGGCCGACCACCGAGGATGCCCGGGAGGTTGAGTGCCATGAAGGACCAGGCCCCCTGGTTGGCCGGCTCCTCCTGGACCCAGCGGATGCTCGCACTCTGCGGGTAGGACTCGACCATGGCCGGCAGCGTGCGCCAGGGCAGGGGATAGAGCCTCTCGACGCGGAGGATCGCCGTGCGGGTGTCCCCGCGACGCTCTCGCTCGGCCACGAGGTCGTAGTAGACCTTGCCGCTGCACAGCAGGATGCGCTCGACGTGCGCGGGGTCGACCGCGGAATCGCCAATGGCAGGGCGGAAGTGGCCATCGAGGAAATCGGAGAGGGGCGAGGTAGCCGCCTTGGCGCGCAGGAGTGACTTCGGCGTGAAGACCACCAGCGGGCGCACGAGCGGTGAGTGCACCTGCCAGCGCAGCAGGTGGAAGAACGATGCGGGCGTGGAGGGCATGGCCACCGTCATGTTGTCCTGCGCGCAGAGCTGGAGGAAGCGCTCGACCCTCGCAGAGGAGTGATCGGGACCTTGGCCTTCGTAGCCGTGCGGGAGCAGCATGACCAGCGATGAGCGCTGATTCCACTTCTGCTCACCGGAGGAGATGAACTCGTCGATGATGGTCTGGGCACCATCGACGAAGTCGCCGAACTGGGCTTCCCACATGACGAGCGCGTCGGGACGGGCGACGGAGTAGCCGTACTCGAAGCCCAGAGCCGCAAACTCGCTCAGGAGCGAGTCATAAACCCACAGCTTGGCGCCATCGCGGTAGCAGCGCTTGAGCGGCTTGTACTGCCAGCCGGTCGACTTGTCGACGATGACGGCGTGTCGGTGGCCGAAGGTGCCGCGACGGGAGTCCTGGCCGGCGAGGCGGACCGAGCGTCCCTCCTGGAGCAGCGATCCGATGGCGAGCGCCTCGCCCATACCCCAGTCGATGGCGTCATCGGCGACCATCTGCGCGCGGCGCTGGAGCTGGGGGGCGAGGCGAGGATGGAGTGTGAAGCCCTCGGGCATGGTGAGCTGTGAGTCGACGACGCAGTCCACGGCTTCCCTGCTGATTGCCGTGAGGATGTCGCCTGCAGGGCCCATCGGCGCCAGCTGGAGTTGGCCGGTGCGGACGACCTCATCCGAACCTTCGCTGAAGTCGCCACCGGTGAGAGCGGCCCGGCTGCCCTGGAAGATCGTCTCGAGCTCCTCCTGGAAGTGCCGCAGCGCACCCTCGGCCTCCTCGACCGTGATGTCGCCGCGGCCGATGAGCGACTCGGTGTAGTGCTTGCGCACGGAGCGCTTGGCATCGATCAGCTCGTACATCAGGGGCTGGGTCAGCGAGGGGTCGTCGGCCTCGTTGTGGCCCCGACGACGGTAGGTGACGAGGTCGATGACGACGTCCTTGTGGAATGCCTGACGGAATTCGAAGGCAAGCCGGGCAACCCGCACAACGGCCTCGGGATCGTCGCCGTTGACGTGGAAGATGGGCGCCTGCACCATGCGTGCGACGTCGGTGGAGTAGACGCTCGAGCGGCTGTACCGCGGTGACGTCGTGAACCCGACCTGGTTGTTGACGACGACATGGACTGTGCCACCGGTGCGATAGCCCTGCAGTTGCGAGAGGTTGAGAGTCTCGGCGACCACGCCCTGCCCGGCGAAGGCCGCGTCGCCGTGGAGCAGGAGCGGGAGGATGTCGAAGGCCTGATCGCGGGGGAGCTGATCCTGCTTCGCGCGCACGATGCCCTCGAGGACGGGATCGACCGCCTCGAGATGCGACGGATTTGCCGCGAGGTAGACCAGCGTCTCGTGACCGTCGGCGCTGCGGTACGTGCCGCTCGTGCCGAGGTGGTACTTCACGTCTCCGGATCCCTGCACGGACTCCTCGCCGTAGTTGCCCTCGAATTCAGCGAAGATCTGCGCGTAGGACTTGCCGGCGATGTTGGTGAGGACATTGAGCCGACCGCGGTGCGGCATGCCGATGGCGACCTCGATGATGCCGTCGCGCGCCGCCGACGAGAGCACCTCGTCGAGCAGGGGGATGAGCGACTCCGACCCCTCGAGCGAGAAGCGCTTCTGCCCGACGTACTTGGTCTGCAGGAAGGTCTCGAAGGCCTCCGACTGATTGAGCTTGTGGAGGATGCGGAGCTGCTCCTCGCGGCTGGGCTTATGGTGCGGGATCTCGACGCGCTCCTGGATCCAGCGCCGCTGGTCGGGATCCTGGATGTGCATGTACTCGATGCCGATGCTGCGGGTGTAGGAGTCGCGGAGTACGCCGAGGATCTCGCGCAGCTTCATAAGCGGGCGCCCCGCGAAGCCACCCGTGGCGAACTCGCGATCAAGATCCCAGAGGGTCAGCCCGTGAGACAGGACATCGAGATCGGGATGCATGCGCTGCTCGTACTCGAGCGGATTGGTGTCGGCCATGAGATGCCCGCGCACGCGGTAGGCGTGGATGACCTCCTGGACCCGCACGGTCTTGTCGAGGTCCGTCTCGTGGGATGCCGAGATATCGCGGGCCCAGCGGATGGGCTCGTAGGGGATGCGCAGGCTGCGGAAGATGTCGCCGTAGAAGTCGTCTTCGCCGAGGAGCAGCTCGTGGATCCGGCGGAGGAACTCCCCGGACTGCGCACCCTGGATCACGCGATGGTCGTAGGTCGACGTCAAGGTGAGTGTCTTGGAGACGGCATTGCGGACGAGGGACTCCTCGGAGGCGCCCTGCCACTCCGCGGGGTACTCCATGGCGCCGACACCGACGATGCAGCCCTGTCCCTGCATGAGCCGGGGCACCGAGTGCTCGGTGCCCAGCGTGCCGGGATTGGTGAGGCTGATCGTGGTCCCGGCAAAATCATCGACCGTGAGCGATCCACCGCGTGCGCGGCGGACGACGTCTTCGTAGGCAGCCCAGAAGCCGGCGAAGTCGAGGGACTGTGCGGCCTTGATGTTGGGCACGAGCAACTGGCGCGAGCCGTCGTCCTTGACGAGGTCGATCGCGATGCCGAGGTTGACGTCCGCGCGCTTGGCCACGGCGGGCTTGCCCTCGGCCTCGGTGAAGGAGTCGTTCATGGCGGGCACGCCTGTGACGGCACGCACGAGTGCGTAGCCGATGAGGTGAGTGAATGACACCTTCCCGCCACGCCCGCGCGCCAGGTGGTTGTTGATCACGACACGGTTGTCCATGAGCAGTTTCGCGGGCACTCCGCGCACGCTCGTCGCCGTCGGCACCGTGAGGGACGACTCCATGTTGCCCACGACGCGCGCGGCTGGCCCGCGCAGCGGCACGACTTCATTCAGGGTGGGGGCTGGTGGTGCCGTGGGGACGGGGACCGGGGGTGCTGGTGAAGGTGTCGGTATCGGAGCGGGCGCGGGCGTCGACGTGACCGCGACCGCCTCGGCGGCATGGCCGTTTGCCTGAGCGTGGTCCAGCTGGGCCTTGAGGGCGGAGCCATCCGCGGGGGTGTAGTCGGCGAAGAAGTCCCACCAGGCCGGATCGACGCTCTCGCGGTCGGCGAGGTACTGCTGGTAGATCTCGTCGACGAGCCACTCATTGGGTCCGAACCTGCCCTGCGCCACGCATCCAGGGTAGTGGCGTGGACTCGGCCTAGTCTCCTGCGGGCATGCCCGACAGGGGTGGCTCTGCCGACCCGCCGGGCCGCGGGTGGTCCCCGCCCGCGATCTGGTCGAGGGCGTGGTCCAGGAGCGGCTCGAGGACCGCGAGGCCGTCCTTGGCACCCCCGGGTGATCCCGGGAGATTGACGATGAGGGTGCGCCCGGCCAGACCCGCGATGCCGCGGCTGAGCATCGCGGTGGGGATGCCGTGGGCGGCGCCGTAGGTGCGGATGGCTTCGCCGAGGCCGGGGATGGGTCGATCGATGACACGCGCCGTCATTTCTGGTGTGAGGTCAGCCGGCGTGAGTCCGGTCCCTCCGGTCGTGACGACGAGGTCGAAGCCGGCGCCGATGGCCTCGCGCAGCGCCGTCTCCACGGGATCTCCGTCGCTCACGACCACGGGACCCGACACGTCCATGCCCATGCACAGCAGGCCCTCGACGAGCACGGGTCCGGACCGGTCCTCCCACACGCCCGCGGACGCGCGCGTGGACACCGTGATCACGCATGCCTTGCGCTGGTCAGCCATGTCGCCGTCCACCTGCCTCTCGGATAGCCACGAGCAACTCCTCGAGTGCTCGCACGGAGTGCCCGCTGAGGAAGGTATCGACATGGGGAAGTGCGGCGGCCATGCCACCGGCGAGCGGCTGGAATTCCGCCGCCGCGCTGCGCGGGTTGACCCAGATCACGTGATGGGCCAGGCGCCCGAGTCGGCGCATCGCCTCGCCCACCTCATCCGGGTCACCGATCTCCCAGCCGTCGGAGACGATCACGATGATGGCTCCCCGCGCGACACCCCGGCGACCATGCTCGTCGAGGAATCGCGTGAGAGCCGTGCCAATGCGCGTGCCACCCGCCCAGTCGGGTGTCGTCTCGGCGACCTTCGCATAGGCGTAGTCCGGTCCTCCGGTCGCGAGTTGGCGCGTGAGGCGGGTGAGTCGGGTCGCGAAGACGAATGCCTCTGAGCCGAGAGCTCGCACAGCCCCGCGCATGAGATGGAGGTAGACCCTCGCATACGGCTCCATCGATCCGGACACATCGGCGATGAGCACGACGCGTCTGGGTCGCTCGGCGTGACGCCGATACGCGCGTCGGACCGGGTCGCCGCCTGTGCGGTACGCCTTGCGCAGAGTCGTGCGCACATCGAGCCGAGTCCCGCGCGCATCGCGCCTCAGCCGCCGGCCACGGCGGGAGGGTGGGGTCAGCGGCAGTTGCTCGACCAGCCGTCGCAGCAGCGCAAGCTCCTCCGGTGAGCATTCCGAGAA
>JBIKKK010000045.1:0-13407 GCA_044360385.1 Candidatus Nanopelagicales bacterium
GCACATCGAGCCGAGTCCCGCGCGCATCGCGCCTCAGCCGCCGGCCACGGCGGGAGGGTGGGGTCAGCGGCAGTTGCTCGACCAGCCGTCGCAGCAGCGCAAGCTCCTCCGGTGAGCATTCCGAGAAATCACGGGAGGCGAGGCGCTCGCTCGGGCTCGCAGCCGCGAGCATGGACATCTCCTCGGCCTCGCTGTCTCCGCGCGCGTCGAGTCCGGGCGTCGCGCTCGTGATGGGGGACGCAGATGCGCCGGACTGCGGCGCGCGCGTGTCACGAGGTGCGCTCTCGCCAGCGTCGAGGGGGCTCGCTGGCTGGTCCTGGGTCGGCATCCCGCCCTCGATCAGGTCGACGTATCCGCGGAAGTACTCGTCGAAGATGCGGTCGTAGACCGGTATCTGGAATTGGCCCGTGAGCAGGGTCACCCGCCCGAGCCAGTAGGCCTCTCGCGTGGTGTGAGGGGAGGCGAGGAGCACCGCCTCGGCAAAGCGCGCCATGCGTTCCGGCGTGACGGGCACGCCTGCGGCGTGCAGGCGCTCGCCAAAGGCGGCGACGAGGGCAGCCAGATCGGCCTGGGCGGGGGGCGCAGCCGCGTGGTCAGGCACCGCTGACCCAGGCCAGCCCCGCCTCGACTGCGACGTCGTGGTCTTCGCGGTACTTGAGTACGGAGCCCAGGGTGCGTTGGACGGCGTCGACGTCGAGTTGCTGCACCCCGAGGAGGACCGCGGCGTGCACCCAGTCGATCGCTTCGGCGATGCCCGGTGGCTTCTGGACGTCGAGGGTGCGGAGCCGAGATACCGCTCCGGCGATCTGCGACACCAGGCGCTCATCAGCCTCCGGTACGCGCATGCGCACGATGGCCGTGGCGTGCTCAAGAGAGGGGTAGTCGATCCAGTGGTAGAGGCAGCGACGCTTGAGCGCATCGTGCAGGTCGCGCGTGCGATTGGAGGTGAGGATGACGATCGGCTTGTGGTGCGCGTGCAGCGTGCCGATCTCGGGAATGGTGACCGAGGACTCAGCCAGCAGCTCGAAGAGGAAGGCCTCGAATTCCTCGTCCGCACGGTCCACCTCGTCGATGAGCAGGACGACGGGGCGTGGGCCGGGGTGCTCCACCGCTTGGAGCAGCGGACGCTCCACGAGGTAGTCGCGCGAGAAAAGGCTCGACTCCTCAAGGCCATCCCCGCGGGCCTCGGCGAGTCGGATGCCCAGCAGCTGCCGGGCGTAGTTCCACTCGTAGAGCGCCTCGGCTGCGTCGATCCCCTCGAAGCACTGGAGGCGGATCAGCGGGGTGTCGAGGATCTCAGCGAGTGCCTTGGCCGCCTGGGTCTTGCCGACTCCGGCTTCACCTTCCAGGAGGAGGGGCTGAGGCAGTCGCACCGCGCAGAAGAGCGCGGTCGCGAGGCCTGGGTCGGCGAGGTAGCCCGTCTGCTCCAGGCTCCGCGCCAAGGAGTCGATGTCGGGCAGCAGATCCGCGGGTACCCCTTCGACTTCGGGCACGCTCAGGCCTTGGCGAAGGCCGCCGGGTCGGCGACGAACCTGTCGAGGCAGCCCTGGCAGCAGAACCACCATGTCTCTGCGTCGACCTCGGCGTGCAGCGAGGTCGGGACCATGACGACATCCATGTGGCACACCGGATCGACGGATGTCTGCACTGACGCGGCTGTGGTCATCGCACGTGGCTCGCCCCGGCGCTGGGCGATCACCTCAGCGAGGATCGACAGGGCGACCTCCTCCGCGGTCCGGGCTCCGATATCCATGCCGGCGGGAGTGCGGATACGGGACTTCTCATCGTCGGTGAGGTCGAGGGAGGCGAGGACGGCCGCGCCACGCTTGCGGCTCGCGACAAGGCCGATATAGGGCACGCCTGATTTGACGGCAGTCTCGAGGACCGCTTCCTCGCCGTTGCCATGCGAGGCGACGACCACGGCATCTGTGGTCGTGAGGCTGGGGGTGCCGTCGCAGCATCCCGCGTCCCACGACTCCATCTGGTAGCCGAGGGTATCGCCGACACGTCCGAGCGCGATGCCGATGGGGGTGGTGCCGAGCACGCGGATGAGCGGGGCGGGCAAGACAGGCTCCATGAAGATCTCCAGGGTGCCACCGGACTGGCAGGGGTTATGGACGACAGTGCGTCCGGGCTGGTCGGGCTCGGGTGTGGGCGCGATGCGCAGGAGCGTGCTCTCACGGCGTTCGAGGACAGCGAGTCCCTGGGCTCTCAGGGTCGCGAGCGCGCACTGCCCCCCGACGAATCCCTCGACGGTGCCGTCGGCGAGCACGATGGCTTCGTCGCCGGGCTTGGCCGAGGTGGGTCGCTCCGCGAGCACCACGCGGGCGTGAACGAAGGGCACTCCCTGGGCCTGGAGGCTCTCGGCTCGCTGCCGCAACTCGCGCGCGTTCATGGCCACAGTGTGCTCCTCGATCGCCTTTTGGCCTAGCCGCGCCGTCGGGCGATGAGCCAGATGATGCCCACGAGGGCCGCAATGATCGCCACGGCAGGGATCGCGCGCTTGAGGACCGGCGCACCTGCCGTGCCCAGGAGATCGATGCTGTCAGCTGCCTGCGGCAAAGGCGTGGGCGCAGACGCCGGGGCGGGCTTGCCGCTCGCCTCCGCGGCCGCTCGTGCGCCACTGGCCGCGATGACCGAGGCGAGGTTGGCGGAGAACTGATCGATGATGCGCCCCGCGACATCCTGCATGACGCCGCGACCGAACTGCGCGGGCTTGCCGGTGACGGTGAGATCGGTGGCCACCTCGACACGGGTGCGGTCCGGCGACTCGGCGATGAGCTGGCAGGTGACATGAGCCGAGGCGGTGCCGGAGCCGCGGGTCTCCTTGCCGGTCCCCTCGATCACCGCGCGGTGATGGGCCTCGTCCTTCTCGACGAAGCGCGCCTTGCCGCCGTACGTCATGTTGACCGGGCCGAGCTTGACCTTGACCGATCCGGTGAAGGCATCGCCATCGACCGTCTCCAGCGTCGCTCCCGGCATGCAGGGTGCGATGGCCTCGACATCCAGCAGGGTCCGCCACGCGGTGTCGATGTCCGCGGGAACGACGAAGGAGTTCTGGAGGTCCATGCACGACTCCCGAGGTCGAGGCCACGAATAGTCCTGGGGCCTGGGAGGCCCTCGCGGCTGTGATGCACGACACTAGCCGCATGCCTGACGCCCCGCGACCCGTTGAGGTGCACCTCTTCGCTGCCGCGCGGGCATCCGCCGAGGGGCTCTCGGTGCTCGATGTGCCCCCGGGCACCCTGGCGGAAGTCCTCGCCGCTGCGGTCGCGCAAGCACCCGGGCTCGCGGCCGTGCTGCCGCGCTGCTCGGTCCTCATGGATGGCGTCGTCGGCCACGACGAGGGCGCCGAGGTGCCCGCGGGAGCGCGCGTGGACGTCCTGCCGCCCTTTGCCGGGGGTTAGTCAGCCGCCGATCGCGCTCATCGGCCGAGGTGGCTGGATGAACGACGGGTCGTTGATGCCGTGACCGGGCAGCTTGGCGAGGACACTTGCATGGAGTCGGCGGCGTACCTCTGCCTCGCGCTCATCCGCGGTCAGACTGTCGTCGCGGAGCACGGCGCGCAGGTCGGTCTCGTCACGCGCGAAGAGGCAATTGCGCAACTGGCCGTCGGCGGTGAGCCTGAGCCGATCGCATGTGCCGCAGAAGGGGCGCGTCACGCTGGCGATCACTCCGACCGTGGCGGGTCCGCCGTCGACGTAGAACTCCTCGGCGGGGGCGGTGCCGCGCTGGGGGAGAGGTGTGATGTCGAAGGCCTGCGAAAGGCTCTCGAGGATCTCCTCGGCGGTCACCATGTTGGCGCGATTCCACAGTCCGCCGGCATCAAGCGGCATCTGCTCGATGAAGCGCAGTTGCCAGCCCTCGTCGAGCGCGCGCTGCAGCATGGGGACAGCCTCGTCATCGTTGACCCCGCGCATGAGGACGGCATTGACCTTGACCGGGGCAAGGCCGGCGGCGCGAGCGGCAGCAAGGCCGGCCAGCACGTCGTCGAGCCGGTCGCGGTGAGTCATCTTCTTGAAGCGCTCCCGATCGAGGGTGTCCAGGCTGACGTTGACTCGCTCGAGCCCCGCATCACGCAGGGATCCGGCGAGGCCCGACAGCCGCAGGGCATTGGTCGTCACGGAAATCCGGGGCGGCCTCGGCAGGGAGTTGATGCGTCGGACGACGTCGACGACGTCGGGGCGCAGGAGAGGCTCGCCACCCGTCAGCCGGACCTCGTCGATGCCCTCGTCGACGGCGATGTCGAGGACGAACATGAGCTCGTCGGTCGTGAGGAGCTCGGCGCTGGGAATCCAGTCAGCGAAGTCGGCGGGCATGCAATAGGTGCAGCGCAGCGAGCAGCGATCGGTGAGCGAGATGCGCATGTCGCGATGACCGCGACCGTAGGAATCAATCAATCGGGACTCGTGAACCTCATCGGCGTGGCTCATGCGCAGTTCACCCACTCATCGGTGCCATCGGCGAAGTACTGGTGCTTCCACACGGGGATGCGCGCCTTGGTCTCCTCGACGATAGCGGTGCATGCGGCGAAGGCCTCTCCCCGGTGCGCGGCGCTCACGGCTGCCGCGAGAGCGCAGTCGCCGATGGCCAAGGGGCCGGTGCGATGTGCCACCGCGACCGCGATCACGTCGAAGCGCTCTGCGACCTCCGCGGCCACCGCCGCCAGCAGATCCCCGGCCGT
Source organism: Candidatus Nanopelagicales bacterium (assembly GCA_044360385.1). Lineage (GTDB taxonomy): Bacteria > Actinomycetota > Actinomycetes > S36-B12 > S36-B12 > Mxb001. Next base: position 4,685 of record JBIKKK010000045.1, read on the forward strand.
GGGGTGGGCCTCGTAGTCCAGCCTCAAGACAGTGCGCCCGTGGTCGTGGTCGCGCACATCGCCGGAGAAGGTCACCACAGCACCCGCGCGCGGATCGTCCACGATGAGAGCGACCTCGGGGGCGGAAATGGCCTCGGGCGTGACGGCGGCGTACCTCACTCGGGTGGAGTGGTGGGTGCCCGACTGGCCCGTCGCCTGCATTGCGCCATTATTGGCCTCTGCGCTCCCGGGCGCCATCGGATACGTCATCCTGCCGGTATCCGCGAGGCACTGAAGGGAGTCCCATGAGGGAGGTCCTCAGCGACCTGCTCGCTGCCTATGACCGGGGTGAGCCCTGTGCCATGGCAACCGTGGTGCGCACCTGGCGCTCCGCTCCGCGTCCGGCGGGAGCGTCGATGATCGTCACGGCCGGTGGCGAGGCGATCGGCTCAGTGAGTGGTGGCTGTGTCGAGGGTGCGCTCTACGACCTCGGCCAGGAGGTGCTTGCAGACGGCCAGCCACAATTCGAGACCTACGGCGTGAGCGATGACGACGCCTTCTCGGTGGGCCTCACCTGCGGCGGAATCCTCGATGTCTTCGTGGAGAAGGTCGACCGCGACACCTGGCCCGAACTCCCTGGCGTGATCCGCAGCGTGGAAGCCGAGGAGCCGGTGGCCGTCGCGACCGTGGTCGCGGCCCCGGAGGGTGGGCCACTCGGACGCCACGTCGTGGTGCGCGCGACCTCTGTCGAGGGATCCCTCGGCACCGAGCGACTCGATGAGACCGTCGCCGCCGATGTGCGGGGCCTTCTCGCGTCCGGCACCACGGGATTCCTCCGCTACGGCCCCGAGGGCGAACGCCTCGGCGACGGGCTGGACATCTTCGTCGCCAGCATGGCTCCCCCGCCGCGCATGTACATCTTCGGCGCCATCGACTTCTCCGCTGCGCTGTGTCGCGTGGGCAAGGTCTTGGGCTTCCGTGTCACCGTGTGCGATGCGCGGGAGGTCTTCGCGACCCCCCGTCGCTTCCCGGACGCGGATGAAGTGGTCGTCGACTGGCCCCATCGCTGGCTTGCGAGCCAGCCCGTGGACCGCCGTACCGCCATCTGCGTGCTCACCCACGATCCGAAGTTCGACGTACCCGCCCTGGAGGTCGCCCTGCGCACGGACGCGGGCTACGTCGGGGCCATGGGCTCACGCCGCACCCACGAGGATCGACTGCGGCGGCTCAAGGAGGCCGGCATGACCGACGAGGAGATCGCGCGGTTGCGGTCACCTATCGGTCTCGACCTGGGGGCGCGCACGCCCGAGGAGACCGCGATCTCGATCGCTGCCGAGATCATCCAAGAGCGCTGGGGCGGGAGCGGCGCGCACCTCGCGGCGACGAGCGGCCCCATCCACCCCGGCGCCCCCCGCTAGCGCGCGATCGTGGCCAGCGTCGCGGGGCTCGTCCTCGCAGCGGGGGAGGGACGTCGCTTCGGAGGTCCCAAAGCTCCGGCCGTCATCGATGGTGAGCGGCTTGTCGACCGTGCCGTCCGCGTGCTGCGTGCCGGTGGATGCGACCCGATCTACGTCGTCCTCGGTGCCTGGGTGGGCGATGTGCCAGGCGCGGTGACGGTGACCAACCCCGACTGGGCCGAGGGCATGGGGTCGTCGCTTCGCGTGGGCCTTGAGGCGGTCGAAGGCGCGCCGGTCGAGGCGGTCATCGTGACGCTGGTCGATCTGCCCGGGCTCACTCCGGCCGCTGTGCGCAGGCTCGTGGACGTCGATAGCGACCTGGCTGCAGCGACGTACGGCGGTGAGCGGGGGCACCCGGTGCGCTTCGGTCGCCGACATTGGCTCGAGGTCGCGGGCAGCGCCCGCGGGGATGCCGGAGCACGGTCCTACCTCAGTGAGCGTGTGGATGAGATCGCACTCGTCGAGGTCGGCGATGTAGCGACGGGCGAGGACCTCGACGAACCCCGCTGACCTTCAGGTCATTGAGTGGCGCCTCGTGCGGCCGACACGCCGTGTGGTGGCGCCACGAGGCGCCACTCAACGAAGTTGACTACAGGCCCAGGGTGCGGGCGATGACGAGGAGTTGCACCTCGCTTGCGCCCTCGACGACCCGGAGCATGCGCAGGTGGCGGAGCACATGCTCGATCGGGCCCTCGCGCATGAGGCCCATGCCGCCGAAGACCTGCAGGCAGCGATCGGCGACAGCGTAGGCCTGCTCGGTCGTGTAGTACTTGGTGATGGAGGCGTCGCCCATGATGGCGAGCGGATCGCCTTCGGTGTCCACTCTCCACGCGAGGTGGTAGACGAGCCAGCGCATCGCTTCGATGTCGGCCTTGCTGCGGGCGAGCGGGAAGGAGACTCCCTGATTGCGCGAGAGCGGCTTCCCAAACGCCGTGCGCGTCTTGGCATGGTCGACGGCCGCATTGAGGGCCCACTCGGCGAGGCCCAGCGCATGTGCACCGATGTAGGCGCGGCCCGCGTTGAGGAAGGCCATGGCCTCGAAAAATCCCATGCCGACCTCGCCGATGACATGGTCGGCCGGCACGCGCGCCCCGTCGAAGAACAGCTCCGTGGGGTGCCAGTCGGAGAGATTCCACTGGAGTTTGCCGCGGCGGAACTGATCCGAGGGCACGACGAACGCCGTGATGCCACCCGCGGCCCGCTTCTCGCTGTCAGTGACGGCGAAGACGACGGCAAAGTCGGCGTGCTCGCCGTTGGTGATGTAGTGCTTGTGCCCGTCGATGACCCACTCATCGCCATCGCGCGCCGCCCGGGTGCGGATCGCCTGGGCATCGCTGCCGGCCTCGGGCTCGGTGAGCGCGAAGCACATCGTCTTCTCACCGGCCACCACCGGGAGGAGGTACGCGTCCCACAGGTGCGGGGGCAGCTTGAGCAGGAGGGTCGACGGCCCGGCGGGATTGGGGGGAGCGATGGCCGCCATCGCCAGGCGCATGCCGGAGTGCGCCGCATCTTCGACGAGGAGTGTCGTGCCGAGGACCGATAGTCCCTGGCCGCCGGCATCCTCGGGCATGTAGGCGGCATAGAAGCCCTCCTGCGCGCTCCGCAGCCGGACATCGCGGATCACGGGGGCGAGCGCTTCGCGGTTGGGTGTCTCGCCCCAGAACTCGGGGGCGTACTGCTCCTCGAGCGGCCGGACCTCCCGGTCGAGGAAGGCGGCGAAGGACTGGCGAAGCGCCGTGAGCTCGTCGGGGATGCGGAAGTCCATGAAGGGATCCTGCCCCACCTGGCGGGAGGCTGCTCGCGATAGCGTCCGGGCATGTCTTCGCCACTGATTCCCGGCATCGACCCCGGGACCGTGACCCCCGTCCCCTTCCTCGGCGGCTGGACCTCGGGGTCTGAGTCCGCGGAGGTGCGCGCGCCCTACGACAACGCCCTGCTCGGCAGCGTGCCGGTGATGACGCCGGCCGACGTGGATGCTGCTGTCGCCTACGCCAAGGCGGCCCTACACGCGGAGCCGCTGCCCCAGTGGAAGCGCGCCGAGATCCTCGATCGCGCCGCCGAGCTGCTGCTCGAGCGTCGTGACCAGTTCGGCCGCTGCATCGCACTGGAGGCCGCGAAGCCCATTAGAACGGCTCGCGTCGAGGCAGAGCGCGCGGCAAGCACGATGCAGTTCTCAGCCGCGGTGGCGCGCACGCTCACCGGCGAGACCGTGCCGCTCGAGGCCTCGTCCGCGGGCGAGGGCAAGCTCGGCTTCGTCCTGCGGGTGCCGATCGGCGTGGTCGGTGCGATCTCGCCCTTCAACTTCCCCCTCAACCTCGTCGCGCACAAACTCGGCCCGGCGATCGCGGCAGGCTGCCCTGTGGTGCTCAAGCCCGCCATGCAGACCCCCTACTCCTCGATCCTGCTCGCCCGCATGCTCATCGAGGAGTGCGGCCTGCCCCCGGCCTACCTGCAGATCGTCACGGGCGGCGGCACGAGCGTCGGTGGCGCGCTCGTCGACAATCCCGATGTCGCGCTCATCACCTTCACGGGATCTCCCGAGGTCGGCTGGAGCATCCGGGCCAAGGCACCGCGCAAGCGCGTCGGTCTCGAGCTCGGCAACAACGCGCCGGTGATCATCGATGCCGATGGCGACTGGCAGACCGCGGTGGCCAAGATCAAGGTCGCCGGCTTCTCGCACGCCGGCCAGTCGTGTATTTCCACGCAGCGCCTCTTCGTGCACGAGTCGCTCGTGGAGCCGGTGTCCGCTGCGCTCGCCGACGCGGTGAAGACCCTCGTCGTGGGCGATCCCATGGACGAGGCCACGGACGTCTCGGCACTCATCTCTACTGGTGAGCGCGATCGCGTGAAAGCATGGATCGACGAGGCTGTCGCCGATGGCGGCCGGGTGGCCTGCGGGGGCGAGATCGGTGCCGACGGCGTACTCCAGCCGACCGTGATCGTCGACGCCAAGCCGGAGATGAACGTCTGCGCACTCGAGGTCTTCGGTCCCGTGGTGGCCGTCCAGTCCTTCGCGGACTTCGACGAGGCACTGCGGATGGCCAATGACACGCGCTATGGCCTGCAGGCGGGTGTCTTCACGGCCGATGTCTCCAAGGCGATCAAGGCGGCGCGCACGCTGGACTTCGGCGGCGTCCTCATCAACGAGGTGCCCACCTGGCGCGCCGATCAGATGCCCTACGGCGGCCTGCGTGACTCCGGCAACACCCGTGAGGGCCCCGCCTACTCGGTGCGAGAGATGACCGAGGAGCGCCTCGTCATCCTCAACGGCTAGGCGGCTCGGGCTCCTTCGAGTTCGCCCATGTCCTCGAGCGTGACTCCCTTGGTCTCGCGGATGTACTTCATGACGAAGGGGATCGAGAGCACAGCGAAGACGGTGAAGATGCCGTAGGCCAAGCCAAGAGAGATGCCGGCCAGCTCCGGGAAGCTCGTGGAGACGAGGAAGTTCGCGATCCACTGCGCCGATGCGGCGACGGCGAGTGCGGTCGCGCGGATGCGGTTGGGGAACATCTCGCCGAGCAGCACCCACACGATCGGGCCCCAGGTGGCGGCGAAGAACGCGACGTAGGCATTGAACGCGATGAGTGCGATGACATCCGGCCCATCTGCGAGGACGGGTTGGCCCTCCGCGTTGGTAGCGGCGGTGCCGAAGACCCAGGTGAGCGTGGCAAGGGTGATGACCATGCCCGTGGAGCCGACCAGGAGCAGTGGCTTGCGGCCGACACGATCGACGAGGGCGATCGCGACGACGGTGAAGAGGACGTTGATGCCCGTCGTGATGAGCGACGTCTGGAAGGCCTGGGACTCCGAGAAGCCGACCGACTCCCAGATGGTGTTGGAGTAGTAGAAGACGGCGTTGATGCCGACGAACTGCTGGAAGGCACTGAGCATGATGCCGATCCAGACGATCGGCATGAGGCCCAGGGTGCGCCCCCGGATATCGGAGAAGCGCGGCTTGTGATCGCCCTGGAGCGACTCCTGGATACCGGTCACGATGGGGGTGACGTCGACGGTGTAGATCGAGCTGAGCACCTGTGCCGCCTTGGCCGGCTCGCCGATCGCGACGAGATAGCGGGGTGACTCGGGGATCCGCAGCACGAGTAGGGCGTAGACGACGGCGGGGATGATCATGCTGAGGAACATCCATTGCCACGCCTCGAGCCCGAGGAGCCACTCATTGCGCGCGTTGCCGCCGGCCGCCTGCAGGACGAGGAAGTTGACCAGGCCGGTAGCGAAGATGCCGATGACGATGGCGAACTGCTGCAGTGCTCCCATGCGGCCGCGGATCGGGGCCGGAGCGATCTCGGCGATGTACATCGGGGCCATGACGCTCGCGACGCCGATCCCGGCACCTCCGATGAAGCGCCACAGCATGAGGTCGAAGACACCGACGGGGAAGGCCTGACCCACCGCCGCGACAAGGAAGAGCCCGGCGGCGACGAGCATCACCTTGCGCCGACCGAAGCGGTCGGCGAGGCCACCGGCAAACCAGGCGCCAATGGCCGAGCCGATAAGCGCGATCGATACGACGAAGCCGATGGCGATATCGCTGAGACCAAAGAGAGACTTGATGGCGGAGGCCGCGCCGTTGATGACGGCCGAGTCGTAGCCGAAGAGGAAGCCGCCGAGTGCCGCGGTCGCGGCAAGGCCGACGACCCTGCCGGTGCGGTAGTCCTTGACCTGTGTCGTGGTGCTCACTGCGCCTCCCTGATCGGCCCGCGTGGGAGGAACGTTAAGCCCCCGGAGGGTCCACGCGCCGGGGTTTGGCTGCGGAGCCTCAGGCCTGCTGGAGGATGCGGCTCCCGGCCCCCGGGGCACCGGGGGACACGACGATTCGGTCGTGCACCCACTCCTTCATCTCGGCCACGTGGCTGATCACGCCCACCACGCGGCCGCGCGAGCGTAGGGCGTCGAGCTGGTCGAGGACCACGCTGAGTGTGTCCGCGTCGAGGGAGCCGAAGCCCTCGTCGACGAAGAGGGTGTCGAGGGAAACGCCGCCTGCCTCCTCGCGCACGATGTCGGCGAGCCCGAGCGCGAGCGAGAGGGAGGCGTAAAAGGTCTCGCCCCCGGAGAGCGACTCAGGATCGCGAGACTGCCCGGTCCATGCATCGTGGATGTCGATGCCGAGGCCGGCCTGCGCGCGACCGGATGCCTTGTCGTCGATGACGAAGGAGAACTGGCCACCGCTCATGCGCTCCAGATGGATCGACGACGCTTCCAGCACCGCCTGGAAACGTCTCTGGACGGCGTAGGACTGGAGTGTGAGGTTACGTCGATTCGCGGGGCTGCGTGCCGTCACGAGGGTGCCGAGTTGGATTGAGGCCTCCGTGCTGGAGCCGATGGAATCGAGTCGATCGCGCGCTGAGGCCAGCTCCTGGGATTGCGTGACCAGCGCTGTGTGCGCATGTGACAGGCGCGCGCGCTGCTCGTCGGCGGCCACGTGCTCGGTCTCCGCCTGGCTGCGCACCGTCACCGCATGAGCGAGCGCGGCGTCGGCGGCCGCGGGATCCACCGTCACGGGGTGGCCCGCTGCCGCGGAGCGCGCCCGCTGGACGTCTTCGATGGCAGTGAGTCGAGTGCGAAGGTCCGTCAAAGCCTCGGCGGCCGAGGCCGATGCGCCCACCTGCTCGCGGTGTCGGTCAGCCTCCTCGGCGACAGTGGCGTCGTACGCGCGAGCATCGGCACGGGCCGCGGCCTCGTCAGCCAGCAGCCCCTCGATCACCGTGGCCGACGTCGTGATCTGGCCGGCCAGGGCCTCGACCTCCTGCGCGAGCGTGGCCATCGTGGCGGCAGCGGACTGCGCCTCCCCGAGAGCGGCCTGCGCCGTAGCAAGCGACGCGGCCACGCGCTCGTCGGTGGCTCCGTCGAGTTGAGCGATGACGACAGCGAGACGCTGATCGAGGGGACCCAGAGAGGCGCGCGCCTCCTCGAGGACTGTTGCGGCGATGGCCTCATCCTTCTCTGCGGTGACCGCGAGGCGCTCAGCAGCGGAGACATCGGCATCGGACACGAGCTCCCCGCGCGGGTCGTGGGCGGGACGGGGGTGATCGCAGGAGCCGCAGACGGGGCAGGCCTCACCGTCCGCGAGAAGCGATGCCAGGTGCGCGGCCCGCTGCTCGAGCTGGGTGCGCACGAGCGCATGGTGGGCGGTGCGCGCGGCGTGCATGGCCTCACGGGCGGCCTGGAGCGCCTCGCCCTCGGCGGTGACGCGCGCCCGTGCGACCTCCGCGGCGGCGGCCACTCGATCACGCTCGCCGATGAGCAGCTGGAGGGCCCCGAGACGCTCGACCTCCGCCTGCAGGGAAGCGGCACGGTCGGCGAGAAGCCGGGCCTGGCTGAGTGCGGCCTCGGCCTGTGCGAGGCGGCCGGGTAGGAGTGCTGCATCAGCACGCGCCTGCGCGATGCGCAAGGCAAGGTCGTCGGCGAGTGCGTGACGTCGCGCGCTCTCCTTAGCGCGCGACGCGGCGGCGGACTCCCACTCGGCGAGGGGCTCCAGGCGCGTCCGCTGAGAGACGACGTCATGGGCGAGTGCTTGGAGAGCCGCGTCATCGAGTCCGGAGATCTCGGGCCCGGCGGCCACCTGCGCGCGGTCGAGAGCTACGCGAGCCTCGCTCGCGGCATGGGCCGCGGCGGCGTGAGTGCGGGCGTCGTGCTCGCGTGCGCGGCAGTTGTCGAGGGCTGCGGAGGTGTGCGCGGCGGCGGTGGTGGCTGCTGCAGCGCGGTCGCCGACGTCGGTGACGACGGCCTCCGGGTCGAACTCCTCGGGCACCTCGATGACCTCCGCCGCGCGCTCGCGCATGATTCCGAGGATGCGGTCTACCTCGGCGGCCGCATCGCGGCGCACGCGCAGTGCGTCATCCGCCCTGTCCTTGAGGTCCTCCTGGACGCGCTCGAGGAATCCGTCGTCGATGAGCCCCGCCACGGTGTCGTAGCGCTCGCGTGGCTTGGCGCGCAGGAGCGTGTCGAACTCGCCCTGGGGAAGCACGACGAGTCGGCGGAATTGATCGACCGTCAGGCCGATGCGCTGGATCAGGTAGGCACCGATCTCGCGCGCCTCGCGCATGTCCGGGGTGTCGTCGTCCTCGACCATCAGGGTCTGCGTGGCCCGCTGAGGGGTCGTGCCCTCGCCGCGGGCCTTGCGACGTTCGTACGCCGGACTGCGGGTGATCGTGTGGCGGATGCCACCGATGCTGAACTCGAGGGTGACCTCGGTGGGCTCGTCGGCGTCGCAGAACTGGCTGCGCATGCGCGAGCTATCCGACTCCGCACCCGAGAGGGAGCCGTAGA
>JBIKKK010000203.1:0-3768 GCA_044360385.1 Candidatus Nanopelagicales bacterium
TGGATCGTCATCCGGACATCGTGGCGGCTGCTCGTGCCTCGGGGGCGCGCGTGGTGACCGCGACCGAGGACGTCATCGCAGCGATGTCGGAGACTCGGCAGCCGCAGGGCCTCATCGCGGTGTGCCCCCTCGTGACCACGCCACTGGCCAGCGTCGTTGCTGCGGCGACAGCCGCGCCGTCGCCGCTGCTCGTCGTGCTCGACAGGGTGTCCGACCCTGGCAACGCGGGCACGATCATCCGCTCTGCTGATGCCATGGGTGCCAGTGCAGTGATTCTCACCGAGGGATCCGTCGATCCCCACAACGGCAAGTGTGTGCGCTCCACGGCGGGCTCGCTCTTCCACCTCCCCATCGCCACGGGCGTGCTCCCTCGCGATGCGGTCCAGGTGTGCGCTGCTGCGGGCATCGCAATCGTGCTGGCTGATTCACACGCGCGCGAGGGCATCGAGCGGTGCAGCGAACTCCTGCGTGCTCCTCTCGCGTGGGTCTTCGGCAGCGAGGCGCACGGTGTCGACAGCGCCTGGCACGAGCATGCGGCGGGCTCCGTGCGGATCCCCATGCCGGGCAGCGCCGAGAGCTTGAACCTCGCGGCGGCGGCCGCCATCTGCCTCTACGCCACATCGCGTGCCCGCGACACCGAGGGCCCCCGCGACACCGAGGGCCCCCGCGACATCTAGGGCCCTCGCGACATCAAGCGTGACCAAAGGCCCGTCGTCACGGGCCCACAAGATCGCCCCGGCCCAGGAGGGCGAGTGACACAGGTGACACCCGCGTGCCCTTCCCGCCTCCGCGGGAGGCGTGGGGGAGAATGGGGCCCCGACCCGGGGTCCGTTCTGAGAGGTGTCGCATGAGCTACGTGAAGCTGCCCGAACTCGAGGAGACCGGCTACGTGGTCCTCGACTCCTACGACCAGTCCCAGGACCCGCAGGAGTGGCAGGACATCGAGTTCGTGGACTGGAAGTCCTCGGGTGAGACGCGTTTCGCGCCGTTGGCGTCGGCCTACGGCGACTTGGAGTGCAACGGCTTCTGGCACCACGACCCGCCCAAGACCGACAAGGACGGCGTGTGGGTGGACGCCAATGTCGCTCGAGCGCCGCGGATGAAGGCGCGGGCCGAAGAGCCGGGAGCCAACATCGGTCGCTGTCGCGTGATCGAGCTCCAACCCAACGAGTACGCCGACTGCATCTGGAACCTGCATCAGGACGACAACAACCGCCTCAATCCTGAGGGGACCGGATGGATCGTGCGCGGGTTCTTCAATCTCACCGATAACCCTGACTCCTACATGATCCTGCGCGAGGACAAGGACGACCCGTCGACCGAGACGCGCATCCCTCTGCCCGCGGGCACCCAGGTGATCATCGACACTCAGCGTCTCTGGCATGCCGTGTGGCATCGCGGGAGCGAGCCTCGCTACTGCCTCATCACCTCCTGGGAGTCCGGCCCTGACCTCGGTGAATACATCCGGGCCCGCCATCCGCGCTCGCGAGTCGAGAGCGCTGCTCTGGATCCGGCGATCATTGCCGCCGCCCAGGACTCGGTGACGCGCCGCCGTGCCGAGCGTGAGGCCAAGTCAGGTGCCATGGTCGACGTGATGAGCGAGGCCTGAGTCGGTTTCGACGACAGCCCCCTCCGCGGGTAGCGTGGAGGGGACCACAACCCGCGGACGCCGCGGGTGACCCGGGAAGGTGACCGTGACCTCCGCTGCTCTCGCGACGGTGTCCGACGACGATGTGCTCGACGCCCTCGAGGCCGAGGCCATCCACGTCTATCGAGAGGTGGCCGGTGCCTTCAGGCGGCCGGTGCTGCTCTACTCGATCGGAAAGGACTCCTCCGTCCTGCTGCACCTCGCCCGCAAGGCCTTCGCTCCCGCCCCGATCCCTTTCAAGGTCATGCACATCGACACCACCTGGAAGTTCCGGGAGATGATCGAGTTCCGTGAGCGCATGCGTGAGGAGCTGCAGCTCGACCTCAAGGTGCAGACCAACCTGGAGGCGGTCGCACAGGGCGTGACGCCGTTCACGCACGGCACCCACGAGTACACCCGGATCATGAAGACCGTCGCGCTGCGTGAAGGGCTCGACGAGCTCCAGGCCGACTGCGCCATCGGCGGTGCCCGCCGCGACGAGGAGAAGTCCCGGGCCAAGGAGCGCATCTTCTCCCTGCGCGAACCAGGTCACCGGTGGGATCCGCGCAAGCAGCGCCCCGAGTTCTGGCGCACGGCCAACACCATGCTGGCGGAGGGCCAGACGATGCGTGCCTTCCCGATCAGCAACTGGACCGAGTTCGACATCTGGCGCTACATCCGGCGCGAGAACATCCCGATCCCCGACCTCTATTTCTCTCGGCCGCGTCCCGTCGTACAGCGCGAAGGCACGTGGATCATGGTCGACGACGAGCGATTCCCCCTGCGCGAGGGCGAGGAGCCGCAGATGCGCAGCGTCCGCTTCCGCACGCTCGGCTGCTACCCCCTGTCCGGAGCCGTGGAGTCGACGGCCTCGGATCTCGACACCCTGATTGCCGAGATGCTCGAGAGCAATGTCTCCGAGCGTGCCGGTCGACTGATCGACGGCGAAGGCAGCGGTTCCATGGAGGCCAAGAAGGCGGAGGGCTACTTCTGATGACCGAGCTCCTCGAACGCTCGACCGGTATCGACATCACGCCCGTGGTCCGCCTGGTCACATGCGGGTCGGTCGATGACGGCAAGTCCACCCTCATCGGCAGGCTGCTGGCAGAGACGGGCTCGATCCCGGAGGATCAGTTGGAGTACGCCCGCCTGACACGGCGCGGCGGCTCCACCATCCCGGTGGGGGAGGTCGACTTCTCGCTGCTGACCGACGGTCTCGAAGCGGAGCGTGAGCAAGGGATCACGATCGACGTGGCCTACCGGCACATGTACCTCCCCAGCGGCCGACGCGTCATCATCGCCGATGCGCCTGGTCACGAGCAGTACACCCGCAATATGGCCGTAGCGGCCTCCAACGCCGACGTCGCCGTGCTCCTCGTGGATGCCGCACGTGGCGTCCGCCCACAGACCTTCCGCCACCTGACGGTGTGCGCCCTCATGGGTGTCACCAGCATCGTCATCGCCATCAACAAGATGGACCTTGTGGGCTACGAGCACGCCACCTTCGAGGAGATCTCAGGTCAGGTCAAGGCGGCGGCTGCGCGCCTGGGCCTCGACGAGGTGACCACCATCCCCGTGAGTGCAGTGGCCGGTGACAACGTCACGTCACCGACGACGCACATGTCGTGGTGGCATGGCCCCTCGCTCCTACAGTCGCTCCAGGACTGGCTTCCGCCGACGGGGGAGAGCCAGACCTCGTTCCGGCTTCCCGTGCAGTTCATCGCGCGCGCCGAGGGCAACTTCCGGGGTTACTCAGGCACGGTGGCTGCGGGCTCCGTCCGTCCCGGTGACAAGGTCGTCGTCGCGGATTCGGGGCAGGCAGCGGTGATTGACCGGATCGTGGGCTTCGAGGGCGACCTTGCTGAGGCGCGGTCCGGTGATGCCGTCACCGTCACGCTCGACCGTGAGGTCGATGTCACTCGCGGGGATCTTCTCGCCGCAGACGGCACGACAAACGCAGGAGAGACTGCCTGGCCGCAGCCCGCCGATCGCTTCGCCGCCGACGTGGTGTGGGTGGGCGAGGAGCCGCTCATGCACGGGCGCTCCTACCTGCTGGCCGTCGGTCCGCGCGTCGTGCCCGCAACCGTGACGGTCGTGCGCCATCGACTCGATGTGGTCTCAGGGCAAAGGCTTGCGGCGCG
>JBIKKK010000204.1:0-3761 GCA_044360385.1 Candidatus Nanopelagicales bacterium
CGGCGTACACCAAGAGCATCGCCTCGCGCACGGCCAAGGGCCTGAAGAAGGCGGGCATCAAGGTCACCCAGATCGTCATCCCGGCGAGCGCATCGGACTACTCCGCCGAGGTCGGAGAGGCGCTGTCTACCGGACCCGACATGGTCTACTCCGCGACCTATTTCCCCGAGGGTGTCCTCATCGCGGAGGAGCTCGCGCAGGCCAACACGACGGCCACGTGCTTCATGAACCTTGCCAACGTGGACGATGCCTTCGTCGAGGAGGCGGGCGTCACCACCTCGCGGACCTGCACCTTCAGCGGCGTCCCCGCCGCACCCCAACTCCCGTACGCCGGCGACTACGTGACTGCCTACCGCGCGGAGTTTGGCGTGAATCCGGATGTGTGGGGAGCCTTCACCTACGACTCGGCATGGGTCCTCTTCCACGCCATGGCGCAGACGGGCACGACGAAATACGCACCGCTCCTCGATGCCGTCCTGCACACCCGAGGCCTCCAGGGCGCCACCGGCCCGATCGATATCCGCTCAAAGTCGGGCAACCGCGAGGACGTGCCGATGTACATCCTCAAGGTCAACCGCAAGGGTGACTTCGTCATCGTGGAGTAGCCCGCGCGGCGTGCCGTTACTGTGGCGCGCCGAGACCATGTGCCAGGGTCATATCTCCCATGACTGCACCCGCCCCGACTGCCGTGACGCCGTACCTGCGCCGCTGGCAGATCCGTGCCCTTCAGCGCTACTCCGAGGCGGATTCCCGAGACTTCCTCGTCACCGCAACGCCGGGCTCGGGCAAGACCACCTTCGCGCTCACCCTGGCGGGCCGCCTCCTCGCGCAGCGCATCGTGCACCGGGTGATCGTCGTCGTGCCGACCGATCACCTGCGTGGTCAGTGGGCGGATGCAGCGGCGCGCCTCGGCCTGTGGCTTGACCCCGACCTGCCCAACTCGGTCGGCCCCGTGCGCGAGGGCACGCTGGGCTACGTTGCGACGTATGCCCAGGTGGCCGCCAAGCCGATGCTTCATCGCAATCGCGCGGAGGCGCGACCGACGCTGGTGATCATGGATGAGATCCACCACGCGGGTGACGGCCTCACCTGGGGCGACGGTCTGCGGGAGGCCTTCGACACCGCCAAGCGGCGCCTCGGCTTGAGCGGGACCCCCTTCCGGACCAAGGCCGATGAGCGCATCCCCTTCGTCTCCTACGAGGAGGAGGGCGAGGAGGTGCGCTCGATCGCCGATTTTTCCTACACCTACGGCGATGCGCTCGCCGATGGAGTCGTCCGCCCGGTCGTCTTCGCGGCGTACACGGGTGTCTCCCGATGGATGAACGACGCGGGCAATGCTTACGCCGCCACGCTCGGCAGCGGCACGAAGAAGGATGAGGACAAGGCGTGGCGCACCGCGCTGTCGCCGACCGGGAGATGGGTGCCCCATGTCATTGCGGCGGTCGACGAGCGAGTGCGCGCCCAGCGTGCCGCGGGCATCGAGGACGCCGCGGGCATCATCCTCGCGAACGACCAGGAGACCGCGCGCGCTTACGCTGCGGTCGCCGCGCGCGTCACGGGGGAGGAACCCGCGGTCGTGCTATCGGAGGACTCCGATGCCTCGCAGCGTTTGTCGGCGTTCACGCTCGGTCGGACTCGGCTCGTCGTCTGCGTGCGGATGATCAGCGAGGGCGTCGACATCCCGCGCGCCACGACCCTGGGATACCTGTGCTCGGCCCGGACCCCGCTCTTCTTCGCCCAGGCGGTGGGGCGCGTGGTGCGCGCGCGGGGAGCGCAGGAGACGGCGTCGGTCTACCTCCCCGCTGTGCGCCCGCTGCTGGCGCTGGCCGCAGAGATGGAGTCGGCGCGCAATGCCGTCGTGCGGATGGCGGCACGCGATGACCACGATCTCGACCCCGATGTCGAGCGCGTGGCCGGCGAGGGCTTCACGGCCCTCGATGCCGATGCGCAGTTCGCGCACGTGCTCACGGCGGGCCGCGCGATCACCGCTGCGTCCCTTGATCTCGACGAGGACGCTGCGGACTATCTCGGCCTGCCCGGGCTGCTGAGCCCCGAAGACATGGCCACCGTGCTCGCCGCTCGCGATGCCCGACTGCGCCGCCACGTTGAGGCGGTCACCGAGGACACGGCCTTCACTCCCGCGACCTGGCGTGACACCCAGGAGGTGCGCAAGGACATACATCGCATGGTGAGCGTGCTTGCTGCGCGCACAGGCAAGCCGCACGGGCAGATCCACGCGGAGGTGCGGCAGGTGATCCCCGGAGCACCCACCGCGGTGGCCGACTACGACACCCTTGTCGCGCGCCACGATCACCTCATGACGCTGGTGGTCTGACGCGCCGCGGTGTCAGCTGCTCGCGTGCACCTCGTCGGCTGCGCGTACACCACTGCGCAGAGCCCCTTCCATGAGCCCCGCCCACTCACCTGCCGTGTGCTCGCCCGCGAAGTGCACGCGCCCGACGGGTGCACTGATGATCGCCTCGTCACCGGATCGGGTCGCTGCACCGAGTCCGGAGTAGGCGAACGTCGCCCAGGGGTCGTCATCCCAGGTGCTGAGGAGTGCACCCTCGGATTCGATGTCGAGGTCGGGTCGGAGTGCTCCCACGGCGTCCAGCCACGTCGACGCACCGCGCGTGACGTCCAGCTCTGCGAGTGCTGCGGCGGAGCCGGAGAAGCAGTGCACCATCGGCTGGACCTCGCCGCTGGCGTCGGTGGCGGTCCAGCACCAGAACCGTCGAGCGACATTAAGCACTGCGCTCGTGGGTGGCCGGCTACTCAGCGACGCATGGAGCTTGGCCGCGTGTCCGCGCACCATGCGCGACATCGCCTCGCGCTGGGTATCCGGCATCCCGGGCTGCAGATCGAATTGCTCGAGCAGAGGCAGTGGGATGGCGACGACCACCGCGTCAGCGTCGATGCTCGCACCCTGCACGTCGACCTGCACGCCTTGCGGCATGGTGCGCACCGCTGATGCCGGTGCCCGCAGCCGGACACGATCGCCGAGGTGAGCAGCCAGCGCCAGCGCGATCCCTTGGTTGCCCCCGGCGACCCGAGCGGTGGGCAGGGGCTGGACCGATGCGACCGCGTCCAGCAGGATGTGACACGAGAGCAGATCCTCGGACGCCGCCCAGCTGATGGCGGCGCGTGCGGCCAGCGCCTCGGCCGCAGCAGATCCGGGCAGGTGCTGATCGAGGAATTCGCGCAGGGACACGCTCGGATCCGTCGCTTCCGCTGCGGGTCGCATCGCGCGCGCGACTGCCGCGGCGTCGTCCGCGGTGATGGGTGACGAGGTGTGACGTGGCTCGCGAACGTAGTAGGACATGCCCGATGGCGCGAGGCCGAGGTCGAAGCGCTCCACCGTCTCCCGCAGGACGTCGTAGCCACTCAGCACGAACTCCGCACCCCGCTCGATGACGGTTTCTGGGTGACCGGGGATGAGCTCCTGGGACCAGACTCGGCCGCCCACGCGATCCCGTGCCTCAAGCACTGTGACGTCGTGGCCGAGCGTGACGAGGCGATCCGCGCAGGCGAGCCCGGCGAAGCCAGCCCCGATGACGACGATGCGCACGGCCCTAGCCTGCCCGATGGGCGGTGCGGCTGCCGACACGGCCGGGGTGGTGATGATTGGGTAGGGGCATGACCACGCCGGACACCCCTGTCGCGCACGGGCGTCGACCCTTCCCGGCGATGGCCGTCGCCGGCATCGTGGGTCTCATCCTCGGCTATGCCGCCCTCCTCATCGTCAATGCCGGCATCGCTTT
>JBIKKK010000205.1:0-3737 GCA_044360385.1 Candidatus Nanopelagicales bacterium
GTCTCCGCCTGATCGCGGATGTGCGCCTGGACCCCTCCGGGGACATCCCAGGCGTAGGGGCACACGATGCCGATCTTCACGCGGTGACCCGATCGGGAAGATCGTTCAGCCACAGTCGCTGCATCATGTGCC
The DNA here is from genome assembly GCA_044360385.1 of Candidatus Nanopelagicales bacterium. Taxonomy (GTDB): domain Bacteria; phylum Actinomycetota; class Actinomycetes; order S36-B12; family S36-B12; genus Mxb001. The sequence goes on from JBIKKK010000205.1 coordinate 133, forward strand.
AATCGACAGGATGCTCGCTAATGGTGCGAGCGAAGGCATCGGCCATCGACTGGGTGATCGCCGCGACACTCTCCTTGCGGCCGATATCGCCGGGGTGCGGCAGAGGCGGCCTCACCCATCCGTGCAGGCCTCCCTCGACATGCCACAGATCCACGGGCATGATGGGCGCCCCCGTCATCAGGGACAGCATCGCGGGGCCGGCGGGCATCGACGCGGTCTCGCCAAAGAAGTCGACCGGGACACCGCTCCCGGAGAGGTCACGGTCCGTGACGAGGCACACAAGCTTGCCTTCGCGAAGGCGGCGCAGCAGGGTGCGGAAGGTCTCGTCCTCGCCGTGAGGCAGCACCTCCATGCCGAGCGACTCGCGGTAGGCCACGAACTTGTCGTAGAGCCCCTCGGGCTTGAGCCTCTCCGCAACCGTGACGATGCCACCGTAGCGATCGCACGCCCACGCACCAGCCAGGTCCCAGTTGCCGCTGTGCGAAGAGACCATGACCGCTCCCCCGCCCGAGCCAACCGCGGCGTCGAGTCGATCGAGTCCTTCCAGCACCGTGAAGTCGTCACGCAGTCGCTGAGGGCTCCATGCAGGGAGCCGGAAGGTTTCACTCCAGTAGCGCAGATAGCGACGTACGCCCTCATACGTCGCAGCATCGAGGACCGCGGAGCCTGCATCCGGAAGCACGCGCGCAAGATTGGCGCGCAACTGGCGGACGCCGCGACCGTTCTTGCGATAGGTCCTATCGGCCACCGCCTGGAAGGCGCGGTCCACTACCGGCTCGGGCATGCGCTTTATGGCGGCCCAGCCCACCCCGAATCCCACATCCGAGACGGTGTCGGACAGGCTCACTCGGCAGCCTCGCGAGGCGCCTTCAACTGCCGACGCACGACGACAATGCGCTGCACGACCGTGACCACGCTCAGGACGGCAAGGATGCCCAGTGCGATCGGGAGCACATAGGGCACACCGAGGCCCGCGAGCAGGGCGGCGAGCAACACGACGATGAGACGCTCTGCACGCTCAGCGATACCCACGTTGGCCGTGGCACCCACAGCCTCGGCACGAGCCTTGGCGTAGGAGATCACCTGGCCGCCGACAAGGCAGGTGAGTGCAGCGGCGGTCGTCCACGGGTTGCCGGTAGCGGCAGCCCACAGGACGAGCGCACCGAAGACGCACCCGTCGGCGACCCGATCGAGTGTCGCGTCGAGGAAGTTGCCCCAGGGTCCTGCCCGGCCAGAGAGCCGCGCCATGGTGCCGTCGAGGAGGTCCGCGATGACGGAAAGGCCGATGATGAGAACGCCGGGCACGAAGTCGCCGCGCGGGAAGAAGACGAGTGCCGCCGTGCACGTGATGAGGGTCCCGACGACCGTCACGGCATCGGGAGAGACGTGGAGCTTCAGGAGCAGCCGTGCGATGGGCTCGAGGACGGCTGTCGAGACCTTGCGCGCCGCCGGGTTGTTGAGCACGGACTCTCCTCGGCTGTGCGCTCCATAGCGCCTTGACGCACTGACGGCGTCTGCCGGCCATTCCGGCGCTCTCATCGTACGGCCTGGGACCTGCAGACAGGGGCGGCGTACGGCGTGAAACTGGGAGGTGGGGATCGGGAGGTCGTGGATACTGCGCAGGGTCTGAGGAGGACTCTGTGACCATGACCGCTCCGATCGAGCCGGCACGGATCCGCAACGTCGTGCTGGTCGGGCCGCGCGAGGCGGGCAAGACGACCCTGGTGGAGCAGCTTGCACTCGCGACGGGAGCGCTCACGCGGCCCGGCTCGGTCGAGGAGGGCACTTCGCTCTTGGACACCGAGGATGCGCTGGGCCTGGTGTCCCTGGAGTGGCAGGGAGTGCACATCAACCTCCTCGATACCCCCGGCGATGCCGATGTCGAGAGCGAGGTGCGCGCCGGACTGCGCGCCGCCGACGCGGCGCTCTTCGTCGTGTCTGCGGACGATGGTGTCGATGCCGCCACCACGATGCTGTGGGACGAGTGCGCCGCAGTCGGCATGCCGCGGGCGATTGTCGTCACCAAGGCGGACCGGGATCGAGCGGATGTCGAGGCCACGGTCGAGGAGTGCCAGCTCGCACTCGGCACCGACGGCGGCGTCCTGCCGGTCCACCTGCCCCTCCACAACGACGACGAGCAGGTGGCAGGAATCATCGACCTGGTCACCCAGCGCATCCACGACCATTCCGGCGGGGTACGCGTCGAGCGTGAGCCGGATCCGCAGCATGTCGACTTGATCGCCGATGCACGTGCGGCCCTGCTCGTGGCGATCATCGCCGAGACGGACGATGATGCGCTCGTCGGGACCTTCCTAGGCGGTGGGGAGATCTCCGCGGAGTCCTTGGCCGCGAGCCTGGACCGGGCTGTCGCGCGGGGGCAGGTCCACCCCGTGGTCGTCACCGCGACGACCCCACTGGGCTTCGGGTCGCTCGAACTCCTTCAGGTGATCACGCGGGAATTCCCCTCGCCCCTCGAGAGTCCGCTGCCCGTGGTGACGGCTTCGGACGGCAGTCCGCGCCTCCCCCTGACCTGCGAACCCACGGGGCCGCTGTGCGTCGAGGTGGTGCGGACCTCGGATGACGCCGACGGCGGTCGAGTGTCTTTGGTGCGTGTCTACTCGGGCACGCTTCATGCCGACTCGACCGTGCACGTGGCGGGACATGACCGACGCGATCAGGCAGGCGTGGTGCTCACGCGCGACGAGCATGCGGGTGGGATCGTCAGCGGGCCCACTCCCGTGACGGCCCTGGGAGCAGGCGACATCGGGCTTGTCACCGGTCTCCCCCATGTCGTCGTCGGGGACACGCTGTCGTCACGTGAACTGCCGCTGCTACTTGAGCCCCAGGTCAGGCCCGGCGGGACGACCAAGCCGCCCCTGTCGGGCTCCCCCGGGCGTGAGGGCCAGGGACTGGACGCGATCTAAGTCAGGTCGGCCAGGGCCCTGCGTCGCGGCCGGTCTCGCGCGCACCGAGTTGCGCGTCCGCCGGCCCCGAGTGACGGATGACCCATTCCTGCGGCTCCAGGGGGAGGTATCGGTGCTCTGCTCCTCGCACGATCATCACGTCACCCGCCGCGATCTCCACTGCACACGTGCCCTCGGGGAGCGCGAACTCCACCATGCCTCGCCCGCTCCGCACGAAGTGCGCCTCGGTGACCGCGTTGACGTGCCAGGCACCCATGCCCGTGTGCTCCGCGCCGGGGTCGGGCGGCTCCGCGACGACAACCACGCGGATCTGGCGCTCATCCGGCCCGAGCACCTCGGCGATGACGGCCTCGGGCGCATCATCACCGGGTGCATGGACGAAGCGCACCCCGAGCGCAGCGAGCTCCGCCTCCAGGTCGACTCCCCCGGGTCCACTGATGATCGCCATGATCGTCCCTCTCGTCCGCGCGCCTAGTCTTCGGCGTCCCAGGCCTCGGCCAGCAGTCGTCGCGTCTCCTCAAGGAGTTGCGGCATGGGCTTGGTGTGGCCGATCACGGGCATGAAGTTGGTGTCGCCGCCCCAGCGCGGCACGACGTGCTGGTGGAGGTGGCCGGCGATTCCCGCGCCTCCGACCTTGCCCTGGTTCATGCCGACGTTGAAGCCTTGCGCTCGAGACACCGA
>JBIKKK010000206.1:0-3704 GCA_044360385.1 Candidatus Nanopelagicales bacterium
GCGAACCAGCGGGCGAGTCCGGCGATTGCCGCCGCGTTGCCCGCGGCATCGGTGGCCGATACGGGCTCCGCGTGGCGTACCTCGTGACCAGCCCCGCGGAGCATCGACCCCAGGCGATCAGCGGCCGCGGCCCACGCGGGATCGACGGCTACTCCCGCGACCGGTGCCCTAAAGGACACGGCGACGTGGAGCCGCTCGTCGAGTGGGGCGATCTGCGCCAGTGCCGGGTCGCCCGCCATGACGGAGAGCAGCAACGCGGCATCCCCCGCGGTCGTGGCCAGTGCGCCGTTCTCGCTCATGGAGTACCAGTCCGTCGCGCCCAGATGGGCGGGCACGACGCCGAGCCCTGGCTTGATGCCGACGAGCCCGGTGCACGCGGCGGGGATGCGCACACTGCCCATCCCGTCATTGCCGTGGGCGATGGGGACCATTCCGGCGGCCACGGCAGCGGCCGAGCCTCCGCTGGAGCCGCCCGGAGTGCGAGCGAGATCCCAGGGATTGCGCGTGATGCCGTGCACGGAGTCGGTGGCGCCGAAGACGCACAGCTCCGGCACGCGGGTGAGCCCGACGACGACACCACCCGCGGCGCGGATGCGCTCGACAACGGGATGGTCGGCCACCTGAGGCACATCCCCAGTCGCCGCAGACCCCACGCGCATCGGCTCCCCCGCGACCGGCACGTTGTCCTTGATCGCGATCGGCACGCCCGCGAGCGGCAGGGTGCCGCGATCCGGGCGCGCGTCGACCTCAACGGCTTCGGCGAGAGCGCGCTCGGACCGCACGACCTGGAAGGCATCCACGTCGTCGTTGTAGGAGCGGATCCGCGCGAGGGATTCGGTGACGGTGTCGACCGCGCTACGCCGACCCGCGCGCACCTCGTCGGCGATCCCCGTAGCCGTCCACTCGACCGACGTGGACGCGCTCGCCGTCATCCCAGCGCCTGCTTGAGGTCGGCCACGAGGTCGTCGACGCTCTCGATGCCGACGGAGAGTCGCACGAGGTCCACCGGCACCTCGAGAGCGCTGCCCGCTGCCGACGCGTGCGTCATGCGCCCCGGATGCTCGATGAGCGACTCAACTCCGCCGAGGGACTCGCCCAGGGTGAAGACCCGCGTGCGGGCACACAGGTCCACGGCTTCCTGCTCGCCACCCGCCACCCGGAAGGACACCATGCCCCCGAAGTCGCGCATCTGGCGCTCAGCCACCTCGTGTCCGCGATGGCCGGGCAGGCCGGGGTAGTAGACCTCGGTGACGGCCGGATGCGACGTCAGGAGATCGACGATCGCCTTCGCATTGGAGCAGTGCCGGTCCATGCGTACGCCGAGGGTCTTGATGCCGCGCAGCACCAGCCAGGAGTCCCACGGCCCGGGCACCGAGCCCATGGCGTTCTGGTGATAGGCCAGCCGATCACCCAGCTCGGCATCGGAGACGACGAGGCCACCACCGATCACGTCGCTGTGGCCGCCGAGGTACTTCGTCGTGGAGTGCACGACGACGTCGGCGCCCAGCGCAAGGGGCTGCTGGAGATACGGCGAGGCGAAGGTGTTGTCGACGACGAGCAGGGCACCTGCCTCGTGGGCGATCTGCGCGAGAGCGGCAATGTCGACGACGGTGAGCAGCGGGTTGGTCGGCGTCTCTGCCCAGATGATGCGTGTCACGCCAGGGCGCACGGCCGCGCGTACGGCATCGAGGTCTGTGAGATCCACGGGCGTGTGCTCGACGCCCCACGGCTCGGCGACCTTGGCGAAGAGTCGATAGGTGCCGCCGTAAGCGTCGTTGCCGATGATCGCGTGCGCACCCGGAGCGGTCACCGTGCGCAGCAGGGTGTCCTCGGCCGCCAGCCCGGACGCGAAGGCCAGACCGCGCGCCCCACCCTCCAGGGAGGCCAGGCACTCCTCAAGAGCCGTGCGCGTGGGGTTGCCGCTGCGGGAGTACTCATAGCCTCCGCGCAGCCCGCCGACGCCGTCCTGGGCATACGTCGACACCTGATAGACGGGCGGCACGACCGCGCCCGTCTGCGGGTCGGGCTCCTGCCCGGCGTGGATGGCGCGTGTCTCGAAGCCCGCCTGGTCCCATGACGTCATGGCAGGAGCCTAGGAGGAGAGCTCTCCGGTCGCAGAGCGGAGGGCACCAGTCACGGCGTCGAAGCGCTCGCGGTACTGCGTGTCGACGTAGGCGAACTTGAAGACGTAAAAGCCCTCGGTCGAGCGCATCTCCACGCGGACAAGGGTCTCTGCGGCCGCCGGACCCGGACGCACGTCGACATGCAGGTGGAAGGGAAGGTTGTCCGCCGTGCCCGAGAAGAGCGAACCGATCAGCCGCATCTTTAGCGCGCTGCCGAAGTCGGCGTCGAGTCCCTGCACGCGACCGCCCTGCTCGGCGAGAGATGCCTCCACTGTGGAGCTGACCGTCTCGACCGAGCCGGGGGCGAGCCACTCGGCGGACAAGGTGATGGGGTTCGTCATGCGGCTATGGTCCCAGCGGCGCCCAGAAGGCACAAGGGGCATACTCGGCGCATGGCCTTCCTCTTCTCCTCCGGCAAGTCGACGATGGTGACCCCGGACGCCGCCCTACCCGGCCGCGACCACTACCCCTTCGAGATCCCCGCGGATCATGCCGTGCTCGGCACGCCGATCCGCGATCTCCCGGTCGAGCCATGGCCCGACGACCTCTCGGCGATCTACCTCGGCATGGGCTGCTTCTGGGGCGCGGAGGAGATCTACTGGCGGCTCCCGGGGGTCTACACCACCGCCGTCGGCTACCAGGGCGGCTTCACCCCGCATCCGACGTACGAAGAGGTGTGCACCGGGCGCACCGGGCACACCGAAGCCGTGCTCGTTACCTACCGCGAGGACCAGATCTCGACGTACGAGGTGCTCAAGCACTTCTGGGAGAGCCACGACCCGACGCAGGGCTATCGCCAGGGCAACGATCAAGGCACGCAGTACCGAAGCGCGGTCTTCTACACCACCGAGGCTCAGCGTGACCTCGTCGAGCGCACATCCGCGGCGTATGCCGGAGTGATCGCCGAGCGCGGCTACGGCGACATCACCACTCAGGTCGCTCCCGCGGACGACTGGCCCTTCTACTACGGCGAGGGCTACCACCAGCAGTACCTCTACAAGGTGCCCCACGGCTACCGCTGCCACGCCAACACCGGCCTCGCGCTCCCGGCGCTGTAGGAGGCCAGCCATGCGGTTCGATCGCCGGATCACGGCCGTCGACATCCATGCTGACGGCATGCCCGGCCGGGTCATCACCGGTGGTGTCCCCGATGTCCCCGGCTCGACCATGCTCGAGAAGGCCCGCTACCTGGAGTCGCACGGTGACGAGCTGCGCAAGATCATGCTCAACGAGCCGCGTGGGTATCCCGCATCCTGCTGCAATCTCATCCTGCCGTCGAGCAACCCCGCAGCCGATCACGGCTACGTGATCATGGAGCACGTGGAATACCCCGCGATGTCGGGCAGCAACACCATCTGCGTCGCCACCGTGCTCATCGAGACCGGCATGGTCGAGGTGACCGAGCCGGTCACGCGATTCACACTCGAAGCTCCTGCCGGGCTGATCGACATCATGGCGACGGTCAAGGACGGCAAGGCCACGTCGATCACCTTCCGCAATGTGCCTGCCTTCGTGGCACACCTGGCCGCGCCCGTGGAGATCCCCTCCGTGGGGACCGTGATGACCGACATCGCATGGGGC
>JBIKKK010000207.1:0-3695 GCA_044360385.1 Candidatus Nanopelagicales bacterium
CACCGCCCGGGGCGGCGTAGGAGACGAGCGGGCTGAGGCGGACGACGTCCCCACCGAGCGTGATGTGAGCCATTAACAGGCGCGCATCTCTCCCGAGATGTGCTGCATGGGTGCCCACGTGGACGGCATCGCGATCCCAGGCCTGGCGAGAGATGACCGTCGCCTGTGCGCCATCCCCCACTCGGATTTCGACATTGCCTGCGAAGACAGCAGAGCCGCGGTGTTCGAGGATGACCGTCCCTCGGCTGAAGGGCGCGAATTCGATCACCAGATGAGAGGCTGACGCCTCGCCGCGGCCGGTGACGATCACATGCGCTCGGCCCAGTGCCTCGGCGGCAAGTGACAACACGACGACGTCGCGCGACTGCGTCAGTGCCTGAGCGGACACGATGTCGGCCGGCACGAGCGTGACGCCCGTGCGGGGGTCGTCCGGTGTCACATGCTCGACCGCGAAGCCCTCTGCGTCGACGGACACATCCAGGGCACCCGTCAGGTCGAGAGTGCCCGTGTGCAAGCCCCGCAGTCGACCGAGCGGGGTGAACCGCCACTGCTCCTCGCGGCCGGTGGGCACCGCGTGATCGCCGACGGCGCGCGAGCGTACGGACGGCGAGTGGTCACTCGCCGGAATGGTGACGGACATTAGCCGACGGCTCCTTCCATCTGGAGCTCGATGAGCCTGTTGAGCTCCAGGGCGTACTCCATGGGCAGCTCGCGCGCGATGGGCTCGACGAAGCCACGCACGATCATGGCCATGGCCTCGTCTTCTGTCATGCCGCGCGACATGAGGTAGAAGAGTTGATCTTCGCTGATCTTGGAGACGGTCGCCTCGTGACCCATCGACACGTCGTCCTCGCGCACGTCAACGTAGGGGTAGGTGTCACTCCGGGAGATGTCGTCGACCAGGAGCGCATCGCACTTCACGGTGCTCTTCGCCCCATGGCAGCCCTCGAGCACCTGGACGAGGCCACGGTAGGAGGTGCGACCACCGCCCCGAGCGACAGACTTCGACACGATCGTGGACGAGGTGTTGGGTGCGGCATGCACCATCTTGGCGCCCGCATCCTGGTGCTGGCCCTCCCCGGCGAAGGCGACCGACAGCGTCTCGCCCTTGGCCTGCTCGCCGAGCATCCACACGGCCGGGTACTTCATGGTGACCTTCGACCCAATGTTGCCGTCGATCCACTCCATCGTGGCCCCCTGGTGCGCAGCGGCGCGCTTGGTCACGAGGTTGTAGACGTTGTTGGACCAGTTCTGGATCGTGGTGTAGCGGCAGCGCGCGTCCTTCTTGACGATGATCTCGACCACGGCGGAGTGCAGTGAGTCCGAGGAGTAGATCGGGGCGGTACAGCCCTCGACGTAGTGCACGTAGGCACCCTCATCGACGATAATCAGGGTGCGCTCGAACTGCCCCATGTTCTCGGTGTTGATGCGGAAGTAGGCCTGCAGGGGAATCTCGACGTTGACGCCGGGCGGCACGTAGATGAAGGAGCCACCGGACCAGACAGCGGTATTGAGTGCGGCGAACTTGTTGTCGCCGACGGGGATGACTGAAGTGAAGTACTCGCGGAAGAGGTCCTCATGCTCGCGCAGGCCCGTGTCAGTGTCCAGGAAGATGACTCCCTGCTCCTCGAGGTCCTCGCGGATCTTGTGGTAGACCACCTCGGACTCATACTGCGCTGCTACGCCGGCGATGAGGCGCTGCTTCTCAGCCTCCGGGATGCCGAGTCGGTCGTACGTCGACTTGATGTCATCGGGCAGTTCATCCCAACTCGTCGCCTGCTTCTCCGTCGAGCGCACGAAGTACTTGATGTTGTCGAAGTCGATTCCGCTGAGGTTGGAACCCCAGGTCGGCATGGGCTTCTTGCCGAAGAGACGCAGGCCCTTGAGCCGGAGATCGAGCATCCACTCAGGCTCGTTCTTGAGCGCGCTGATCTCGCGGACGACATCCTCATCGATGCCACGACGTGCAGTGGCGCCGGCGACGTCCTTGTCATGCCAGCCGTACTCATAGCGGCCGAGGCCGTCGAGCTCGGGGTGCGCGGTTGACGTCATGCGGAGGTCCTCCGGTTCATCAGGGCGGGTACGAGGGTGGTGCATACGCCATCGCCACGACCGATCGTGGCGAGACGCAGGACATGGGATCCCAGTAGTTGCTCGAAGGCTTCGGTCTCTGCTTCGCAGATCTGCGGGAATCGTGCTGCGGCGTGGCGCACCGGGCAGTGGTGCTGGCACAGCTGTGGCCCGGCTTCCGTGTCGACCGTGGTCGCGGAATAACCATCCTCTGCGAGACCCGACGCAAGCAGCGTGAGCTTGACGCGCACGTCCGAGGGCTCCGCGAGCGCCGTGCGATGGCGGGCCACGAGCGTCTCGGCGCGCTCACGTGCGAACTCAAGGACGGCCTGCTCGCCGTAGGTCCGCTCGATGAAGGCCAGGGCCGTCACCGCGAGGTCGTCGTAGTCCACGTCGAATGCGTGGCTCCCCGCGTCCGTGAGCGAGAAGACCCGCGCGGGCCTGCCTCGACCGCGCACGGGTGTCGGCCCGAAGGGGCGACTGTCATCTGCTTGCACGAACCCCTCAACTGCCAGCGCGTCGAGATGCCGCCTCACCACCGTGGGACTGTGGCCAAGACGACCGGCGAGCTCCGACGCCGTGGCCGGGCCACCGTCGAGGAGCGAGCGCGCCACGCGCTCGGCACCGGGACTGGGGAATTTCACACCCCTAGTGTGTCGCAAATCCGCCGCGGCGCAACCTCGGGGTGCCTGGCGAGGAGGATCTGCCCCTACCCGGCTGAGCCCGACAGGGGCGGCTCTGCCGACCCGCCCCGGGGAGCCCTGCGGGGGGCCCATCGTCGCGGCCCAGGACTGCGGGAGACTGCCGGGATGGACGCGGCACGCCTCGACGGGGTCGTTGTGTCCTATGCGCCGGGCACGAGAGCCCTCGACGGCCTGGATCTCCAGGTGCGCGACGGTGCCATCACGGCGCTACTGGGGCCCAATGGGGCAGGCAAGAGCTCCACCGTGGGTGTCCTTGCCGGGCTCGTGCGTCCGGTGTCCGGGCGTGCCCAGGTGCTGGGCGGCACGCCGGGACGCCTTGCGGCTCGCCAGCGCGTCAACGTCATGGTCCAAGACGATGGGTTGCCCACGGGTGCCCGAGGCCCCGAGGTGGTGCGCCATGTCGCACATTTGAGGGGTGCACTGGAAAGCGCAGAACCACTCATCTCGCTGCTGGGACTCGATCGACTGGGACGCACCTCCGTGCGCCGTCTATCCGGTGGTGAGCGCCGGCGTGTCAGTCTCGCGTGTGCGCTCGTGGGTGACCCCGACTTCGTCATTCTTGACGAACCCACGGCGGGGCTAGATCCCCGCGGCCGCGCCATCGTCTGGGATGCGATCGCTGGGCTCCGTGATCGTGGTCACTCGGTCCTGCTGTGCACGCATCTGATCGATGAGGCGGAGGCACTCGCCGATGACATAGCGATCATCGCCTCGGGGCAGGTCCGTGCCAGCGGCCCCCTCGCATCCCTGGTGCCGACGGGCGCCGAAGTCGTCACCTTTGACGGGCCTCTCCACCTTGATGTGCGCAGCTTTGTGGACGCCCTACCCGAGGGCGCCGTCGTCACCGAAATCTCCCCCGGTCGCTATCGCATCGAGGGCGGAGCCTCGCCCCAGATACTCGCGACTGTCGCGTCGTGGTGC
>JBIKKK010000208.1:0-3656 GCA_044360385.1 Candidatus Nanopelagicales bacterium
CCGGTGCCTACGGCACTCCGATGACGCTCCTGCGCTCCGGGATCGGCCCTGCAGCCGACCTCGAATCACTGGGCATCCCCGTCGTCGTCGACCTGCCGGGTGTCGGCAGCACCCTCCAGGACCAGCCGGTGCTGCGCCTGGAGTGGGCGGCGACGCCAGCTCTTATCGATGCGCTCGAGGAGTTCCGACGGCAGCAGGGCTTCCTCCCCGAGGAGCAGTGCGTGGCGAAGGTGTCGAGCCCGGCGGGTATGGCCGAGGGCGACGGCCCCTACGACATGCACGTCTTCCCGTGGATCGAACCCGATCCGGTGCACGGCTGGAGATGCGTCATCCCTGCAGGTCTGCTGCGACCCACGTCGTACGGCGGCATTCATCTCGCCTCGCGGAATGTCGAAGACGCACCGCTCATCGATCACCGCTACTTGGCGACCGCTGATGACCTGGAACGACTGTCGAGCATGGTCGCGTGGGTGCAGGACCTTGCGGCATCGCCGTCACTGGCGCCGATGCTGGGGGAGTCGCTTGACTCGATACCCGTGGGCAGGAGGGATCACCTGGTTGAGTGGGTGCGGACCCATCACACCCACTACTGGCACCCCACGGGCGGGGCAGCGCTGGGCGGGGACGCCGAGCGGATGGCCGTCTGCGATGAGTTCGCTCGCGTGAGGGGAGTCGAGGGCCTCATGGTCGCTGATGCTTCGCTCTTCCCGAGGACTCCGCGCGCGACGACGGCCTTCCCGGTCACCGTCATCGGCGAGCATGTCGCCAGCCTCATCCTGGAGGGCGCCGTATGAGCGAGCACGACATCGTCCTGCGTGGCGGGCGGGTCATCGATCCGGAGACCGGCTTCGATGCGGTGGCGGATGTCGCCATCACCGGCGCGACCATCAGTGCCGTGGTGCCCGGGGGGAGCAGCGATCTGCATGGCCGTGTCGAATGGGACGTGAGCGGTCGCGTGGTGTCGCCGGGCTTCATCGATCTGCACAGTCATTGCGACGATCTGCCCTCGCGCCTGCTCCAGGTGTGCGATGGCGTCACGACCGCGCTCGAGTTGGAAGCAGGGCAGCGCGACATCTCGGGCGCCTACGCCCGGTTCGCCGAGTGTGGCAGCCCCAACAACTTCGGCTTCTCCGCCTCATGGGCCCTCGCGCGCATGGACGTGTGCGGCCTCGACGTATCCGCCGGGCTGCCGTCCTTCCTCGCCAATATCGGCGCTCCGGAGTGGCATCGGGTGCTGACGGACATGGAGCACGGCAGGCTCATCGACGCGCTGAGCACACAACTGGATGCGGGCGCGCTGGGTGTCGGGATCCTGCTCGGCTACTGCGTCGAGACTCCGGCTCAGGAGTACCTCGAAGTTGCTGTGCTCGCAGCCTCGTCCGACGTCCCGACGTTCACGCACGTCCGGGACACGGGTCGGCCGGACAGCGGTCTCTTCGGCGCCGAGGAGGTCGTGACAGCGGCACTGTCCTCCGGAGCGCACATGCACCTGTGCCACGTCAACAGCACGTCCGTGCGCACGATCGATCAGGTGCACGCCTTGCTGGATCGTGCACGAGCCCAGGGACTGCGCGTGACGACGGAGGCCTACCCCTACGGATCCGGCGCCACGGGCATAGGTGCGGGATTCCTGGACCCGCGAATGCTGGAGTCGGCCGACCTCGCTCCGACCGACATCGTTTACCTGCCGACGCTCGAGCGCGTCGAATCAGCCGAGCGGCTCGAGCAACTGCGCTCCGAGGATCCTGGCGGCCTGGCGATCATCGAGTTCCTCCGCGAGGAGCGGCCCGACGACCTGGGCTTCCTCACCCGAGCACTGCTGCACGCAGACACTGCCGTCGCCTCGGACGCGATGCCACTCGTGCCCCCGGCTGGAACAACCGCTGAGCACGGCGCCTGGCCCATCCCGGCGGGGACGAAGACCCACCCCCGGACCGCGGGCACCTTCGCACGCATCTTCCGATGGTACGTGCGGGAGATGGGCCTGCTGGATGTCGCTGAGGCGGTGCGCCGCTGCACGCTCGTACCCGCCCAGATCCTCGAAGGGGTCAGCCCGGATATGAAGCGCAAGGGTCGCGTGCAGGTGGGAGCTGACGCAGACATCGTGGTCTTCGACGCTGAGTCGATTGCCGATCGGGCGACGTACGCATCACCCGTGGAGACATCGATCGGCATCGCGCACGTCATCGTCAACGGGGTCTCGGTCGTGTGCGACGGGACGCTCGAGCCGAAGGCGCTTCCCGGTCGGGCTATCCGAGGTGCGGCGACGCTGGCGGGTGCGCGATGAACGACACGACAGCCCTGTCGCTAGGCGAAGAGCGCATCCCTGCGTTGGAGCTTGCGTTCGGCATTCTCCGCGAATCGTGGGAGGGATTCGACTCCGCACGACCGGGCCAGCCACCGCCCAGCGAGCAGACCCTCGCGCTGCTGTCCGAGCCGCTGCCGGCTGAAGGGATCGGCGCCCTCGCAGCCCTGCGCGAGGCGGAGACGCTGCTCGACGAGAGCTTGGCGCAGTCGCGGCCGCGCTTCTTCGGCTACGTCGGATCGTCCGGGCTCGAGGTGGGTGTGCTCGCCGAGTCCCTGTCCGCGGCCCACGACGTCAATCTGGCCTCGGTGGCCGCTGCGGCGACGATGGTGGAGCAGCAGACGATCGGATGGGTCGGGGAGTTCGTGGGCTTCGGGCGCACCGGTGGCGTCGTCACCAGTGGCGGCATGGTCTCCAACCTCACAGCACTCACCGCCGCGCGCGAACGCGCGCTCCCGGGGAGCAGGCGTGCCGGTCTGGACGGTCGCGGCACGCTCTACGTGAGCGCCGAGGCGCACTCCAGCATCGATCGATCCGCGGAAATTCTCGGGGTGGGCTCGGATTCGGTGCGTGCCATCCCCATCGACGCCGAGCGCCGGATGGATGTGAGCATTCTGGCAGTGCGCATCGCGGATGACATTGACGCCGGACGGGTCCCCATCGCGGTCGTCGGCACGGCGGGCACCACCCTGACGGGCGCTGTTGATGCCCTAGCCGACATCGCGGCCGTCTGCCGTGAGTACGGCGTGTGGTTCCACGTCGATGGCGCCTACGGATTGCCAGCGGCGGCGACGGCGTCGGCGGGCAAGCTCTTTGACGGCATCGAGCGTGCGGACTCGGCGACGATCGACGCACACAAGTGGATGTTCGTGCCCAAGGCCTGTGGCATCCTGCTGGTCCGTGACGGCGACGCGCTGCGTCAGGCCTTCTCGCATGACACGTCGTACATGGTCGACGTCGACGAGAACCCCGTGGAGCGGACCCTGGAGTACTCCCGGCCCTTCCGGGCACTCAAGCTCTGGACCGCTCTGCGGGCGCACGGCGCTGAGGCCTTCCGCGATGCCCTGGAGCACAATCTCCACCTGGCGCGACTCCTCGCCGATCAGGTGCGTGCGCAGCCGGACCTCGAACTCGTGGTGGAGCCACAACTATCGACGGTGCCGTTCCGCCGCATTCCCGCCGCTGGCTCCGTCGATGAGCACAACTCCGCCATCGTCAGGCGCGTGCAGGAGGAGGGCGATGCCTACGTCACGAGTGCCGTCGTCGACGGCAAGACAGTGCTGCGCCCGTGCATCACGAACTTCCGGACGTCCGAGGACGACGTGAAGGCCCTCATCGAGATCGTCCAGCG
>JBIKKK010000209.1:0-3628 GCA_044360385.1 Candidatus Nanopelagicales bacterium
TCCTGGGAGTCGGTCATGAGGGCGCGCAGGTCGGCCTTGACCGCCGCGAAGTCAAGCGCCTCGAACTCTTTGGCGTAGTCGAAGTGCTCCCCCATGGGATTGGCCTGCGGCGGGTCCTGCTGGAGCACGCGCAGGTCGAGCTGCTCGGGCCACCAGTCCTCATTCTGGGTGCCGACGCCGGCACCCGCCGACATCGGGCACTTGCTCTCGTTCGCCATGTGATCTCCTCCGGTTGTATGGCGTTGCATGGTGCTCATTATTGGGTGCTGATTAGTTGCGATCGTGCTCGCTGGGAACGCTTGTCGCGCAGGCGGGGCACGTGCCCCAGAAGGTCACTTCAGCTTCGTCGACGGTGTAGCCGGCGGCATCGGCCGCGGTGAGACAGGGTGCGGCACCCACGGCGCAATCGACATCCACCACTCCCCCACATGCGCGACAGACGAGGTGATGGTGGTTGTCACCGACACGTGTCTCGTAGCGGGCTGCAGACCCCGCCGGCTCGATGCGCCGGACGATGCCTGCGTCTACCAGCGTCGCAAGGGCGTCGTAGACCGACTGCTTGGAGATGGCGCCGATCTCGCTGCGCGCGATTTCAGCGACGACATCAGCCGTGGCATGCGGCCGGGCGGACACGGCCTGGAGCACGGCCAGGCGCTGGGCAGTTACCTGCACGCCATGGCCGCGCAGGACCTCCGCTGACACCGACATGTTCCGTAGACTAGGTCCAGAATTGGACACCGGCAACACAGGGATCGGTCACCCCCCGGTCAGGGGCGAGGCCCTACCGTGGCGCCATGCCACGGCGCCTGGACACGGTGATCTCGGACTCCCTGTGGGAGGCCCTGCACGCGCGCTCCGCTGCCACCGGCCGGAGCATCAGGGACCTGGTCCAGCAGGCCCTGTCGGAGGGCCTCGACCTCGATCACCACTCCTTATTCCAGGTGTCGACGTCCGGTGCTCTCGTCGAAGGGCTCTACCAGGGGGCCATCACGGTGGGAGATCTCAAGCGGCACGGCGATCTTGGACTGGGGACCTTCGAGGATCTCGACGGCGAAATGGTGCTGGTCGACGGTCACTGCTACCGCGTCGGCAGCGATCAGTCCGTTAGCGAGGTCCCCGACGCGCGACTCACCCCCTTCGCGACAGTCGTGTCCTTCGTGGCCGATGAGGTGCACGAGTTGGACGGCGTTGCGTCCTGGGATGACCTCACCGCGCGCCTCGACGCTCTGCGCCGCAGCGACAATGACTTCGTGGCCTGGCGCATCCGTGGCCACGTCGATGCGCTCAGACTCCGCGCAGCCTGCCGGCACGCATCCGGTACGCCGCTCGTCGAAGCCATCACGGACCAGGCTGTCTTCGGCGTCGACGACGTAGACGCGGCGCTCGTGGGCTTCTGGTCCCCCGCGTACGCACCTTCCGTGGCAATTCCCGGCTACCACCTGCATGCGCTGACGGATGATCGCGTCCACGGCGGCCATGTCTTCGACCTGTGCGCGCAACGCCTAACGGTGGAGGTGCATCGCGTCAACGACCTGCACGTCGCGCTGCCCGAGACAGAGGCGTTCCTGCAGGCCGACCTCTCCCCCGACAGCGGAAGTGCGATGGGATCGGTGGAGCGCCCCACCTGAGCGGGTGTCACGACCTTTGACTTCGCTCTTCGGATGCTGCTTGACTCTCCGGAAGTCGCTTCACTCACTCAGGGGGTTTCGGTGTCTTTCCTCGGCAAGATGTTTCCGCCCATTACGGCTGCCAAGTCCTTTGCGGTCACGGTGCCACCGCAGGAGGCGCATGATCGCGTGCTCGCCGCTCTCACGGCAGGCGGCTACACCGGCATCGCCGACCACGGGGCGGACATCCATGCCGAGCACGGCGAGGTCGCGCTCTTCGTCTATGGCACCGTTTCCTCCGACATCGCCATCGCCATGATGGTCAGCGACTCGGATGCCTACCCGATCTCCGTCGATGTGGACTTCCACGCCATCGACGGTGGCACGCAGGTGAGCGTCAACGCCAGCTACATGAAGCCGGTGACGTTCATGGGGGCCCCCAAGAAGGGCACGCTGAGCGTGAAGTGGCATGAGGCGTGCGACGCCGCCGTGGCCACAGTCGTGGGGTCCCTGGGGGACGTCCTCATCTGAAGTCGCGTTCGTCTGAGGTCGAGGCGGGGTTAGGGCCCGCTCACAGCATCCGATCTGGACGGCCGCCGCTGTGCTGTGTCCGATTAGGGAGAGTGGCTGGGTCGTCAGGTCCGCCCCGTTTCCGACCCCCTAGCACCGCCGGTCACCCTATCAGGCCGTTCCTACCGCGAGCTACGACTCTCCACCCGCTGGGCGAGCACGATCGCCATCGTCTGGACGAATCCCTGCGTCACACGGCCTACCCCGAGGCTCTGGCCCATGACGTTGGCGTACCGCACTCCCACAATGGACGTGCCCGCCAGGTAATAGTTCGCGTGCTGATCGGCCATCATCAACCAATTGACATCGAAGAACGTGATATCCGAGGTGTAGTCGGTGACCACTTCCAGGCCAGGGGTGCCGAAGACATTCCGCAAGGTCCCCACGCGGGTGTTGACCTCCACCCGTCCACGACCCATATCCGATGCTTCCTCCTGGACATAACTCGGACAGGTGCGGGCTCGCGCATTCAGGTCAGCCCAAGCGCGCTCGGCATCCGACCGGGTGCGGTACTGGAAGATCACCGACTCGATCAGCGTGCCTCGACCCGATGCCTCATCCTCTCGGGTGATCGCTGCGGACGCCATCGACTGCTGAGGACGCATACCCACGACATAAACGCCGTCTTCTTGCGGACACAAGTCCGGACGGGCAGCCTTGCGGCCTTCATTGAAGACGCGCTCGACGCGCGGCGTGCTGCCATGACGCATCCAGCGCGGGATGTCCGCGGCGCTCATCGAGGAATTCGCCAGAGTGCGCTCACCCACCGGCCGGTAGGTACCCGCCTGAGCAGGTCCAGCGATCACGACAGGCACGGCCAGGGCAATCGCCGCAGACACAGCCAGGACAGGACGCAACGTCGATTTCATCCCTGAAGGTTGCCAGCACGTGCCCGGCAAGTCCAGCGCACTGGCGCAGACAGGCTCATGCCGGTTGACGCCGATGGGGCGAGCGCTCAGGCCGGTGTTCGTCCTCTAGGGGCGTCACGGACCCGTGAAGCACCCTGGCGTCATCACCCTTTCATCCGTGCCGGTGCATGAGACGGCAAAAAACAGACCGTCGCCATATGTCACCCCACCCCACAAACCGTAGTGGCGCTCCCGTCGGTGGGCGATCGTAGGCCTCGGGCGCAGCCCGACTCAACTCCGGCAACTAGCGCTCACGAAAATGCAGTGGGCCCCGCAACCGACCTCGGTTGCGGGGCCCACCAACACTCAGGGAGTGTCTACATCAGCTGCAGCCGGAGGTGCTCCCGCAGCCTTCGCAGACGTAGCACGAGCCGGCGGGGCGCATCTTGACGCCGCAGGTCATGCACAGCGGAGCGTCGGATGCGGTGCCGGTGATCGCCTCGAGCAGCTCCGCGGAGGAGTGCACGTTCGCGGGCACCACGGCCGGTGCAGCGGCGACAGTCTCCTCGACGACCGCGTCGGCCACGACCTCGTCCTCGACGA
>JBIKKK010000210.1:0-3612 GCA_044360385.1 Candidatus Nanopelagicales bacterium
CCGCCCATCGCGGCATCCCAGGAGCGTCACGCCACGATGATGGGCAGGCCGAAGGTCGTGTGCACACCGGGGGAGTAGAGGACCCGCTGCGTGGGCTCCCCCGGCACGCGCAGACCGGCTCGCGCGATGAGATCTTCCTCGAGTTCCACGATGTGCGCCTCGCGGAGCGCCCAGGGCTCATGCTCGTTGGGCGTCCACAGGGTGCGCCCAGCAAGGGTGGAATGCAGTCCCCAGCGTGCGGTGTAGAAGACCTCGAGTTCGGTCGGTTCGACTGGCTCGCCGACGTCGACGGTGAGCCGCAGCGATCCCCCGCCGCGCGGATAGCGGCGATCGGAGTGCCACCACCAGCGCTCGCCGCGCTGCTTCACGTGCATGTGCGCCCAGGTGTAGGGCAGTCGGTACCCCCAACGGGCCGACATCGCCGTGAAGCATCGCGTGGCCTCGAGACTGCGGAAGACAACGCCGTGGCGACCCTCGTCGTCGACGGAGTAGAGCCGCACATTGCATTCGAGGAAGGTACCGAGGTACGTCGTCGGATGCCGACGGCCGAGCCCCGCATCGACCATGCGGAAGGGCACGAGACCGACGTACGTCGCCCCGTCGAACTCGTCCGGGCGCACGCCCCGGGGCATGAAAGGTGCCACGTCCGCCGGATCCACCGCCCAGTGCATGAAGAAGAGCGAGAGCCAGTCCTGGTCGAAGAGCGCGGGCCCCGCAAGGGGAGGCGCGATCGGGCTGATCACACCCACGCTTGCACCTCCCGCGCTGACTACGTCGAGAGTACGCCTCCTAAGGCGTAACCTCCTGGAGGAGGTTGTCGCCAACGATGGTCGTGCTGCCGCCGGTGAGCGTGAGCTGCTCGCCCGCAAGTTGCCACGTCGGATTGGCGGCCAGTGCATCTGCGATGACCTGGTCCTGCTCCATGAGCGCGGTCTCGCAACCCATCTTCGTCTGGGCGAGAGCACCCACCGTGAGGGAGGACTCGGAGTAGGTCACCGGGCCGGACATGCCATTGCAGGGCGTCATCACGCTGATGCTGTCCGCGGTGAAGGCGATCTCCACCGGGCCGAGCACCTCGCGTTGAGTGCCATCGACGGTGATCGTCGTGACGGCGTACCCCGTGTCGATGAGCGACTGAGGGTCACCCCCCGCGGTCGCGCCACCGCCACACGCACTCAGGGCGAGAGCGCTCGCGATCAATGCCGTGCCGATCAAGGGAAGTTGGCGCATGAATCCTCCTGGATAGTCACGGCTGGGACGCCATCCTCACGCAAAGGGTTCCGGGGCGGTAGCACTTGGCCGGTCACAGATGGGGCTCACACCGGCCAGATGTCCCCGATCGTGTAGCCCTCGGGGAAGGGGTCGGAGTCGTCCAGCAGCCACTCGCTCCGCCCCGTCACCCACCCGCGTCCGGTGATGGTCGGCATCACCGCGGCGTAGTCGCCGACGGTCGTCTCGCCGATGAGGCGGCCGGTGAATGTCGTGTCGAGCATGCCCTGGTGCACGAAAGGCTGGTCGAGCTCCAATTCCCCGCGTGCATGCATGCACGCCATCCGCGCGCAGGTGCCGGTGCCGCACGGTGAGCGATCAAGGGCGCCCATCCATGTGGCCGGGTCATCGGAGAGCATGTCCGTCGCCATCACCATGGCATTGCGTCCGTCGATTCCCAGTGCGGGCGATGGACCGGTGATCATCACGAGGTTGACCGAGTCGATCTCCGGATTGAGTGGATGCACGACCGGGTACTGGCGGTTGACCGCGAGCTTGAGTCGAGCTCCCACGCTCAAAAGCGCCTGCGTGTCACCGGCATTGAGCCCGACCCCGAGATCCTGCGCGCGAGCGAGGACGAAGAACTGCCCGCCGAAAGCCACGTCGACTGGGACGATGCGCGTCTGGCCCCACTCCGTGCCCGGCTCAACGCGGGGATCCACAGGAATCTCCAACGGCACGCCCAGATGGACGGGGAACGCAGGCACGTTGCGGATCGTGACGTCGAGCACCTTGCCCTCGGCGCACCGCGCATCCACCGTGACGAGCCCGACCGCCGTCTCCAGGGTCACCGTCGTCACCGGCTCCACCATCGGGATCCGACCTGTCTCGAGCAGTGCCGTCACCGTGCAGATGGTGTTGCTGCCGGACATCGGCGTGAACGCACCCTGCTCCATGACGATGATCGCGACATCCGCGCGCGGATCGGACGGCGTGAGCGCGAGAACCGCGCACAGTCCCGGATAGCCACGCGGCTCGTGCAGCACGAGGCGGCGCAGACCGTGGAGTTCGCGCGCAGCGTAGGCGAAGCGCTCCTCGATCGTGTCACCCGGGACAAGATGGTCCACGTCGACGAGGACCCGCCCCGGCTCACCCTCGGCGTGGGCCTCGATGGCGGTGAGACGCAGCGTCACAGGCCCTGAGCATGCCGCAGCGCGGCGCCGAGCTCGGCGCGGGCCTCGGCCGTGATGGGTCGGATGGGTGCGCGCGTGGGACCCGCGGACTCACCGATCTCCTCGAGGCCCCCCTTGATCGCCGCTACGTAGTTGTGCGACTCGAGGATGTCGTTGACCGGCCAGAGCCCCGCCCAAAGGCGTCGGCCCTCCGTGAGATCGCCCTTGACTGCGAGCGCGTCGTAGAGCCGCACGGCCTGCTCGGGGAGCAGGTTGGCCATGCCCCAGACCGAGCCCTTCGCGCCGGTCGCGAGCGCACCGAAGGTGAGTGTGTCCCAGCCGTTGAACACCGTGATCTTGTCGGCGTAGCCGATGAGCATCGCGGTCACCGACGAGAAGTCACCGCTCGTGTCCTTGATGTAGTCGACACGGGGGATGTCGCCGAGTCCGGCGAGCTCTGCCGGGGAAAGGCGCAGTCCGGTCGCGCCCGGGACGTTGTAGTAGACGATCGGGATGTCAATGGCCTCGCCGACCGCGGTGAGGTGCGCGTGGAGTTCGTGCAGGCGCAGCGGGTCGTAGTACGGCGGCACGATCATCACGCCAGCCGCACCGGCCTCCTGTG
Source organism: Candidatus Nanopelagicales bacterium (assembly GCA_044360385.1). Taxonomy (GTDB): domain Bacteria; phylum Actinomycetota; class Actinomycetes; order S36-B12; family S36-B12; genus Mxb001. The sequence goes on from JBIKKK010000210.1 coordinate 3,004, forward strand.
CGTGGCGACTGAGTGCGATGGTCTCCTCGGTCGACTGCGCTCCCGTATGCGGCAAGACGGGGATGCGTCCTGCCGCCGCCTCGATGACCGCGTCGGTGACATGGCGTCGCTCTTCGTGCGTCAGCGTCGTGAATTCACCCGTCGTGCCGAGGGGCACCAGCCCGTGGATACCTGCGGCCACCATGCGATCGACGTGACGCTGGATCCCCGCGTCGTCCACCCGGTAGTCCGCCGTGAAGGGCGTGACCAGGGCGACGAGGATGCCGGTGATGCTCACTGATGCGCTCCCGCGGGGGTGAGGGCCGGCATCGGCTTGACGCGCCGGGCGAATCGAGTGGGGCTGAACGGCAGGAGGCGTGGCGGCACACCTCTGCCGAGAATCTCGTCCGCGAGCCCCCGCGAGGTGCCGGGCCCGAGGGTGACTCCGAGCATGCCGTGGCCGCCGGAGACATAGGCGTTCGCCGTGCCAGGAAGCAGACCGATGATCGGCATGCCATCGGGGGTCATCGGGCGCATGCCCGCCTTGGCCTGCGGCGCCCTCGTGGGCGTCTGCCAGTTGTCGAAGTAGCTTGCTGGTCCACGCAGGATCGCCTGGACGCGCGTGGCATT
>JBIKKK010000211.1:0-3606 GCA_044360385.1 Candidatus Nanopelagicales bacterium
GCGGCGCTGGCGGCATTCTCCTTCACCTTCGTGATCTTCGGCGCCATCCTCATCTGGACCGGGATCCAGCTCTTCCGGCACCGCAACGCCGACCCCGAGCCCAAGGACAACCTCGTTGTGCGCACGGTGCGGCGCTGGTACCCCATCACGCCGGACTACCACGACACCAAGCTTTTCGTGAAGATCGACGGGAAGCGCATGGCGACGCCGCTGCTTCTCGTCATGGTGGCTATCGCGTCGACAGATCTGCTCTTCGCCCTGGACTCAATCCCGGCGACCTTCGGCGTCACCCAGGAGCCCTACCTCGTCTTCACGGCCAACGCCGCGGCGCTCCTCGGCCTGCGAGCGCTCTACTTCCTGCTCAAGGGGCTGCTGAGCAAACTGATCTACCTGTCCATGGGATTGGCGATCATCCTCGTCTTCATCGGCTTCAAGTTGATCCTCACCTTCGCTCACGAGGTCAACAACGACATCCCCAAGATTCCCACGGTCTTTTCCCTGGGCGTGATCGCGGCCATTCTCATCATCGTCACCCTGGCGTCGTGGATCAAGGTGCGCAAGGACCCGACGGCGACAGCCCACGCCGGGACCATCACGAAGCCGAAGCCCCACGACGGCGATGGCGGATCCGCCTAGTTCTGCAAGACTCGCATCGTGCTCATCCGCAAAGCGACGACCGCCGACGTGCCCGCGGTGGCGCAGGTGCACCTGGACTCCTGGGATGCCGCCAAGGAGGGGCTGGACCTGCCGACTCGGCGCACCCGCGAGCAGCGCACCGAGCACTGGACGACTTTCCTTGATGAGGGCGGCGGCGAGCTGTGGGTTGCCGAGGATCACGGACGCGTGGTCGGCTTCATCGCCTTCGGGTCGTCGCGCGACGAGGATCGGCAAGGACAGATCGAGCTCTACACGTTGTACGTCGATCCTGCGCTGTGGGGCACGGGGATCGGCTCAGCACTGATGGGCATGGTGCCCTCGGACTCTCCCGTGAGCCTCTGGGTGAGCGAGGCCAACGCGAGGGCACGCTCGTTCTACGAGAAGCGAGGCTTCGATCCTGATGGCACAGCGGAGGCGGGCCACCATGTCCCGGTCATCCGCGTTGCGCGCGCATGCGCATCCGAAGGGCCCGGCTATCGAGGCTTCTGAGCGACCGTAAGCCTCGATAACGGGGTGGTCCGCCCGGCGGCCACCCCCGCCGAGCTAGAGGCCAGACGGGCGCCGCATCCACCATGTCGTCGGTCCCCCCGGCACCACGAACTCGCGGCTCTCGGTGAATCCGCGTGCCTCGTAGTAGTCCTTGTTTGCGAGGACTGACGTCTCGAGCCAGCAGTCCCACCCGTTGGCGTCGGCGATCTCGAGGCCGGGTTGCAGTAGCGCGGTTGCGCGGCCATGACCTTGGACGTCGGGATGGCTGGCCAGCACCTCGAGATACCAGTACGGACGGGTGGGTGCGGCTGCGTCGACAGTGGCGTCGTAGGTGTCGATGCGCTGCCATGCTTCCTCGCCGATCTCGGCGCGGCATTCGGCCCATATTGATCGGTGATCCTCGTCCAGAGGCAGGTCCGTCGTTCGACGCTGCCACATGGCGAGGGATAGACAGTCGTTGGTGGCCCACACCGTCCCTCGTCGGACTTGGGGGATGAGGAGTGCGCGAGCGAAGGCGCGCATCCCATCCACGTTGCCCGGACCGAGCATGTATCCCCAGCCGGCTTCACGTGCGAAGGCCGCTGCGACTGTGGCAGAGAGCGCATCAATGTCCTCGGCGGTGGCCGTGCGCAGCGGAACCATGACCGGATGTTAACTGCCGTTGCTGCGGCGCTCAGTCGGGAAGCCCGGGTCAAAGACCGTGTCGGATGGTGATCCTCGCGGCGCGGCCTACCAGCCGCGAGCGGCCCACTCGGCGAGAGAGGGGCGTTCCCGGCCGATGGTGGTGTCATCGCCATGCCCGGGATAGACCCAGGTCTCGTCGGGGAGTACGTCGAAGAGCTTCGACACGACTCCGGCGTACAGGGACGAGAAGTCCTCGGTCCCTGCCGTCTTGCCCACACCCCCTGGGAAGAGGCAGTCGCCCGTGAAGAGGTGCGGTTGCCCCTCCGGGTCGTCGTAGAGAAGGGCGATCGATCCGGGGGTGTGGCCCACGAGGTGGATCGCACGGAGCACGACGGAGCCGAAGGCCAGCTCATCGCCGTCGTCGAGCAGGACGTCCGTCGAGACCGGGATTCCCTCCGCATCGTGACGCCCGGCCACCGTCGTGGCCCCGGTCGCGGCCACGACGGCTCCCAGCGCCTGCCAGTGATCCGCGTGGCGATGGGTCGTGACGACCGCCTCGAGGCCGTCGGGTCCGATGAGCTCCAGCAGGGCCTCGGGATCGGCTGCGGCGTCGATGAGCACCTGCTCGCCCGTCTCCCGGCAGCGCAGGAGGTAGGAGTTGTTGTCCATGGGGCCCACGGCCAGCTTGGACAGCACGATTCCTGGCAGTTCACGCACGTCGGCGGGTCCGCCGACCCGGACGTCTCCTGAGTAGGTCACCGTCTCACCCTACGGCTAGCCTGCCCCTGTGTCGGACCGTCTTGTCGTGCGCGGGGCCCGGGAGCACAACCTCAAGGACGTGTCCCTCGACCTGCCTCGCGATGCCCTCATCGTCTTCACGGGCCTGTCGGGCTCCGGCAAGTCCAGTCTCGCCTTTGACACGATCTTCGCCGAGGGGCAGCGGCGCTACGTCGAGAGCCTGTCGGCGTACGCCCGGCAGTTCCTCGGCCAGATGGATAAGCCCGACGTCGACTTCATCGAGGGCTTGTCACCTGCGGTGTCGATCGACCAGAAGTCAACCTCACGCAATCCGCGTTCGACCGTGGGCACCATCACCGAGGTCTACGACTACCTGCGCCTGCTCTTCGCCCGCATCGGCAAGCCACACTGCCCCGAGTGCGGCAAGCCCATTGCCCGCCAGACGCCGGGGCAGATTGTCGACCGACTCCTCGAGCTCCCCGACGGGACGCGCTTCCAGGTGCTGAGCCCGGTCGTGCGTGAGCGCAAGGGGGAGTACGCCGATCTCTTCCGCCAATTGCAGGCCCAGGGCTATGCGCGCGTGCGCGTCGATGGCGTGGTGCAGGCGCTGGAAGACGTGCCCGCGCTCAAGAAGCAGGAGAAACACACCATCGAGGTGGTCGTCGACCGGGCCGTATCCAAAGCATCCGCGCGTCGCCGCCTCGCCGACTCCGTGGAGACGGCCCTGCGACTGTCGGGGGGCCTGGTCATCGCCGAACTCGTAGATCTCCCCGAGGGTGATCCGGGTCGGGAGCGGACCTACAGCGAACACCTCGCGTGCCTCGACGACGACCTGTCCTTCGAGGAACTAGAGCCGCGTTCTTTCTCCTTCAACTCGCCCTTTGGAGCCTGCCCCGAGTGCACGGGCCTGGGCACGAGGATGGAGGTCGATCCCGAGCTGGTCGTGCCGGATCCGAGCCTCAGTCTCGACGAGGGGGCCATCGCACCGTGGTCAGGCGGTCATGTCACCGACTATTTCCAGCGGCTCATCGAGGCGCTGGCAGACGAGATGGGCATCGATACGGCGACGCCCTGGTCCAAGCTCCCGGCCAAGGCGCG